>NZ_CP092370.1:328230-656460 GCF_028473145.1 Flavobacterium sp. CBA20B-1
TAGGGCAGATTACATTCATTATGTAGCTGATTTATTAAAGGCTGATGATTCTAAAAAAACATCTATTTTAGATATTGGCACAGGTGCAAGTTTGGTGTATCCGTTAATTGGAACTTCGGTTTATCATTGGAATTTTGTTGCAACCGATATCGAGCCAAAATCAATAGAAATTGCTCAGAAAATTATTGAGAAAAATCCGCATTTATCTTCAAAAATCGAATTAAGACATCAATCTAATCAAAAAAAGATACTTTCAGGAATCATTACTAAAAATGATTATTTTGACGCTGTGATGTGCAATCCGCCATTTTTTAAATCGAAAGAAGAAGCCGAAGCACAAACGCTTCGTAAATTAAAAGGATTAGCTAAACGCAAAACACCCAAACTGATTCATAATTTCTCGGGTAAAAACAACGAATTGTGGTGCAAAGGCGGCGAATTATCTTTTGTGTTGAATTATATTAAAGAAAGTTTTCTGTTTAAAACACAAGTGGGTTGGTTTAGCAGCTTAATATCAAACGAAAATCATTTGAAACCCTTACAAAATCAACTTCAACAAAAAGCAAAGCGCATAGAAATAGTGCCCATGATGCAGGGCAATAAACGAAGCAGAATTTTAGCGTGGAGCTTTTCATGAAATAATAAATCGCACATTAAGAAGTCAAATTATTAAATATTTGATGGTGCAAAAAAGCCTATTTGTTTTTATATTTGTTTTTATGAAAAGAATATTATTAACATTATCGGTTTTGTTTGGTGCAACAACTTTGTATGCACAAACAGCTACTACAACACACACTGTTGCAAAGGGCGAAACAGTTACACAGATTGCAAAAAAATACAATACCACCAAAAATGTTTTGTTTTTATTGAATCCGGAAGCAGTTGATGGCATCAGTGAAAATCAAATATTAAAAATACCAACCACAGCGGGTGTTCAGCATACTGTGCAACCGAAAGAAACCATTTATGGCATCTCAAAGCAATACAATATTGCCATTGAAAAATTATACGATTTGAACCCTGGTTTAAAGGAAAATGGTTTAAAGATTGGGCAATCTTTAAATTTAAGTGGTGTTCATTCCAATGCGTCATCGTTAAAAAACGTTGCCAGCACAACAGTAATTGTTGAAAAAGGCGAAACTATTTACGGAATTGCCGTTAAAAACAACACAACGGTTTCGGTTTTGTATGAATTAAATCCGGGGCTGTTAGAAAATGGTTTAAAGGTAGGGCAGGCGATTAATATTCCTGTTTTCATTGATAATAAAGGTACAATGATTATTGATGAGTATAAAAATAGACCTTTAAAAGTTGAAGGAACTAAACGTAATCCTAAAACCATTGTTGTTCAACCCAAGCAGACCATTTATAGTATCGTGAAATCCTACAATGTTTCACAAGAACAATTAATGAAATGGAATCCCGAACTTATCAATGGTTTAAAACAAGGAACCACACTAATTGTGGGTTATGAATCGGATAATAGCATCCCAAATAGTAAAATTCCTAATACAGTTCCTTTTGAAAACAGCGTTTTTTCTACAAAAAAAGGAATCGATTTAACGTTGCCAAACGATGGTTCAACTAAGGAATTGGTTTTGTTGTTGCCTTTTAATACAGTAAAACATCATTTTAATAACCCATCGATACATCAAAATATTAAAGAAGACGTGTTTTTAAACATGACTTTAGATTTTTATTCGGGTGTAAAGCTGGCAATTGAACATTTAAAAGATAAAAATTATAATTTAAACATCCGAATTGTAGATTCTAAAGAAACAAAACGAGCACTTGATGTAAGCACTTTAAAAGATGATTTCGATTTTGCTGCAACCGATGTAATTATTGGGCCATTTTTTCAAAAAAATGTTGATGCTGTTTCCGAAGCTTTTAAAAACCAGCACACTATTGTGGTTTCGCCACTTTCTACCGACAAAGGTAAACCGTATCCTCGCCAAGTACACACCATGCCAAACAGCGATATGGTAAAAAAAGAAATGCTTGAATATTTGCTTTCTAAACAAGAGCGAATCATTGCCATTACCGACGGAAAGAATACAAATGCCAACTATTTTGCTACGAATTTTCCTACAATTACCTCGTTAAATGTGCTAACAGATGAAAAAGTAAGTCCAACGATTTTAAGAAATTTACTGTCAAAAGAGCAAACAAATTATATTCTGTATGATGCCAATTCGTTAACCACAACGGTAGAGCTTTTAAACACACTGAAAACATTGCAAAAAGAGTTTATAATTCAGTTGGTAACACTTGAAAAGTTAGAGGTATTAGATTCTTCAGATGTAGCCATTAATGATCTAATTGCTTTAAAATATACCTTTCCATCAATTACAAACGATGCCGAAAATTCCAAGAAAAGCAAGTTTATAAACACCTATCGAACTGCTTATGGAAAAAATCCGAGCAGGTTTGCCGTTCGTGGATACGATGTCACCTACGATGTTATTACCCGCATGTTTGAATCTGAAGAAGATACTAATATTTTTGATTACGGATCGCAACAAGTTGAAAACAAATTTGCATACGTGAATGAAAATGGTGGTGTTTATAACAATGCAGTTTACATTTTGCAATACAATGAAGATTTAACTCTAAAAGAAGCTCAATAATGCCTACAAGTACAGTTGTTTACAAAGGAACATTACGCACCGAATCGACCCATTTGCAATCGGGTACAGTTATTATAACCGATGCCCCAACCGATAATCATGGCAAAGGCGAAGCTTTTTCACCAACAGATATGGTTGCCAATTCACTGGCAACGTGTATGTTTAGCATTATGGGTATTAAGGCAAATGCTATGAATGTTCATATAGAAGGATCCACAGCCGATGTTACAAAAATAATGCAAGCCGAACCTAGAAAAATCAGTGAAATAATAGTGGTTTTAAATATGAAAGGAGTTTCCGATGAAAAAAACCGAGTTATTTTAGAGCGTGCAGCAATGACCTGCCCAGTTTTTTTAAGTTTGCACCCCGATATTAAAAAAACCATAAATTTTAACTGGAACTAATTTCTGGGTCATGTAATTGTAAGGTTTTATAAAAATGCGTACATTTAGGTGAACCTTAAATTAAAAAATATGCTATCAGAAGAAGAAAAAGAAATCATTCTTTATGATCTTACTAAAATTATTATTGATCAAAAAGAAGAAAAAAATTATCATTCAATAGAAGATTTAGACGAAGAAGATTTACACAGATTATCAATTTTGCAAAAAGTGCATCCTGATAAATACCTATTCGCAAGAGCTCTAATTGAAGATAATTTAAGAGCAAGTGTTTAATGTAACACTTTAATTAAAAAACCACAATGTGTTCATTTATAATCAAATGGAAAATCAAAATAAAGAATTGTTAGATTTAGCACATACAAAAATGCCCTTTGGAAAATTCAAAGGGTATTCTGTTTTTGTAATCCGTTATAATTAATTGGTTTTCACTTTATTTATATAGTATATAAGTTCTTACGGAATTTGTAAACGAATAATAAAACGTAAAAAAGCATTAAAAAAGAAATATAATAGTGCAAATTGATTGCAAATAATTTTAAATTTGCAATGACCTTAACCCGCTATATATTGTTATGATAAGTGCCGAAATAATTATTGATGATAGACGAAAAACCAAAAAAGGATTTCCAGTTAAAATAAGAATATACGATTCTTTAGAAAAGGAGAATTCCCCCCATAGATATATTCCCTTAAAAGTTTACCAAAATTCCAAAATACTTAAACTAGATAGTTTTTTAAAAAGACGATACCTTGATCTTGAAAAAGAAATAGATTATTGTAACAAAAATAATTTAAGGTTAAACCAAGCGTTCGATATTATTCTTAACGGCATTCCATTAGATGATATTGAAAGTGAAATAAAATTGTTAGAATTTAAGCTCGAACAATTATACAAGAAAAGTTCTATCAAAAATAAAAAAGGTTTTTTGCAATTTACCCAGGAATTAATCAAAGAAAGAAAGCTTTTAAATAAAGATGTAAAAGCTCATACTACTATTTTAAATATTCTTAAAATATTAATTGAACCAGAGGAGGATTTTGCAATAAACGATTTAACAAAAGAGTTTCTTATCGATTTAGAAATTAAGATGTCCGAAAGAGGTAATAAACCAAAGACTATAAAAACATATTTCACATATTTAAGTTCAATTTACAAAGAAGCGCAATCCAGAGAGTCTTTAAATATCAAGAAAACAAATCCTTTTTATAAAATATTTATTCCTGAACGAAGAAAAATTGAATACGAAATCAGTATCGAAGATTTATCAAAATTAGTCAATAGCGATTTTAAAGAGGTTTCTTTAAAAAATATTACGAGAGTTAGCACGGTAGAAACCATAAAAAGAGATATTGATATTTTTCTTTTTCAATTTGCTATCGGCGGTCATGACTTCATTGATGTAGCTAATTTGAAATGGAACAACATAAAAAAAAATCGTTTGGTTTTTCATCGTACTAAAAACAGAAATAAAGTAAGCCCAGTAGAAGTGAGTGTTATGTTAAGTGATTTTGCTAATGATGTAATTGAAAAATATGGAGATAAATCATCAGAACGTATTTTTAGCCATATTCCAGATCCTAATGATGATTACGAGATTTATCATAATTTCTTAGCAAGACTTAATAAGTCAAGATTTAAAAAAGCAACCCAGTACCTAGGTATTGATACAGATATTAAAACAAAAGCACCGAGGTATTTATTTAGAACAATAGCCGGAAACCTTTTAATAAATGATTTAATCATTATGAAAATTCAAGGGCATAAACCTCAGGGCATGACTTTTGGGTACCAAGGAGCTATAAATCATCAAGTACAAGATCGTGAACATAAAAAAGTATTAGACTTAGTTTTTAATTCTATAAAATAATGTCAATAACTTTGTTAGTTATTATCTTGCTTTGTAAAATATATAAAGTACTTTTGAAGCATTCATCAACAATCATGGATTAAGGTGATCTAGGTTAAGCTATAAAGAGGGGGTGGTTCCCCTCTTTTTTTAAAATTTTATTAATATCTTTTCCTGTCATAAATTTTTAGTAATTAATTTTTGTAAAATCCTTTAGTACTGCTATACTAAAGGATTTTTTAATTTACTAAATGTCAATAACTCATTTGGCATTTTCTTCTCACTCACAAACATATATTTTACTTTAGATATAGTTTTTTTTCATAATAAATTTTTAAGGTTAGTAATGAGTAATAAACCTCTCACAGTTAAACAGGAAGCTTTTTGCCAAGCGTATATGCGTTTAGGTGATAAATCTGCTGCTTACAGAGAGGTTTATTCTTGTTCTAAGATGAAGCCTGAAACTATTCATGAAAGAGCATCAAGGTTGTCAAAAGAGTACAAGGTTAATGCAAGGATAGATGAACTACAATCAAAAGCGAGAGAAATTGCAGAAAAAGAATTTCAAATCACGCACAAGGAAATATTGAACCATCTTAATATTTTGAGAAAAGCTAGAATAGATGATTATGTTGTTTTGGAATATCGAGAAAGTACAGAACTTGATGATGATGGTTTTCCGCGTACTAGTAGCTACCCAGTGCTAAAATTTAAGCCTTTTGATGAACTAACAGAAGAACAACTTATGTGTATCGAAAGCATTAAAGAAGGTAAGTACGGACTTGAATTAAAATTACATGGTATTGATTGGTCAATTGAAAAAATATGTAAACATCTAGGCTTCTATGAAAAAGACAACAAACAAAAAGCAATCAACATATTTAAACAGGAAGACCGCCAAAGCCGACTAGAGCAATTAAAAAGCAAACTTAAAGGGTAATGTTAACCGATGCCGAAATATTAGAAATGGAACAACTTATCAAAATTGAAGAGTTGAACATTTTACCGAAAGAAGTTAACATAAACTATAAGTATTTAAAAAAGCAGTTTGAAGATCAAAAGTATGTTAACGAACAATTAGTCGCTGGTTCAAAAGGCGTAGTATTAGAAGGGGGGGCGCGTTGTTTTAGCCCTAATCAATTAGTTGTAACAGAATACGGTAGTAAGCCGATTAGCGACATTGAAATTGGAGAACGTGTTTTGTCATTTAATCATTCCACAAATGAAACGGAATTAAAAAAAGTATTAGACAAAATTCCTCAAAAAAATGTAAAAAAATGCCTTGAAATAACATTAAAAGATGGAAGTGTTATAAGGTGTACTGAATCACATAAATTTTTTTATAAAGGTGAGTATTTAGCAATTAAAGATATTTTGAATTTATAGTTATGGATAATGAAAAATTAATATGGAAAAAAGTAAAAGGATATTCAAGATATGAATATTCAAATACTGGATTGATTAGATCTACTAATTATAAAAACTCAAATAGAAAAGTAATTCTTAAACCTGCTCTTGATGGAGGTTATTATAAAACAGTTTTACTAAATGATGATAATAAATATAAAACAGTCCGGGTTCACGTAGTAATAATGAATTCAGAGCAGAATAAACCATCGTTAAAACATGAAGTTAATCACATAGATGGCAATAAATTGAATAATAGACCTGACAATCTGGAATGGCTCACGCATTCTGAAAACATTCAACATTCTTTTGATAATAAACTTCAAATTCCATTAAAGGGAGAAAGCAATCCTGCATCAAAATTAACTAGAGACCAAGTTGACTTTTTAAGAAACGAAAAGAGAACAAAAGGAAGGTTTTGGGGCAGAAATAAATATGCGTTAGAATTCGGCGTATCCGCTAAACATATTCAGGAGATAGTAAACGGTAATGTTTTATGGAAATAGATTTCGAAAATATTGAATCTATCAAATTAATAGACGTTCCTATTGTTTATGATATTGAAGTAGAGGATAATTCTAATTTTTTTATTGAAACAAATTCAGAGCCAATTTTAGTACATAATTCAGGAAAAACTTATTCTAGTCTTTACTTCATATTATACATCTGTTTACATGTTGAAGAAACATGCGTTATTAATATCGTACGTGAAACATACAACGAATTTAAAACAACACTGTATTTAGATTTCAAAAAGATATTGCGTGAATTCGGTTTACCAAATCCATTTGAAACTGCTAAAGATGTACAATCGTTTTACATCGGTCGCAATCAAATAAATTTCATGGGAGCCGATCAACCAAGTAAGGTGCACGGTGCAACATCTGACTATTTATATTTTAATGAAGTTCTTACCATTGATCAGGCAGTATTCAAAAACCTTACAATGCGTTGTAATAAGTTTTGGATATCGGATTTTAACCCGTCTGTAACTGAACATTGGATATTTAATGAAGTAATCACACGTGATGATGTTGGGCATTTACGCTCAACATTCAGAGGTAATCCACATATTCCTATTGGTCAAAAAATAGAAATATTAAATTCTGAACCATGGCTTCCAGGATCTTATATTGTTGAAGATGATATTATCAAATGCTTTAATAAGAAAACCGGAAAAGTTGAGCCAATATCAGATGATAACCAACCGCCTCCGCACCCGAAAAATATCAAGCAGGGTACAGCGAATGAGTTCTACTGGAAAGTATATGGCTTAGGATTACGCGGCGCAATGACCGGCGTTATTTTCTCAAATGTTGAGTATGTAACCAAATGGCCAGAAGATATTGCATGGACATATGGTCTTGATTTTGGTTTCACTAATGACCCAACCGCATTAACTAGATTTGGTGAAGATGATCAGAATATATGGATTGAACTGTTGCTTTACGAACCAATTGACCATCCAGATGATTTAGATACAGCATTTGTTAGCCTCAAGGTTGAAAAAGATATTCCAATTACCGCAGATTCATCTGATAAATACACCGGTGAAAACAAAGGAACTGTTGAAATGGTCAGATCATTAAAAAAGAAAGGATATGCCATTAAAAAGGTTTCTAAAAACAAAGGTGTTGTCTATTGGATTGGTTCAATGAAAAAAAAGAAAATTCATCTGGTGATAAGAAATGAGAAGTTAGGAAAGTTCGTAAAGATCGAGCAGCAGAATTACAGATTTAAAGAAGTTAACGGAATACCAATAAACCAACCAATAGATAAATACAACCACATGTGGGATAGTTGTTTTGTAGGCGATACATTAGTCAAAACCGATAAAGGGGTAAAATGTATAAAAAACATCGCTATTGGAGATTATGTGTACACTTCTGGAGGTTTAAATTTGGTAAATCATGTTTTTAAAAACGGAATCAAGAAAGTTAGAAAATACACATTAATTCTCGAAGGTAAAACACTAGAATTAGAGTGTACCGAAAATCATAAAATAAAAACAAATAAAGGATGGATAGAGATTTCAAAATTGAAAGAGGGGATGACGGTTTACTTAAACAAGAATTCAACGGAAAATGTTACAAACTTTATAAAAACGAACGATACTTTTCAAGAGGGAACAAAAGAATGCATATCGACGTTTGGGAATTCTTTAATGGAAAAATACCCAAAGGATTTCATGTTCACCATAAAGACAATAACCCGCATAATAACAGAATTGAAAATTTGGAGTTGCTTGAAGGTGCTTTACATATATCAAGGCATACGAAAGAAAGAGTTCAAACGAATAAAAAATGGTTTGAAGATTTTATTTCAAAAGGTGTTAAGTCAGCAAAAGACTGGCATGGTTCGCCAGAAGGAATTAAATGGCATAAAGAACATGCAGAGAAATTCAATTTTGGTTCAAAAAAATATGGGCTATCCAAATGCAAATCCTGTAATAAAGAATTTGAAAAGAGTAACATTGACCACCAATTTTGCTCAAACAAATGTAAATCAAAGCACAGAAGAGCAATCGGAAGTGATAACGTCACTAAAATATGCCCAAGTTGCAACAAAGAATACACAACCAACAAATATAGTAGAGGCAAAACTTGTTCGCTTACATGTAACTGGGCTCTACGAAAGAGAGGTCTTTGATTTGTCTGTTGATAATGAGCACGAATATTTTGCAAATGGTATTTTAGTTCATAACTGTAGATACGCTCACATGGCATTTAATACACCGCTTACCTTACACCAAACCACCGAAACATTGAATGAATTGGGTATTAATTATTAGTTGTAAAAACATGGATATTTTAGAATTATTAAAAACAGACATTCAGAAAGCAATTGGTTTTATTGAAAAAAACCAAAAGCATCGTTTAGAAGCTTATACTTGGGAATATCTAAATAAAGAGTTTAACGGAAATGCAAGAGATTTGCGAAACTCCCAAGTTGGTAGAATTCAAAAAGATAAGATTGTTGGCACCGGTGAAAAAGCAAAATCGGTTACTGCAATTCGTTTATCTATTCCTTTTGCAAAGAAGATTGTAAATACAGCAGTTGCTTTTGAATTAGGTGAACCGGTTACTTTGATTGCTGATGAAAAGAACGAGCTATATGATTCGGTTAAAAGCACATGGAAACTGAATAGAATGGATTCTAAACTCCAAGAAGCGTTAAAGAAAAAGAAATCAGAACTTGAAAGCTGTATTATTTTTCATATTGAAGATGTTCCAAGAGATAAAACATGGATTACTAAGCTATTTACTACCCAAAAGAAAAGGATAAAATCAAATGTAAAAACTAATAAAGAGGGTAGAATGTATCCTATATTTGACCAATACGGTAATATGCAAATGTTTGTATGGCGTTTTACTTCTAAAAGTGAGAGCCATTCCGAAATTGATAATATTTGGATTTATACAGATAAAGAACGTATTGATTTAGATAACTCGGTTAACAACACTTATTCAATCACATCTAGAAAACCGCACGGTTTTGATCGTATTCCAGTTATGTATCTGCAACAAGATTTGCCAGAGTGGGAGGATGTAAAAACAATAATTGACCGTTTTGAAGTTGCATTGTCAAAGCTTGGAGGTTCAAATGATTATGCAGGTTATCCTTTATTAAAGCTTTACGGTGAGTTGGTATCAATGCCAGACCGCAACGACGATGGAAAAACTTTACGTTTTCCTATGAAAGAAGTTGACGATACAGGTAAAACAATACATGGTGATGCAGAATTTTTAACTGCAAATAACGCTGCTGAATCCGTTAAATTAGAATTGGAAAAACTTTATTCATTAATCCACGCTATGAGTTCAACCCCAGATATCGCTTTTGAAAATCTAAAAGGTTTAGGCGCTATGAGTGGAATTGCTCTAAAATTAATGTTCCTTGATGCAATAATTAAGGCAAAAATGAATGAAGGAGAAAACAGGACGATGGTTGAACGTTGTTTAAATATCATTGCATCTGGTACCAAAAAAACAGTTGAAACAAAATTAAGTAAACAAGATCTACTTATTACAGTTCAATTCAATTCCATACTTCCAAATGATTTAAAAGAAGCTGTTGAAATTGCTACAAGCGCGGTGAATGGTGGTGTTATGAGCAAAGAAACTGCTGTCGATTATTTAGATATGGTTGAGGATAAAACAGAAGAATTGGATAAAATAAATAACGAAAAAAGTATTACAAATGAAAAAGCACCTTTATAGGTGTTTTTTTTATTACCATTCTCAAATGTCAATAACTCACTACCTAAAAATTTTTATCTACCACAACCGCTAACTAAATTAGATACTGAACATTAAATAACTTAATAACAGTATCATGAACAAAAGACAAAAGATAGCAGGTAGACTTAAGGCACTTTTCCCTAAGGCTAACTTATCGACTAAAAGGATAGACGTGATTACGGCTAAACTTGAATCTAAAGTATCAGATGATGCAGACGATACGGCAATTGACGAGATTGTAAATCAAGCTAACGAATTCATGGACTTTGAAGCAATAGCCAAAGAGGACGATAGAGTAAGAACGCTTGAAGCAAATCAAAAAAAAGGTGATGAAGGTGGAAATCCGCCAAAAGATGATCCTACACCTGAGCCGCCAAAAGATGACACACCTGAATGGGCTAAAGCTTTACTTAGTAAAGTGGATGCTTTAGAAAAAGGTAAAATCACCGAATCAAAAGCCAATACCGTTGCAGATTTATTCTCAAAATCTGAAATATTGAAAGGACTTCCAGAAAATCAAAAACAATCTTGGTTAAAACGTGTGAATTTAGAATCTGAAGATTTAGCTGCTGAAGTAGCATCATTAGAAACTGAATACACCGAACTAAGACAGTCTTTTGCTGATTCAGCAGATTTAGCTGGCGGCACTTTTAATAAAACCGAGGGTAAAACAGCAGTTGCTGATGCTGATCTAGATGCTGTAATGGGTAGATTGTAGAATTTAAAACTAATTAAAATGGGAGTAACTGCTTCATTAAACAATGAAAAACAAGGTTTTGATACAGGGAATGACACTATTGTTATACCTCGTGTAATGGAAACCGTTATCGGTGGTAGGACACTAGATACTACAGGTTTTACACCTGAAATTATTAAGGCTGGTACAGTTGTGATTAAAGAAGATTCAACGGGAGACCATAAACCAATGCCGCTAAATAGTAATGCTGATGCGTATGAAGCTTTACCTGCTGGTCATTCATTTGTTGGCGTGGTAATATCAACCGTTGATGCTAAAAAGCCATTTGTTGGAATCTGTGTTAGAGGTACAGTAAATGAAATTGCTTCACCATATCCGCCAACAACAGCTATTAAAAATGGACTTGCTCCATTAATTCGTTTCATTAAAGAATAAATAAAAGATGGAAAAGTCAATTTTTGTACACTTAAAAGAATGGTTCGGTAAAATTGTAGGTAAATTATCTGTTTTTACAGATGGTAAGCTAGAAAATGATGGTGAAGATTACTTACATAAAAAAATGCTTAAAGAAGAGCATTCTGCCGATTTAAGATGGGGGAGTTCTACATACAACAAATCAATTATTAGAGCTGATGTTGTTGCTATGGATTCTGAATTACCATTAAAAAGACAAGATGCTATTGAAACAGCGTCTGGTGAAATACCAAAACAAGGTATGATGTTTAAGTTGACCGAAAAGCAATTATCTGATATTGATACAATGATTGCTAAAGGTATGTCCGTTGTAAATTATGTGAGTAAAATATTTGAACAAGTTAAAAAATCGATACTGGGTATCCATGAAAATAACGAATTCATGTTTTTACAAGCGTTATCGACAGGTCAAACATTAATCGAAGATAAAGATAATGTAGGTCTTGGAGTTCGTATTGACTTTGGGTTTAAAGAAAAAAATAAACACAATGCTTCGAAACCTTGGAGTGATAACACAGCTTTAATAATTGATGATATCAGTCGTGTGATTAAGGCTGCTAAAGCACAAGGGATAAAGTATAAGGTTTTGATGATTGATGATAGTACATTATCGTACTTATGTGCTAATGATCAAGTAAAAAATCATTTTGCGTTTAATAAAGGTATTGTAACTGAAGGAGGAACCGTTCCCACACTTAGTGATGAACAATTGATGTCCTTCTTCAAAACTAAATTCAAATTAAACCTTATCGTAGTTGATCGCACTATGAACTCAGAAAAGAATGGAATACGTTCTACGCAAACGCCGTGGGAAACAGGTATTGCAACATTCTTACCTTCTGAGAATGTCGGTCGATTAGTATACGGAACCCTTGCGGAAGAGACAAGAAAAAACACATCGATTTCATACGAAAAAGCTGGTGCTTATATCTTAGTAAAGAAATGGTCTGAAAACAAACCTTTTTCTGAGTGGACTTCATCAGAGGCTTTATGTTTACCGGTTATTGATAATGGAGGTTTGATTTCTTTATTAGATACCAAAATAGCAAACGTAGAAGATGAACAAACAGAAGGTGATGCTAATTTCGACTACAACGGAACAGCATATACAAAAGCTTCAGTAGTTGCAGCAATTAAAGTTGTAAAACCAACATCTACTGTTACAGTTGATTCAACAGATGCAGCATTAGCGAACATCATTAACAAGTTTAATGAAGAGCAGGTTGCGGTATTTGAAGCTAACATAACCGAAGCTGTGTAATGTATTCTGAAAGTAGCAAAATATTAATTAGTAAAAGAGTTGGCTGGGATAACCCGGCTGGCTCTTTAATTCCAATTTCTATTAATGAGGAAAATCAAATTGCTACTTCCGGCAGACGTGTTAATTCATTTCATCAATTAGCAAATGCTATTAATCTATTTCACACGGTAGATGAAAGCTATTTAAGCGAAAATTATTTTAATGAATTGTTAAATGATATTCGTTTACAAGGTGCTATTGAAGTAATGAATAAAATACTCGATCAACATCATTGTTATGATTTTGAATTCGATTACGATAAGAGAATTGAGAAGTATCAATCATTATTTGATGAACCTTTGGGCTATGCTTTAGCCATAAAATGCATTGAAACCTTTTTGAGTTCAAACCGCTCAAACTACATTGAGCGAAATACCAAATTAGGTTTTGAAATGCTTAAAATAGAATTGGAAGGAGTTAAAAACGAGCAAGGTTTTACAATTTCGCAAGGTTTGAATGCAAAATTCTATTCTTCAATTCGAAAAGCGCAAAAAATATTTTTTCCAGAACCAATTCAAATAATAGGAGGTGCCGAATGGTAAATTACGGATTAGATAGAGAGGTTTCAATCATCAAAAAGCATTTAGAGAAAAAACTAAAATGGCAGAATGTTGATTTTCATGGAAGGGTTTACAAAAACCCAACCAAATCTGATAATGGTAAGATGATTCCAGAGATTTATTCAGGTGCTAAAAACTATCAGGAAGTTTTTACAAACGATTTAAAATCGGGTACAGTATTCTTCTCGGATTCTTTTAAGCATACAGTTGAGAATACTCAACACATGCAAACTGATTTGTCAATCATTTTTATTCTTAACCTTTCTCAATTAAAAGGTGACAATCTTAGAAATGATATCGAAGTGCAGCATGAAGTTCTTGAACTTTTAGTACAGTTGCCGCAATTCGAATTAGCAGATTTAACTATTGGTTTGAATGCCTTAAATGATTTTGATACTTCTAAAATTAAATTGAGTGATATGCAGCCTTGGCACATATTCTCAATCACAGGTAAAATAAAATATAACATTAATAATTGTTAGTTATGAATAGACCTTACGTAGAGTGTGGCTCTAAAAAAACAAGTTTTAAAAATACAGGTGCTAAAAAGCAATGTACATTAAAGAAAACGGTGCGTTATGCCGTTGCGGTAAAAGGTTTTAGTTTTGATTCTATTGAAGATGCAAAAGACAAAACCAAATGGGATGCAGCTATTGCAGACAAAAAACTATTCCCATTATACGATGCTGAAGAATATGCAGTAGCAGACACAGAAGCTGCATATTGGGAAGGTGAAAACACGCGAATTGAAACCACTCCGGCAAAGAAAATTAGAACTTTCCGTTCTATTTTAGGATTGTGTTCTTACAACGCTTTAAAATCTTTTGACGGTCAAGAAATGCAAGCTTTCGAGTTTACAACTGATCCTGGTGTAAAGGCGGTTTTAACTGCTGATGGAAAGGTGAAAGGCCAAACAGTTACGTTGAACGTAGGTAGATTGCAAGATTCTACAGCTGAATTACCACAAAACGCTGTGGTAACAGTAAACTACAAAGATTTTAACGAACGTGAGGATATGGGTGCCGATTTACGTCCTGAATGGAGTTACATTGAGTTGTACGGAATTTTCGATGCCTTTGTAAATGTAGTA
Organism: Flavobacterium sp. CBA20B-1; assembly: GCF_028473145.1. Taxonomy (NCBI): domain Bacteria; kingdom Pseudomonadati; phylum Bacteroidota; class Flavobacteriia; order Flavobacteriales; family Flavobacteriaceae; genus Flavobacterium; species Flavobacterium sp. CBA20B-1. The sequence goes on from NZ_CP092370.1 coordinate 342,884, forward strand.
TCTGCTTCATCAACAGAAATCAAGTTTACAGTAGCTTCAGGTTGCGGTTCTGGCGATGAGCAAGTACACGATTTAGCATCCGGGGATGTTGAGGTTCGTGATGCTTCTGGAGCATTAGTTACTGTTTCTTTTGTTGCAGCCGATTCAGATGGAGTTTATACAGTTACAGGCACTGGTTTCGCTACCGATTACACAATCGGATTAACAAATGTTGTTACGGTGGACGATATGAACTTTGAATCTCCTGAACCAACTAAAATTACAGTTGCATAATGGGCAGCTATAAAGGAATAACATTCGCAGAGGGCTATAATAAGTCCTTTGCGGATTTTAAAAAAGAGTTTGCTTCAACTCATGTTTTTAAAAATATTCCAGAAAATAAGCGAGAAGCAGAATTAAAAAAGGCTTACCAAATAGCAACTAAAGCTAATAGAGATGGCAACGCTAAAACAGGCACTAAAGACAGCCAAACAGATCCAGCCAAATAATATTGAAAAGTTTCTTTTTGCAATTATTAAATCAATTCAAAAAGATATAATCGATGCCAATAAAGACCAATTGTCAAAAGGTAAAGATGTTTATAATAAAACCATTGGTTTGTACTCAAAAGCTACTGAAGCAATTACCACAAATCAATATTTATTAGGTCAAAGAAAGGATATAAAGAAAGCAGGAACACCTTTCACAGCACAAGAAACAGGTGCTTTTTTCAAAGGTTTTTACCTTGAAATTGTAGGTGATGCTTTCAGGTTGTTCTCTAAGGATCCTAAAACGTACGAAATACTCGACACTTGGGAATCAGATGCATTATTTGGTTTGACTGATAACAAATTAAGGGAGATTGTCAGTAATGATATTCTCCCTTTTTTATTAAAAAATATTAGAAATACTTTAAATATTTAAGTATATGAATCCAGAAGTTTTACAGATTATAGCACAAATGCTATTAAAAGGGAGAGTTCATAAAGAAGAATTATATCAGTTGAGTAGTTACATACCAGGTATTAATGATTTGTTAGCATCTTTTATGAAAATAGATGCCCAACAATTATTTGAAAAAACGGATAAAGGTGAAGTTATTACAAATGATATAATTATTCCTCTTTTAGGTATTATATATAAAAAAATAAAAGGATTATGATTTACAACACTTTAGACCTTTTACCTATCAAAACCTTTTACAAAATTCAGGAAACAGGCAATTTAAAACTGCTGAACGCCCCAAATCTTGATGAAACAGAATTAAAAGATTTATTTGATAGTCTTTCAGATCAATTCAATAAAATTGACAAAGGTGAGGAGTTTGACCGCGAATTTTTATTACAAAGAGAAATTTCGCATTTAGAAACAAAAGTGAAAATCATCACTTTAGGAGTTGAGATATTAAGATTTGAATATGATGATGAAGTAAAAGCATCAATAGAACAAGAAGCTCATCACAAAATACGGACAAACAGAACCGAATATTACTACAAGGACTTAGAACGTATTGAAAAGAAAATAAGTCTTATCAATACAAAGATTCAGCGATTAAAAGAACAACAAAAAACAACTCAAAAGAGCAATGACAATTCTTCGATTGACGATATGCTGGCTTCTATATGCAGCATATTAGGTGTTTCTTTTGATTTCAACACCATACCATGCACAACCTATTTAGCCTATAAAAAACAAACCCAATCCAAGATTAAAGCGCAAGATGAACAAATTCAAAAACTAAACATTCGATAGTTATGGCATCAGGAGACGGTATTATCACGCGAAAAGAAATCATCACCGATGAAGCTTTGTATTTTGGTAAAGAATACAGCAAGAGCGTTGAAGAAGCTATTGCTTCCAATAAAATATTAATAGATCAGTTTAAAATATTATTCAAAGTATCGGGCGAATACCGAAAAGCGCAAGATAACTTTGATTTTCGTAAAGCTGCCAAAGAAGAAAGTGCGGCTCACCAACAGATTTTAAATGAACTAAGGCAAATGGCTACTCTCGAAAAAGAGTTGGAGCGAATTAAACGCGAAAAACTAAAAACCGAAAGGGAAATGCTAAAGGTTGCGCAAGAAAGTTTGAACGTGTCGATTAAAAAGGCACAAATGGAAGCAGCTGCCGAAAAGGAAATCGAAAAAATAAAACAAGAGCGCGCTAAAACCGAAAAAGAACTTTTAAAAGTACAGCAGGAAAACGAAAAGTTAAGTAGGCAAATTGCCCAAAACGAACAAACCAACGCAAAAGAAGTTGAGCGCGTAAAACAAGAGTTGATTAAAACCCAACGAGAAGAATCTCGTTTAAAAAGAGAGTTAATCAATCTTGAAAATGCAGAAAACAACCAAAAGAAAAAAAACAAGGTTGTTACCATGGAAGAACGCGTTCAGCAACAATTGGCAAACAAAGCCGATAAAGAAGCGGTGCTTGCTAAAATGGGGCTTATTGGCCCATATCAAAAACTAAATAGGCAAAGAACCGAAGCCAAAAAGAAATTACTTGATTTAATTGCAGCAGGTAACGCTTCTAATAAACAATTACGCCAAGCACAAAGGGAATTTGATGTTCTTGATAAAAAAATTAGGAGAGCAGATCAAGCCGCAGGCGATTTTACTAAAAATGTAGGAAATTATAAATCGGCTTTTGCCGGTGTATCTAATATTTTAGGAGCATTTGGGATTGTTGGGGGTTTGACTGGTTTGGTAGCATTGGGTAAATCGATTTATGAAACTACAAAATTAATTCAAGGCCAAGAAATTGCTTTAAAAATGCTTTCTGAAACGGAAGAAACATACGCAAAGAATAAAGAATTTTTGGTACGCATTTCAGAGCAATATGGATTAGAATTGATTACAACAACCAATGCCTATAAAAATTATTACGCATCAGCAAAAACAGCTATTCAGGAAGGTAGATTATCATTTGAAGAAATGCAAACCATTTTTGAAAAGATTTCTAAATCTTCATCGATGCTTGGTTTATCAGTTGACCAACAAGAAGGTGCGTTTTTGGCAATTTCGCAAATGATGTCTAAAGGAACTGTTCAGTCCGAAGAGTTACGCGGACAATTAGGTGAACGTTTACCCGGTGCATTTGAAGTTATGGCAAAAGCTTTGAATGTAACAACTATGGAATTAGGCGAAATGCTTAAAAAAGGTGAGGTAATGGCAGCGGACGTATTGCCACGATTTGCGGTTGCATATGAAAAGGCTATTGGAGCCAATCAAGTTGAACGAGTAGAAACATTAGCAGCTGCACAAAACAGAGCTTCAAATAAATGGACGGAATTTGTTGAGAATTTGAATAATGGTAAGGGAACTATAACTGAAGTTGGAATAGGATTTTTTGAAATGACTTCAAAGATTTTAGATTTAATTGGAGCAAAAGAACAACTTTCTAAAACTATTCAAAATGAACAGTTAGAATTGAATATGCTTATTGGCAGAATAACATCAGCTAATGTTTCAAACGCAGAAAGACTTTCATTGATTGAAAAATTGAAAAAAAACTATCCTGATTTTATTTCTTTTATCCAAGATGAAGATTATTCCAATAAAAATTTAATTGAAACTTTAAACCAAGTAAATGATAATTATAAAGAAAGAATAAGATTACAAATAATAGCAGAAGAAAAACAAGATAGGTTAAAAGGTATTGAAGCAGCAACAAGATCTGTTATTGTAGCAGAAGATAATCTTTTTGAGAAGCTCGTTGAGCTAAATTTAAAATATAATTTAGGCTTAAATGTAACAAGAGATAACCTAAACGAAACCGCAAAAAAAATGCGTGAATTAGGTAAAGAAAATAAGGCGTTACAATTTGATTCAAGAGGTGTAAATAGGTTTGAGAAAGATATTTTAAGGCTTACAGAAAACTTAAACCACTTAAAAAATCTTTATGATAAATTTAACGAAGAAAATCCTATAACTTTTACTGCATTAGAAAAAATACCTGAATCAAGAAGACAGTATTTAGAGGATGAGTGGGATAAAGAGCAAGCAGAAAAGCGTGCAGCAGAAAAAAAGAAACTGGAGGAAGCACAAGCTAAAGAAACCGAAGAACAAAAAAAGAAAAGAGAAGCAGCAGAGCGAAAAGCAAGAGCCGCTAGGGAAAAGGCGCAACGAGAAGCAGAAAAAGCGGAACAAGACCGTTTGAAGAAGCAAAAAGAATTATACGAAGCTGAAATCGATTTGGCGATTTGGCGTACTGAAAGCAAAGCAGAAATTTTGAAAGACGAATCAATCAACGAAAAGAATACCCAAGAAGAAAGATACAATGCTTTAATGGAATCCCAGCAGTTAGAAGAAAGTGCTTTGCGATTGAATCTTGAAAAAAAATTAACCCTTTCGCGTGCTTTTCAAAAACGTACTGATGAATTTACCAAACAAGAAATACAAGATTTAATTGATCGCAAAGAGATTAAAAATCAATTATCAAACGAGGAACTTCTAATTCTTGAAAAGTTTTATGCAGCGCAGGAAAAATTGCGTAAGGATAATGAGAAGGATTTAAAAGATAGTGTTGAATTTGAAGCAAACCTTTTAAAGAAACAAGCGCAGGAAAAAGTAAAAAAAATCACTTCACAAAATAATAAAGATGAAGCTGGTGAAATAAATGCACTTTCGATAGGTAGCAATCTTACTGATGTTGAAAATTACGAGAAATCAGTTTACAAAATAAAAAGAAAGTATTTGCTTAAAAACCTTGAAGATGAGTTAGCGGTTTATAATACAATTGTTGAAAGCGAAAAGAAAAAAGGTAAAGTAAATCAAGACATACTTGATAAGCAGTTAGAATTAGAAAATCAAGTCCGTGAATTTAAAAATGAATCACATGTTGAATCATTAGAGCAAACTGAAGAGATAGCGCAACGTTACAAAAAATTAGCAGAAGACATAAAAATAGCTTTAATAGACTTGACAAATGCTATTTTTGACAACCGTATTCAACGCATCGATGAGGATATTGAACGTACTGATGATAAATATGAACGAGAATATGAACTTGCAGAAGGTAACGAACAGGAGCAGGAGCGCATTAGAATCCGCCAAGAAAAAGAAAGGGAAAAATTAGAAGCCAAGAAGCGAAAAGAGCAACATAAACAAGCTGTTTTTAATAAAACAATGGCTATTGCGGATATTGGTATAAGCACTGCAAAAGCAATAATGAGTATTTGGGCTGAAGTTCCTAAAGCTGATTTTGGTATTACTGCAACAAAATTATCAATAATGGCTGGAATTTTAGGCGCTATACAAACCGCTGCTGTTTTAGCTACTCCAATACCAAAATATAAAATGGGGCGTGAAGATGGCCCGGAAGAAATAGCGATTGTTGGTGATGGTGGTGTGCATGAGGTTATTGAGCATAAAGACGGTTCTGCTGAAATTACACCAAGAAGAGATACTCTCGTTAAGCTATTAGAAGGCGATAAAGTACACAGCTCTATTGAAAAATACCGCCAATCTCGAAGAAATCAATTTAAAAATGATTTGGTAAAAGATCATCTTAAAATGCAGGCATTTATTAACAATCAGCCGATTTTAGATAATTCAACAATAGAAAGAAAACTCGATGAACTTATTAAGATTACGAAATCCAAAAATATGTCTGTAACGGTCAACACACCAAAGATTGATTTAGCACACGCAGCATGGAGAGCAAAACAATTGGGATATTAAATTACAAAGGCAGTTAAAAGCTGCCTTTGTTTATAAAATAAAAAACTAAACCAAATATTATTACAGATATAATAAATCCAAAAACAGTTTTTAATCTATCTGGCTTATATTCTTTTGAAAATACACTATGAAACAATGTAGTGGAGAATAAACTAATTAATAATAGTATAATAATATTTAAAATTAATTTGAAAAAGCCTCCTTCTAAATAAAATGGAATAATAAAACTTATTATTATTTCGGTAAGTAACAGAATGGCTAAAAACGAATTTATATCAAAACTCCTTCTCCTTTTAACAACTTTTTCTTCAATATATCTAGTGTTTAAATTAATAATTTTGTTGCCGTTGATTTTAAAATAGTGTCCAGGAACTGTTACGAATTTTTTTTGATTATTTGAAAAACGATTTACGTCAGTTAAAATAAGAGTATCTATATCGTTACTATCTTTCTTTAATGTATGATTTACATAGTATCCAGAATATAATCTGCTATCATTGGGAGTTTCAATTAACGCATCTATAATCGTTGAATTAATTTTTACGTTTTTAATTTTTTTTCTAAAACGATCATTGTTAGGTATATTACCTCTAAAATAATAATACCAATAATCATTTGATCTAAAATAAGATATATATAAATCCAAGTTAAAAAAACAAATCAACTTATTAAAAAGTAAGCCTATAAAAAATGGGAAAACGGAACTGAATAGTAAATATTTTAAAACGAAAACTAATGTTTTTCTATCAAAATCAATATTATTATAATTCGATAAAAAATCTTCTTGCAAGGGTGTTGTGTAGGTTTTAAAACTTATTTTAGAATCGAAAAAATAATTATTTAGTAAAATAATGCATATCTGAAATAGTATTGATATAAAAATTGTCGAAACTAATCTATCTTGAAAAGAACCTCTATTTAATAAACTTTCAAATCTTTGTGTATAATAACCTCCTTTAAAAGATATTCCTGGTATAACCAGGAATAAAATAAGTGCAATTGCGCTTGTGGCTAATTTTAAATCTTCCATTGGTATTACTTAAGAGATTTTAAAACTAAAGTATCACCATTTTTTAAGTTTATTTTAACACGATTTACATTTCCGTCTCTAATATCGCTTAAGGCTTTCTTGTATTCATTCTCTACTTCAGATATCCTGTTATCAAGACTAATTTCTTTTAATGATTTATCTTTAAAAATCCAGTCAAGAATAGGGGAAATAGCTGAAAATACTGATAGAAAACTTGTTGTTATAATACTGATAAATTTCATAATTGTATTATATAAATATTGAACAAAATATTATTACAAAATTAGAAAATAGTTTAATATAAATTACAAATAATAAAAAAATATTTCGTTGTCAATAACTCCTTTACAAATTCTACCCATTTAATTTTCACATCTTTTAAATTAGATATTCATCTAATTTAATTATGGCAACTAACATATTTACAGAATATTCAGACCGTGTCCGCTACTTTCTAAGTAGTAAAAGTTTTGGTACTATTCAAATACCAGAGCCAATTGGTTGGGATGAAGATGAAAAAGAATTTGGCAGAAACAAAGAAGAGCATGGTATTTTCACGACCCTTTCAAATGCGCTGAGATTTACAAAATTAAGCAAAGACTTTATCGAATTAGTGTCTGAAACAGATGGTATTAATGCCGAAATTAGGTTAACAAAAGAAAGCAAGAATGACCAAACAGATGTTTGGGAAACAGCTTACACAGGTTATTTAGATTTGTCTACCGAAGAAACCGAAAACAATCAATTAAGTTTAAAATTCAATTCAGGTGGTTTAGAATCTATTTTAAAAAACAGAGAGGGTGAAGATGTAGAAATAGACCGAAAAGACACGATAGATGGCAAAGTGATTGATACGCTAAAAACCGTAAACGTTGAATTGAATGGACGTAGGATATTTCTAGAGTCAACGTGGAAAGCTGCGCCTATGACGTATCAAAAAGAATTGCTTATTAAGAGTACAGCCGGAGAAAAAAGATATTTATCTAATACTTTACCATTTGATATTGATAAAAAGTCACACGAACAAGCAAACCCAACTTTTGACGGTTCAGATGGGAATGAGCACATTGGGCAATCAACAATGATGCTTTTATCAAACATTGATAGAACTAGAAAGTTTAAAGTAAAAGTTAGCGATTTAAAAGTTTTGCTCTTCACAAACCAATCATGGGAAGTAGATAACGGTTATGCTTCTATTTCTTTGGTAGTGTATGCAAATGGTTCTAATTTCGACAGAACTGGAAACGTTAATGATATTTGGAGGTTTGATTTTTCTGGAAAGGATCCAATATACTCTGGAAATGTATTTATTGATGAGCAAACGTTCGATATCACACTAAATCAAGGTGAAAGTCTAGGTTTAGAGGTGATGATATATTCAGATTTCAAATCTGATATATTGGGTGGTTGGGGTAGAACATATAAACGTAATTTGTTTTACACATTAAAATCAGGCACTATCAAAATCCAAGAAGATTCTGAATTTAAAAAAACGGCATGTAAGGCCGTAAAACCTTTTGAATTAGCAAATAGACTTGTTGAAATTATAACTGGCAGGAAAAACGCTGTAAAATCAGAGATTCTTCAATCAGGAAAATGGAAAAATCTTCTGATAACACATGGTTTTTGGATTCGTGGATTTAGTAGAGATGTTGATGCAAGTCTTCCAGAAGAAGATCGTAAATTCAAACCATTAACTACAAATTTCAGAGATTTTACACAGTCTTTAATGGCTGTGGCAAATATTGGCGTAGGTATTGAAAAAATAGGAGCAAGGGAGTATGTAGTTATAGAGGATTTAAAATATTTCTACAATAGAAACACAACTATAAAACTACCAAACAAAATCACCAAAATAAAACGTTCAACAGATCCAACTAGTTTTTACAAAAGTATTGAAATTGGTTTTGAAAAAGGAGGGGAGTATGAAGAGGCCATGGGATTGGATGAATACAACATTCGCAATTCCTATACAACTTGCATTCACCGCGTGGAAAATAAATACACCAAGCTTTCAAAGTATCGGGCAGATACTTACGGAATGGAGTTTGCAAGACGAAAACCATATTTTGACTATCCTACCGAAGATACCAGTTACGATCAAGATATTTTCTTCATAGATTGTAAAGATGAGCCGAAAACAGTAACATTTCCAACATGGCCATTTAGGGGAGCGACCAAAACCCTTGAAAGCTATATACCGCGTTTATGGAATGATGATTTTAACCAAATGCCAACAGGTGTATTTTCGCCTGAAACAGCATTTAATTTACGCATCACGCCTTTTAATTCCATGTTAAGGCACGGATGGAACATTTCAGCAGGATTGACAAAATATAGTTTTGAAAAAATAAAATATTCAAGCTCAAAAGGAAATAGCAGTTTGGTTACTTTATATGCCGAAAATGGGGAGATAGAGAATGTAAAACTTGAAAAACCTAGGTATTATCCGCGAATTATTGAATTTGAACACATCTGTAATGATGAGATAATGAAAATGGTTGAGGGTAGAAGCAATATCCTTGGCAAGGAAATTAGAAATTGCTATGGCCTTGTGGAATTTATCAATGAGAATGGAGAGATAGAAAAAGGTTATTTATTGGCATTAAAACCAAATGGAGCTGGAAATTTTAAACTGTTACAATATCAAAAATAATGGAAGATAATTTTTTAGAAATAGGCATTAGTTTATCGGAAAATGTTTCTTTAGAGAATAATTTTGCTATTTACTTAAAAGACAATATAGGCGCTAATTACAATGTGATAGGTACTTTCACAAATCAAAGAACTGGTCGTTATCAAATTGAACTAGGGCAAACAAAACAACAAACTATTCAAAATTTAAACAATGCATTCAAAGCTGATTATGGTAATGAATTCAATATATCATTTGATGGTTCGTTGGTTTCTATGAAATCAAAATTACCTGGTTGGGAATTTGTTGATAGTATCAAAATACCGATAGGACTTCCATTAGATTTAAACCCTCAATTAATTCCTGTTTCTGGGTTTAATATTAGTTCCGTTGAATTTTATACCGCGGAAAATTCACCTTGCAGTAAAGTTATGGTAAAAGTTACTGCAAATCAGCCAATAGCTCAAGCAAGTATCAATCACGGAGCATGGATACCTATAAATGGTCCGGTTTACGAATTTGAATGGTACAGAGGTTTTGCATTAAATTTAAGATTAACCGATTACATAGGCACTCAAATAAGTAGAAACATAACCACACCGCCACTAATTGAAACGGTAAATGATAGTATAAAAGTTGTGGTTAATAAAGGAGATAACAGTTCAACAGCTACTGTAATCCATCCTTACACTGATATGCTGATTTATGAATTTTCATTGGATAATGAAAATTGGCAAACAAGCAACACTTTTGCAGGTTTATTAGAAGGTGAATATTCTCTGTATGTAAAAGATAATTTAGGATGTTCTAAAATTATTCCTTTTTCAATCTTAGGTGAAAACTTTGGTGAGCCGGTTGTTTTTATATCAAAAGAAAATTCCATAAGATTTGTTGAACCATCAGGTGCATACGAAACAGACGAAAATAGAACTTTCTGCAAGTCTGCTGCTAAATTGAATTACGGTTATATTCAAGAATTTTTAAACACAGATATAATAACTACACAGTTTAGATCAAATTATAATGATGTAAATGTTAGTTTATTCAATAAAACCGATGATAATAATGATTTCGTATTCGTAAGCAAATTAACCAACAACATCGGTTTAAAAGCAAAATACAATCAAGTAAAAAAGTATCAAATAAGCCCAACGCAATTTGGTATCTATTTTGAAACCGGCCAAATATTAGACTATGATACCAATGCTGTTTTCGATACTTACAACTTAAATGGAAGTTTGCCAATTTGGGCAGTTTTAGGCAATGTAATTGATATAAATGGCACTTTTTACGCAGTTGATTCAATAGGATATGATGAAAATGTAAACGCTGAGGTTCTAATTTTCAATGGCACATCATCGCCTAATACGCAAGATGTTATTGTGTCTTGTGTTTATAATATTCAAGATTACGAGGTTTACGAGTTTACCATAGATATGCAGCATTATTTAGGTAAAGAAATAATGATTGAAATTAGAAACCAAGACCCTAATTTTGGTACTCATATTTGGAAATCTGAAACTATTAGTGTAGTTGAAAGTTTAGAAAAGTATTTAGAAATACGTTATTTTAATTCAACAAACACAAATGTCATTTATTCATCTGGAATACAACATTTACTACGAATTCCATATAATACGATTAAAGCGGTTGATAGTGATTCCAACGAAAGTTACAAAACAGATACCAACACCGAATTACTAAAATCAGACGTTTACGAAATTACAGATTTTGAATTTATTCCACTGCCTTTAGAAATGTATCGAAAAGTAAAATTAGCCTTATCAATGGATTCTGTTTTTATAGATGGTGTAGGATATACGAAAAATGCTGAATTTCAAAAAGAAAACCTTGGTTCAACGAATTTATACAAGTTGACAGCTTCAATGATTAAAAACGGTTTTGTATTCAATAGCAATTCTAATAACAGTCAAATAATTACAGATGTAACTATCAATGTCCCTGGTTTAATTGAAAATACAATTGATGGATATATTGGGTTATAGTCAATGTCAATAACTTAATTACCAAATGTTTTAATGAGAAAAGAGATTTAATGAAATTAGATTAAATCTCTTTTTTTATGGATCGTACTCTTAACTTGGTTTTAGAAAAATTAACGCAGTTAACTAACCGCTTAAATTCAATTGCTCAAAATTCAAAGAAAATACATGAGCTATCAGACTTCGTACCTAATGAAGAAGCTGATTTATATATAGCGGTGAGCGATGGAACTTCTACCGGTAAAAAAATTTATAAAGCAACTGAGGTAACATCTGAAGAATTTGAAAACCTTAAAAATCTAGAATTATCTAATCCTTTAGGTTCTTCTATACTCCAAATTAAAGATTCGGAAGGTAACATTTTGGCGACTTTAGACCAATCTTATTTAGACGGAAACAAAGTTTCATTAGCAGTAAACCAAGAAACAAATGCACTTGAGTTGTTAGATTTTGTGGGTGAACCATTATCAATCATTCCAATTTCAAGTTTTACAGAAGCCCCCAAACAAAAACAAATATTCGTGCACACGCTCACCCCAACCGATATAGAGCAAGCGACCATTACTTTAGAATTGCAAGCAACGCCTTTGCTTAATGAGTTTTACGATTTACATATAAACGGACTATATGTAAACGACGATGATTATATCGTACAAGATCATCAAGTAATAATAGCCAAATCAAATATAGGTTATGAGATTTTGGCAGGTATGAAATTAACATTTAGATACAGATACTAATGAGCACGCAAAAAATAGATCAAGAGCAAATAGACGGTAATTTAGTAAATAGTATTACCGGAAACTATATCGATAATACCGATCCTAAAAATCCGCAATCAACATTACCAGCTAATGTTGCAACTGAAAGTTATGTAAACAGTCAAGGATTTTTGAAAACCGAAGCTGATCCAAAAGGCGTTGCTTCAATTGCTTTTTCGGGTACAACAACCAAAACGTTGACAATTACCTTGAACGATGGTAATACGGTAACGGGTACATTTTCTGATATGAATACCGTTTACAATGCTATATCGGCAGCATCATTAGCAGCAGGAACCAGCACCGAAAACAAGGTAATTTCAGATAAAGTATTAGTAGATTATTTAAACGCTCGTTTAGCGGCGGCAATGGTTTATAAAGGGCAGGTAACCAATTATGCGAATTTACCAACAACTGGAAACCAAACCGGGCATACCTACAATATTGTAAATGCTTTCACAGTAGGTGGGCAAAATTACCCAGCTGGCTCAAACGTAGCATGGAACGGAACGGCATGGGATGTTTTGGCAGGTTTTATAGATACATCTATTTTCTTAACCGCAGAAACCGACCCAACAGGTGTTGCTAGCATAGTCGTTACCGGTTCTGGAACCAAAACTATTACGGTTACGTTAAACAATGGTTCAACACGTACGGCAACGTGGACGGATACTAATACAACCTATACCGCAGGTACATTGGCAACGTTAAATGCTGGAACCGATACAACTGCAAAACTATGGAGCGATAAAGTGTTGAATGATTGGTTGAATGGTAAAAGCTTTGCATCGTTGGCCGATGTTACAACCTTTATGGGCACACAACGTAATGATATGTTTATTGTTGTTGCCGGTAATATCTCGGGTGGAAACGTAACGCTAAACTTAACGGCAGTAAGAAAAACCACCTCGTTAATAATGGCTTTTTATAATGGCGTAAAAGTGCCAGCACCAGCAATCAACATTAACGGAGCAGGGAATCAAATGACTATTAACCAATCGCTTTTACCAACGCCTATTAAAGTAGGCAAACAGGTAGAGGTAGTTTATATGGGGTAGATTATGTCGCAAAAAATAGAAATAGAACAAATAGAAGACGGTTTAGCCAAAATAGACGGTACCAACATACCAGTACAAACATACTGGCCAAACCACCGTTCAGGAGGTTTAGGAACTTACACATTTACGGACTTTAATGTAGGCAGTACGTTCGACAATGTTTTCGTTGAAACAAACGGCGGGATTTTTCAGACGAACAAATCAGGTATGCAATCTTGGTTGGGGTTAGATGAGATTAAAGAAAATATAGGTGGTAGAAATTTAGCTAATCCTGGAGGGCATTCCAATAACTATTCTCCAAGTTTCTTTTATAGCACCGATTATGCTTCAAATGGACTCACTCCTACATTAATTGATGGCAAACAATGGCTAAGAAAAACAACTAGCGTCACATCGTTTAGAATTCAGTCTACACCTATATTTCCTAACAAAACCTACACGTGGTCAATGGATGTATTTTTAGATCCGTCTGTTGGGATTTCACAAGCTATAAGAATCGCTAGTTATTATTTAGGGAGTTACAACATTACTAATCATTTGGTTACTAATACGCCAACGAGAATATATCATACGTTTATATCGAAATCTATTGCAACTTATGATATTCCTCATATTTATGATACCGTCGAGGGTATACACTTTGCTAATTTTCAGCTACAAGAAGGGTCTGTTGGTACTAATTGGCACTTAAACCCAAATGAATCTGTGGCCGATTGGAACCAAACCGATCCTACAAAATTTGATTTTATTAAAAACAAACCAACGCTAGTCAACAACTACCTAGACCAAATTATAACCACAAACGGCACAACAGCAGGTACTGTTTACACGTTTAAACGTGTTGGGTTATCCGATTTAACCTTACAATTAACACCTGCGAGTGCATCGTTTTCTGGGGTTGTTACGACTGGGGCGCAGACTTTTGAGGGTGTAAAAACGTTTAACCAGCAAATAAACACAGTTTCTCATGGTAATAGCTCACAATGGAAACAAGCGTATGATGCAACTCAAAGTTTAAAGGATAATTTTGTAGCAAAAGGTGCGGTAGCTAACAGTGTATTACCTAATCACGTTATTGACTTAAACGCACCGCCATTAGGAACATATCTATCTTACACAAGGTCTACATCTTCGAATAAACCAATAAGTGGTGGTGGATTTTTAATTCAGCAGTATTTTTCTACCGCCGGTACTAACTATGTTCTACAAGATTGGACTTCTTTGTCGGGTAATAGGTTTTTTAGACGTTCTAATATAAATGAAAATTTCGTAGAATTTTGGCACACAAGTAACTTCGATCCTGCTAATTATGTGTTACTTTCCCAAACCTACACCCAAGCACAAGCTTTAGGTTTGTTTGTCGGCAAAACGGGAGTTGAAACAATCCAAGACACCAAGACTTTTACGCACAGTCCGGTTGTTCCAAACGGTACGTTAAGTGGTCATGCAGTTAATTTGGGGCAGTTAGATCTAAAAGCCGATATAACATACGTTGACCAAGAAATTCAGAATATATCACTTACCCCGGGTCCAAAGGGTGATACCGGCGATAAAGGCGATAAACCAGCACACAGCTGGAGTGGCACGCAACTACGTTTTGAAAACCCAAACGGTACTTGGGGTACTTACGTAGATTTAAAAGGCGATACGGGCGCAACTGGTCCGCAGGGTATTCAAGGAGTAAAAGGCGACAAAGGTGATAAAGGTGATAAGGGCGATACAGGAGCGACAGGCGCACAAGGTCCGCAAGGTATTCAAGGTGCTACCGGTGCACAAGGTCCGCAAGGGCCACAAGGACCAGCAGGCGCAGGTTTGCCAAATCCGGGTGTTGAAGTTTTGGATTTCACTCCGGGAGGACATGCAATTGATAATCAGTTAGCAATGACGATTGTGCGATGTACCGCAGGCGGCGGTCCTTATACATTCGATTTAGTAAATGGTAAATATGATGGTGACGAAGTTTGTTTTACGACGTGTGGATATGAATACAACGTAGGCGGTGAATTGCTCTCTATGTGCGGTACGAGTTCTTTTGGCAGTTCAACAGGCAGCAGATGGATTTGGGCAGAACAAATAACGAAATGGGTGCAAGTGCCTTAAAAAAATACATAGTGGAAGAAAAATTAAACATATTCAAAAAAACACTTCTGTTTTTGCAATCATACAGCAAAACAAGATTTGGCAGCGGTGCTATCGGCTTTTTAATTGCTGGTTTTGGCATGTGGTACGGCTTTGTAGAGAATCTTCGTTTAACGGTTACAAGTCTGCAAAACGAAAATAAAGAGCTCAAAAAAACATTGAACGATGTTCAAAATAAAATGATTGTGCTAAAAGAAGAAGTCCGAAATGAATTGAAAGCAGAGCAGCGCGAATATCTCGAATTCACTTACGATTATATGCAAAAGGTTCAAGAAAATATTTCAAATACTAATATCAAAAAATCGAAAGAAATTGAAAAGTTAGAAGAAGAGATTCAAAAAAGAAAGGAGGTTTTAAAATGAGAAAGATACTTTTTGTGGTTCCATTTCTGTTTTTAGGAATCAAACCATATCAGCAAATTACATCTGAAAAATACGACAAAACAAATGAAGATTTAACGCAATTTGAAAAAGACACACTAGCACTTACTGTATTAAAAACAAGTGTTGAATTTCAATTAAATGTTTCTGAAAAATTAGACGAAAGAAAACAACAACTGCTAATTGAATTAAAAACAATACGTCAGCGTGAAAGGGACTTAAAGCGCCAACGCTTAGAAAAAAGAGAGTTACAAAAAATGATTAACGATTTAGAAAAATTTAATAATAGAGGATTATGAGAACAATTAAATACATAGCCGTACACTGCACGGCAACAAAGCCAAACACCACTGTAGAATCAATCCGAAATTATTGGAAAAGAAATTTGGGTTGGAAACAACCTGGCTACCATATTATTGTAAAACCTAACGGAGATCATGAACGATTGGCGCTCGATGAAACAATTTGCAACGGCGTAAAAGGCTATAACAGCCAATCAATACACGTTAGCTACATTGGGGGAATAGACGATAAAGGAAAAGCAATTGATAACCGAACCGAAGCGCAGAAAAGAACACTTTTGCAAATTATTTGTGGTTTAAAAGCTAAATATCCAAATGCTATTATTCAAGGTCATAGAGATTTCCCAAACGTTGCGAAAGATTGTCCGTCTTTTGATGCGAAAACAGAATATAAACATTTATAAAATGAAAAAAATACATCTACTTATAACCATTTTGCTGATAATAGCAACATGGTCGTGCAAAACCAAAAAAAGCACAACCGATTTTAAAGAAACGCAGACCGAAAACGTTTCTGTGATTGATAATTCAACCGTTGCAAAAAAAGAAACGGTTGAAGAAAACCAAGTTATTTCCAAAACGGAAACAACTGCCGATAAATCATTCTTTGAAGCGTGGATGCAAATAAAATCTGATGAAGCAACGTTTGAAGATAAAAACGGCAACAAATGGACTTTTAAAAATCCGCAGGTTAGTCAAAAATCATCACAGACAAACGATATTGCAAAAACCGAACAAACGGATAACAAAAGCAATAAAGTTGCTGCAACCGAAGAAAACACGCAAACAGAACGCAAAGAGAATGCGCAAACAGAAACAAAAACCGATTTACAACAAAAACAATCCTCAAAAGGTAGAGAGCCGTTTTGGCTGTGGATTGTAGGTGGTTGTGTAATTGGTGGGTTGGGTTATTTTGTTTTAAAAAGATTTGGATTAGTTTAACTAATGTGCATTATTTGCACATTGCAAAAGAAAGGAGAAACTATCTATTAGCGATGCAGAAATGTGTCGCTTTTTTTTGTTTTATAAACCCAGTAAAACCGTTGCAAATGTTAAATTTTGAAAAAAAACAAAAATAATTATATCATATATGATATAATTTAAAATATAGTTGTATCTTTGTATAAGAGTTAAGGAAGTGATTTACACAGCAAACTTTAAAAAGAGGCGGCAACTCGATAATACGGCAAGATTATTATGAAAGCAATTATCAGCAACAACACAACTTACAAAGTAACAGGCGAAAGAGGTGATTTCTTTATTACAGAAGATAATAAAGGTAAATTAAAGATGTTCGCGAAATCAACTGTAGAAGTTGTAGAAATTGAAGAAATGCCAAAAGCAAAAGTTTTTAAAAAAATTGCAAAATCAAGCCAAGCAGTAATAGATGCGGATTACAAGAATTTTCAAAAAAGAATGGCAGAAGCAGAATATTACGAACACAAAAACTAATTAATTATGAAAAATTTACAAACAAACAATAATCAAGAATCTCTAATAAAAGATTGGAACAATTTAAATGATCAACAAAAGGCTGCTTTCGGCGATAGATACATAACACATGATACTAACTTAAGAGCGTGGTGCAAGAATTTTGAAGATCTTTCAGAACTTAAAAAACAAAGAGTATTAAGAGATTTTAAAGAAGAATACAAAGAAGGTCTTAACAATTTAATAGGATATGGAATACAATAATAATAATAACGAGCAGTGGAAATTGCTCGTTTTACTTCTTAAAGAAATCGCAGAAAGCAAAGGAATTACACAGCAGGAAATAGCTGATAATACGGGGTTATTACAATCAAATGTAAACCGTTTTTTTGCGCTAAAATATAAACCTACTTTAGATACTTTTTTGAAGATTGCAAAAGTGATAAATGTAAATTTCTTTTTTGAAGACCAGGAAGGTAAAACAGATTTAAATCTGATGTTTGAAAAAGCGATAAATGCGTTGGGTCGTAGAACTGATAATTTGCCTAAAAATTTAAAAACTCTATGAAGCCAAACGACTTCCATAGCTACGTTATCATGCTGCTAAAAATCGGATTAACGCAAAAAGAAATATCCGAAGAATTGAAGAAAAATAACATTGAGCCTAATGGATTAAGTTCCATTGAAAAAGAAGTGCGGAAAATCAGAATTAAATACGGTGCAAAAACATTAGTGCATTTGGGTTATTTATTGGCAAAAGAAGAAGAAAACCACTCGTGATTGAGTAGCTTTTTTATCGGTCAGTCAAACGATATTTTAAATTATCGCTTAATTAGCATATAATACATAAAATTTAAAAATCTTTTGAAAATATTAATGTTTTTAGACTTTACGATGCCACAGCTTTCGCAAGTTTCACCCTCGTAAAATCCATCAAAATCTAAACCGAGCTTTTTGGAGCATTTAAAACAAAATTCTGCCATTATCAATTAAAAATCTAGTCATAAATTTATAAATTAATTTGTAATTCTTCACCCTTTAATGCGAAGTAAAGGTTTTGAAGTTGGTGTAGATATTTAATTTCAGAATTAATAAAACCTTGTACCTTTAAAGGGTATTTAATATTTTTATCCCCTCTTAAATGTAATTCTTTATAATCCCAATAGGCTAAACCTTGCCACATATCAGCGCCTTGTATTCCACATGGTCTGTATTTAAACCTACACTTCAACAAAATTTCTTCTGTTAGTTCGATTGGTTTAATGTTGCTCATAAATTCAGATGACAATTTTAAATCTTTTCCTATATACCAAATTCCAACATTGGTTATAGAATCTACATTTATAAAATAACCATCTATGTTTACATAGTTTCCTATTCTTAATTCATTTGCTTTCATACTTTCTTCTTATTAAACAGCCTTCTTACGCAGTACCCACGAAAAATAGATACAACGGTAAAAATAGCTGTGATTTGTAAATTTTGATTAAAATTAACCTCTAAATTATATATTGGGAAAACGATAATTTGAGTTAAAAATGAAACGGCTAAACCTATCAATGTAGATGTAACCGTTTCGATTAGTGATTGGCGTTTAGTTTGCATTAATATTCGTCTTCTTTGATAAAATCTTCGATATAGAAATGCCAATCTTGAATTGTACCATCTTCACTTATATCCATTATGATATAATCACCATAACCAGGCTCTTTAGGGGAAAGTGTACCTGGAACATAATCACCTTCAGATTTTAAAACAAGATTACCTTCGATATCTTTTATTCCCCAAGCACAACAATCGCAAACTTTGTAATGAATTTCTGCTGTTTTTCCTTTTTCCCAATTGGTAATAATTCCAGTATCAATATCAATAATGGGGCACCAATTATCATCAACCTTACAAGGAATTAAATCTCCATTCTCTGTATCGTCTTCTTCGTTTACAGATGAATCTTCCCAATATCTTACTTTTGCAAAAACTTCTAATGTTTTTAAGTCAAACTCTTTTTCTACTTTGATAGTTGCTTTCATAATTCTTATTTTAAATATTCATTAATAACTTACCTCCCAAAAATCAACATAAACGAATCCCTCATTTCTTGGTTTGTGCGCTGATTTATTTTAGTAATTGATTTAAAAGTGGATGCATCTAATTTTCTCCGTGTTGGTCTAACTTGGATATATTTCAATCCTAAATATTCGCACATTTCGCATAGTTTTTTAGCAACTTCAAAATTAGCGCCTGTTCTTTCTCCTATTTTTGCATTTACATTAGCCGATTGATTTACTATTTTATGCCAATTTGATTTATTTAAAAATCCGCATTCAATGTAAACGGTGATACATTCGGTGCCATGAAGTAGGATAAGTTCTTTAAACCGCTTGAATATATCGAAAAAGGTTAATGTTTGCAGTTCGTAATGCTCGCCATTAATCAAAGAAAATCCAGACTTATCACAATCTGGATCTATGCCAATGGAAATTTTATTTTTCATATTTTGGGTTATTAAAATATTATTAAAAAGGACAGTCTTCAATTGTTGGTTTTGGTTGTAAATCTGCATGATCTCGATTGATTTTTTCTTTTATTGCTTCACGAACAAACTTTTGCACCACAAAACCACGTTGTTTAATTTTTTGAAGCGTTTGTTTTTGTGTTTTGCTTATTTTTAAAACAAATACTTCGCTGTACTTTAAAGGCTTCATAAGTTATAAGTATTACTTTTATTGCGTGTATATCGGTGTTAGAGCAAATGCCCCGACAACGCACGGGGTACAAGCTCCGATTTCAAGTATAGTGGATGTTTGGGCGTTCCGTCTTTCGCAAAGTCAATAGCGTATAGCTTGCCCTCCGCAAAACGAACCAAATCCATTTCGCTTTGACCCTTCAATACTTTTTTCAGGATTGGCCGATTGCCCCACGCACAAATCACTTTATCAACCCTGTCAGCTAATTTCTTGGTACACCATATATTTTTATCGCCAAATGGGTTATCCGCTTTCAATAATTCTTTCGGGTCTGTAGCTCTATAAGCAAATAAGTTGCAGACATATAATCCTCCATATCCCCACGCCTTCGCAAATCCAATACATCTTCTAATTGTTGGGTCGTCTTGCTCACCATCTGCGGTTGATGGGTTCAGCATTATAAACAACACTTTCGGCTTTTCTGAATCCCAAATGCGGGTCAAAGAATAACGATATTTTCCGCAATCACTAATTAGGGCACTTGCTCTAACATCACCTAAAAAACAGGCGGGGTTATCGCTTTTCGATTGGTCTAAGGGTATTTGCAATTGTTCGTTCATAATTCAAAGTTTGTGGGCTTTAATCCGCCCGATTTTTTAGCTGCGACACGTTATGCACAAATGCTACGTTTGTGTTCCATAAGGAAGTTTCCCCATTGTTTCGCCATAGCTTGTGCCACACCTTGAAAAGTCTTTGAACGTAGTTTTGCACGTTCTGGACCAGGTGGCAAATAGTGTAATCTTTGAGCTTCATTTTTTGGGAGTTGCTTCCATTGCTCTTTTACGTCATTCGTGGCTATCAACTTAGGTAGCCCTTTTAACCAAAAACAAGTTGCTTTGCTTTCTGTATGTCCGAAATGATAGGGTTGCACCAATTGGTCATATTTTCTACCAATCAATTCAACCGCATATTTATGAGGTATTGGGTTTTCAATCGCAATTAAAGGAATTGGTGCATCAAGCAACTTCTTAAAAAATTCAGCAGCATCTTTAAGGTTTTGCCACCTTTCCTCATTTCGGCTTCCGTCTTTATTGTAAAGCCAGCAAACACCGCTGTTAGTTAAGTACGTGCAAGTCGGGTGAGCTATCATCATATCCCAGCCTTCATTTAGCACATTCAAAACATCGTCTTTTATGTGCCATTCAGGGTGTCCACCACTACAATCCTGTAAGTCGCAACTATAAGCCTCAAATCCAAGTTTTCTAAGTTCAATTGTTGTTGCTTGGCTTTCCTCACAAGCTATTAGTATCTTCATTCTATTAAAGTTTTAAGATTAATAATCCGCATCAGTGCATAACAACGGCTATACTCCAGGCTTCCTATCGTCAGCCGAACGCATAGCCAAACCGTTAGCAAACAGCTTACCTAGCAATGCCATTCAAAGGAATTGAGCCAAACGCTCTTAATTGAGGCATCCCATTGTCGTGGTCTAATTCACTTTCTAATCTATGTTTTACCTCTTTAAAAGCTTTCATTCTTTCTTTTAATCCTAGCCTAGTAATTTCGTTTTTTTCTTCGTCAATTCTGTTTTCACAGCTTTCAATTTCAAAGTCGATAAATAATAATACTCTTTCCATTTTTTTAAGTTTTAAAAAGCCGATTTGCTAACACTGCATAACAGTAATTTAGGCAATAGACTAGATTTATAATTGTTTTTGTACTTGTAATCTTGGTTTTTAACTACGATAGATTAGGCTTACTTTTCCTAAACTACTGTTATGCGATAACGATGTAGCGAAATCCGCTTACGCTCCTTTCGCTACATCGGGGCGGCGCCTGCACCGCACGATGCGCTTGTCGCTTCGCGAACTTCGCACATCATGCGGTTTTGCAAAATCCTTTCCCCGAGCAAGCTCGGAAAAAGAACTTCGTAAAGCCGCCGCCCCGTTACCTACAAGTGCTATTCCTCGTCCAAAACAAGAACATTATCCTGTGCTAAAACTTCACCATCTGGCTCTTCCATAAAGTTTATCATCTTCACAAAGGCACTGTTTACAAGTCCGTATGTAAACTCTGTTTTTCGTTCAGCAACAAACACATCCATACTATCAGGTAGGTTTGCGATTTTTTCTTTCAATTCTTTGACTGTCATTTTGTTTTCATTTACCGCACCGAACCGCTAACAAGGCATATACGCTACCTCTGCGGACGATACGCTGTTCAACTTATGTTTTGCAATTTCGGGGCAGCGTATATGCCCCGAAACGTAACGTTAGCTACTAATTTTACAACCTAACTTTTAAATATTCTTTTAAATCGTTGCTTAAATACTTTTCATTGTCATTAATGAATTCAGCAAGCAAATACTTATCTAAAGGCCCTTTGTTTTCCATAAAATTCTGGAATTTTAGGAAGTTAATTCTGTCTTTTTTATAGATTTCCAAACCGTTTTTAAAAGAATTTGCGCCATAAATTACAGTAGCGTGGTCTAAATTGAAAAATTCACCTATTTTTCTAAATGTCCATTTTCTATTTTCTCTTAAAAAGTAAAATATAAGATACCTTATTTGAACAATTTCTTTTTTTCGTGTATGATTAAAAATATCATTTCCATCAATACCGTATAGTCTATTGACTACACTTATAATATTCTCTTTCATCTATTTATCTTTTTTACAATTCCCTCAATACTACTTCGGTCTTTAAAATAAGCTTTTACTACTTGTGTGAAATTTTCCATTTCCCAAATTGGGATTTTTGATATTACACTTGTGAATTTCTCAAGAACATTATAAACTTGTTTTAAAGAATCTTCTTCTTTATCAAAAAGTAAGTCAAAATCTTTTTCGCGTTTGATAAGTTCTTCTAAATAGTTGTTTGTTCGTGATTTTAAAGTTTTTGAAAATACATTTGGCAATGAATTTTTTAAATCTTCATTGTTGTTTAACGCTAATTGTGATGAAAGAATAGCGTGTACTATTTTGTCTTGTGTTGATTTTACCATAAATACATCATTAAAATTGTTAGTAAAAAAATAAAGGCTACAAATAAGTAGCCTATGGTGTCAAATCTGTTTTTGCGCATTTTTTAAGCAGTATTTTGTAGTTTATTTTTTCGTTGTGAAATCAAATCTAAATTTTCGTTAACTAGAGATATAATTGATTTATGATACTTGGTAGCTTCATTTCCAAATCCTCTAGATTGAATAATTTTTAATTTTGAAAGTGAAAGTTCAACCGTTTCTACTTTTTTACCGTTATAAGTAGCAGAAAATATTAAAGAATCATCTTTTGAATAATACTTATTAGTATAAACGCAATGTTTGTGCGTATCAGCTTCATCAATAAAATCCTGAATAGTTTCTAAAACTTTTACCGATAATTTTCCTTTTGAAAATTCCAATCCAACAAAGTCTTGAATTTTTTGAGAGTAATTCTTTTGTTCTTGTTTAATTTGTTTTAAACGCTCTTTTAACTCTTTTTCTTTATCAATTTTCTTTTTCTTTTCGACTAACCTATCATGCGCTTTATTTAAGTCAATTGGAAATAGATATTTCGGACTTCTCAGATCTTTTAAGAAATACGAAAGTAAATCAAGGTAATCAAGCCACAAACTTGCATCTGCTACAACATAATTATTTCGCATAGCTATTTTTATTGATGCCCAATATGTAGCGATGAGGTTTGGATGATAATTTGTATGAGCAAATAAGCTAAATTGTTTTGCCTTTAATAACGTTTCTGCTTTATTGTTGTATTTAAGTACTTTTGATGCTCCTAAAAACGTTAATCCTTGTAGTTCGTGGTTTATTCCGTATTTAGAATATTCGTCTTTGAATTGTGATCCAGGATAGTATTTGAAAGGATACGGATTGTAGCATTGTTCCTTGTAGTAAGACGGTTTTCTGTTCTCTAAAGCTCCATATCTTGGATTACCAGCGCCAGTGTTGCACATTCTTCCGATATACTGAATTTTCGAATGATCTGGAGGAATAAATTGCATTACGTTTTCTCGTATGCTAAAAATAGCTTTTGTATATTTTTTGTGATATGAAATTATTTCAAACAATCTAACAACTTGATAATCGCCTAAAACTTCCGCAAAAGCAACGTAGTAACTTTGTTCGAACGTTCTTTTCAATGATTTTGTAATATTTAATTCAGTATTGCAGGCAGGGCAGGTTACTTTATTGTTTTCAACCATGTCTATAGAATGTTCGTTTCCGCAATCAATACACCAAAAGTATTTTTTAGTTGCTATTCCAATATGTTCGTTGCACTCTTTGAAAGCCCAGTCTTTAATTTTATCTTCTACATCGAGTACAATTTTACTTAAATTAAAGACTTCAACTTGGGCTTTTGTTCTTGGTTTCATACACCTTCAAAATCAAAAAGTGATACCTGTTTTGATGTGTCCATTTCAACAACTTTCTGTTTTTTAGTAGGCTTCGCTACTTTTTTAGGTTTTTCTATATTTACCTTTGACTTATTAGTAGCTGTATGATTAACAACAACAGTTCCGTTTAATGGCTTTCCGATAGCAATATCATCTTCATCATAGTAATGAACTGCCATTTGATATATTTCTTCATCTGCAAAGCCGTTACAACCTGATGCTTTTACTTGGTTTAAGATGTAAGTGATGCAGTCATCTATATTTTTATTATCTTTTTTCAAACTATCGGCAAATAATTCATCTTTTGCAGCTAAACCATTCAAGTGGTTTTGAATGGCGGTTTTAAAATGATCTGTTCCTTTCATAATAGTATCCTTAAAAAATTAAACACTAAAAAAGCGGTAAATAATACCGCTGCTACTTTATCTATTTTGTTCATTCTTGTGAATTTTAATTGTTGACAAATCGCCTTTCTTTGATTCAGCCCAATTAAATATATCTTCAATTGAATTCTCTTTGTGAAATGTTCCAACAATTAGAACTCTTTCCCAGGATTCATTGCTTACTTGAATTGTTGATTTAACTGATACTATGTAATCCATAACTCTACGATTTTTGTTCTTTATTAAAATAAACAAGATAATAGTACATCTGCTTTTCTTGGTCCCAACCTTTTTCAATGAACTTTTCGGTAGATTCAGGATTGATAAAATCAAGTTTGATAGTTACGTTCGTATCAAGATTAATAACATTTTTAATCTTTTTTCTAGCTTCCGAAACAGCTCCATTATCAATCGGAAATGTGCTTAAATCTTCGATTGAGTACTTCTCGGCACGGTCTGTTTTATAGCTTTTAAATTCAGCTTGTAAGTCAGGATTTTCAATTACTTCATTTATAAAATTTTCCTCTTCAAACTCGTCATTTTTAGCGAAGTAGTTTACTGATCGGTTCATAAACATCACTTCTTCTTTTTTATCTTCGGCAGGTAATACCACGTCTTTTGCAAAATCCTGAACAAACTTCAAGTATTTTTTAGTGTTGAATTTTTCATCTTGAAAAGTATCAACCGATAAAAAATGTTCCATCCAGTAACGCGCATCATAACGATTGCTATCTATTGTTAAGATTTTATAGCCTTCTTCTTTTTTGTAGTTGAAAATAATGCAGCCTTTATCCAATTTTGACAAATTTATTCCCTGCTTCAATTCCATTTCTAGGTTACTTTCCTTTTCTTGAAACTGAATGAAATCTGCTTTTATTTCACTTTTGAATATTCCTATTGCATCAACAACATTGTTATCAATGGTAACGTTTGTAAGGTAGCAGACATAAACCTCACCGTTTTTAATATGCGGATGGTTTGATTGTTCGTAAAGATGCTTTGTAATCTTTTTTGAAACATCGTGCGCTTTATTCGGATTAGAGAAAATCTCATTTGCGAATTGATAAACATCGTTATAATCTAAATCAACATCGTGTGCAAATTGGTAGTAATTTTCTTCTTTTTCACGAAAAGGTTTGAAGAAATATTCTTTTAAAAGCGGTGTAACTTCATCGTTTAATCTGAAATTATTTTCAGATAAAAAAACCGCTTCGTTACGGCTTTTATTTCCCACACGGTGGATTGATAAACTTTCGATTTGGGTATTAAATAAATTAATCATGTGATATAAAAATTTAGGTTAAAAATTATTTTTTTAAAATCATGCTTCTAATCGGGCCAGAAACATATTTTGCGCCTGCTTTAATTTTTTCGGCTGTTTGCTTTCTAGCAATTTCTTGAGCTTTTAAGGCTTCTTTTCTTTCAATTTGATGCCTTGTGTGTTTGAATTCTGAATTATCCGCCATTGTTCAAAAATTATAGTTTCAATAATGCTTCAATTTTATCCACAAAAAGCCTTTCTAGTTTTTTATTGGAAGTATGTAGTAGTGATTTTTCTAAACAATTCAAATATTTTTCAATATTCATAATCGTTGTTGCTTGATCTAATTTTATGGGTGTTTGTAGGTTTTTATTCCTGATTTCAACAAGGTTTTCTTGTAGCCAGAGTTCTTTTTTAGACATTATTCAAAATTGAAGGGTCAAAATCCCAAAAACTCAACTTCCCTTTAACGTTTAGGATTGGTTTTTCGTATAGAATTGGATTTGCAAGTACCCAATTGTAAACTTCTTTGTATTGCGTTCCATCATATGAAGCATAATTAAACCCTTTTTCAGCCCAAATACTCGGATGATTTATCACACAATCAACAATATCAACTTCTCCGATGATAGCGGAGAATAAACCTGTAGTTTTTTTATAATCATCAAGGCTGATTTTTACTAATTCATCATGAACAATAGACGCTTGCTCTGTTAACCAAAAATTAGCCTTTTTTGCCGATACGTGAATATAAACTCTTCCTCGAAAGTGAGTTTTCCAAGTACGGTTTTCGATGTCTTTGACGCCTGATGCTATAAGATAAGCCCATGGTTGTTTTATTGTGATTGCTTTCATACTCTAAATGATTTTCCTTTAAATTCAATGATGTTGAACATTTCAAATAATCGATCGTAAACACGTCCACCGTATTTTTCTCCAAACTCTTTCAAAGCTTCGTTGATGTCGTTAGGGAATTGATCTTTGTAATTACATGAGATGTAAGTTTTTGATTCCCTATTGTAACGTTCTTCGAGTATTTCTTTGAAGATATTTACTTTGCCGTAATTTGATGCGATACGCTCTGTTTTTAAGTCATCAAAATACCTACGCCCTTTGAACATTCTGCGTTCAAAGTCTTTTCTTAATTCTTCATCAGAACATTTTTCAAATTCAGAAACAACGTAATTTGCGGTGTATCCGGTAAAAATATGGCTTGGTAATTTTTTAAATAAACTTTCAAAAGTTTTAAAAACAGTTGTTTTTCCGTTTCCAAAATCTCCGATAACTAAAAGCCCCTTTTCAAAAGATGGTTTTGATAAATTTGTGAGATTTTTACAGCTAAAGAATTTTTTATCATTTGAAAAATAGTAGAGAAATGGCGCTATATTTTCACGTGTAATTTCGTTTAAAACAAATTTTTTATTTTGTTCAATTTCGAATTGATTTTTAAAAGCCGAAAAAAGTTGGTTAGCTTCGATTTTTATTTCTCGTACCGGTTTTGGTTTGCTTATTTTTTCGAAATAATCATGAATATAAGCATTGGCTTCTTTTCCACGGTTGTTACGATGTTCATAAATTTCTATTTGCCTTTTTTCAAATTCTGTGAGAATTTTAGGATCTTTTGATTTTAGCTCGGCATATTTATGCCTGCCAATTCCTTTGCCAATTAGATTATCGGTTTGTTGAGAATGTTGATTTTCCATTTTGACTTATTTTTTTATCATCTTTAAACCATACGGCGCGCATTTTTTGTTTCCAAGACAAAACCTGCTTGCCGGAAGAATCTTTCCAATTTGCATCGTTGTAGTATTTAAAAACATGCTGGGCGTAATTTTCAGGAAAATCATTTTCTTTAAAAAAATCAACAACATCATCTAAACATGGCGGAATGAATTTTTTGTTTTCTTTTTCCCCCACACCCCCTTTATCTTTATCTACATTTATATTTGCATTTGCATTTGCATCTGCATTTGCATCTGCTAAATTGTTAACCATTTGGTTAACCATTTTATTAAACCACTCTCTAACGCTTGATTTTATTAGGTTTTCATCATTAATTAAAATTCCATTTTCATATATAAAATCAGAAATTTGGAAACTTTTTTTGATTTTTTGCGTTTGTTTTAAGTTTAAATTTGACTTAGAAATAAGCCCGGCAAAAGTTGCCGAAGCTATTTTTTTAGGTTTGCCGGTTGCTCTTTCGTTGACCTCTCGGTTAAGCCTTTGGTTAACCAAATGGTTGTCCGTTTGGTTGAATTTTTTACCAACCATTTCCCAAATTGCATCAAATTTTGATTCTAAAAAAATACCCGTTATTCGCATCAATCTTTCTTTTTCATTCGGTATTTTTTCATTTTGATGTTGATACAATAAAAGCCTTAAGTAAGCTCCAACCTCTTCACAACTCATATCCTGAGTACCGGATTGAAAATCTTTTGAATAAAGTAAAAATGCAGGATCTTTCATGTAAAAAAGTTTGTGATTAGTTGTTTAAAAAATACTCTTTGAATCGTGTTCCTGGAACAAAAGAAGATTGAATATCAACGTTGTGATAATCTTTAAGGTCTTTGATTCTTCGCCTTAAATCGCCTATTTTGTATTTCATTAAGGCCGTAATAGTAGTAAGTCGTTCACCGCGTTGCAAAGCTTGTAAAACGATACTACACTGCGCAGAAAAATGTCGTTTGTTTTGGTCGAAATGTTTTTGGTTTTCAGGTAGGTTTTCATGATGATTGATTACTAACATAATAAATAATTTACTATCCTTGATATGAATGTAAGGCTTGATATTCTGCCTTACCTTTTGAAATTACAGTCCTACACCATTCTAATTGGCGCGAACATGCTGCGTTAATTCTATCAGCCCATGTAACAAGATGATTTTCATCTTTGGTTAATGTTTCGATGAATTTATTTGAAGTACTTGCTGGCAAACTCAAAAGCTCTTTTATTCGTGCCATTGTTTCGCTTTTAAGCGCTTCATCCTTATGAATTTTAGCATCAGCTAAAAGCTTTCCAGAACGAGCCATATAAACTGCTAAATCGTTACCGCGAACAACAGCTTCATTTATATCCTCGCTGAGAGTAATCTCAAGGAAATTTTGTATTTCCCCGAGTTCTTTTTGAATATTTTCTTTTGATGTGATACTCATTCTAAAAAGGATTTTTATTAAATAGAATATCAAGTCCGTTATACGCAACAATGGTATTCTTTCCGGTTGCTTCTAGGACATTCTTTTGGAACTCTATTTCGTTAGAGTTGGAATCAGATAAATGGATTAAAACAATGTTGTTAACTGCCGTTAAATCATTCACATTAAGCAGATCGATACACTTCTGAATAGATAGGTGTGATTTTAAAATACGATCTCTTAAAAACTTTCTATCAAACTTTAATTTTTGGTCGATGATGTCCTCACAAAAATTAGCTTCAATTATCAAGTTGTTTAAACCGTTGAATTTGTAAGGCGAATAAAAGCTATCCGTCAAAAATAATGTTACACCACACTCGGGATGCTGTATTAAAAAACCTAAAGGTTCATTTGCATCGTGCCGTATATCAAATGGAATAATTTTAAAGTTTCCGATTTGATATATTTTTTTTGATTGAATAGGGTGAGTGTTGTGATGTTCTGCTACTCCGGATGCTTCTAACGTTCCATGACTTGCGTAAACTTTAATCCCGGCAGAAAGAACATCTTTTATCGCTTTATTATGATCGCCATGTTCGTGAGAAATCAAACAGCCTACAACCTTTGAAAAGTCGTAATTTAAAGCTTCTTTTATCTTTTTGATAACAACACCACATTCAATAAGCAATACCTCCTCTTTGTTGTAGAGAAGGTATGCGTTACCTTGGCTTCCTGTGCCTATTACTTTAAGGTTCATCTTTAATTCTTTTTAAGACGTTTTGAATTTTAGACCATAAAAAATTCGGTATTGAATTATCGTCATTTTCTAATGTGTCAAGGATTTCAAACATATCTTCGGCGTGAATACATTTCAAAGCGTTTTGCCTTTGCTCATCCATTTCTTTATTATTCCATTCTTCAGAAAAGTCTTGACTAATTAAGTATGAAAATTGTGCGATTTTATATCTACCACCCAATTGCGTGCCTACAATATTCCAAGCAGGTTTGCTTTTACTGTGTTGAAGTTTCCATTTTGCCATAATTGATATTTATAAAAAGCACGATTATTAAGTCTAATCGTGCAATTA
Source organism: Flavobacterium sp. CBA20B-1 (assembly GCF_028473145.1). Taxonomy (NCBI): domain Bacteria; kingdom Pseudomonadati; phylum Bacteroidota; class Flavobacteriia; order Flavobacteriales; family Flavobacteriaceae; genus Flavobacterium; species Flavobacterium sp. CBA20B-1. The sequence continues at coordinate 373,228 of NZ_CP092370.1, forward strand.
CTTTAAGGTTCATTGATAATGAACTTAAAATGATCCCCTCCAAGAAACAGAGGTTTGTGTTCCTTTTTAAAAGATTTAATAACTTTTATTTTTTTTAAAAAATCAACAACTTCTTCCAACTGTTCATCTATTAAATTTATTCTACTTTTAGAGAAATGTTTTGGAGCTATAATTTCAAACAGTAGATTTTTTGTTATCTCAAAGGTTGTGTTTTGAGATAAAATGAAAATAAACGATCTAAAAAAAAGCTCACTCACTCTTGAAGTACCTTTGTTAAAGGTAAAGTAGTTATTGAATTTGTAAATAAAATCAATATTTGAGTAAATGAATTTAAAAACCTGAGTATCTGTTAAAATCGGATCAATTAATACGCGAATTTCGTTCGTGTTACAAAAACTTATTTTTAGAGTCCCATGCTTTGAACTAATACTTTCAAGCGTTTGAATAACTTCTTTTTGTTGTCTACCTCCTGGTTTATCACTACTAAATTTATGTTTTGATATTTCAAAACTTGATGTTTTTAATGATATAAAAACGTTACTTCCGTTAGTGTTTAAGAATTGAGAATTAAGAATTAATTTATGAGGGGCAGAAAGATTTTTTTGTCTAAAAGCCAATATTGAAAATATACTCAAGATTGTTTTTAGCTCAATTGAACTGTAATTTTTAAAAAGATTTAGTTCACTTAAATTATATTTATAGATTTTCATATTTCACTTTTTAAATTAAAACCCTGGTCCATCCATTACTGTTTGCGGTGCTTCTTGTTCAACCACCTCATTATGATTGTCGATGATTTCCTGATGGTTTTCTTCAACGATTTCAGCTTCTTCATAGTTTTCAAATCCTATTGTTTCGTTATTTGCATTTTGGTTGATTTCGTGTTGAACTTTACCTTTTTCAGTATCAACGTAATCGTTTTCTTCTAATGGATCGTATAGGATTGAATCGTCTGAACTGCTGATCAATAATTTACAAGCTCGGTTAATAACGGTTTTGACTGCCATTTGATCAGGGAAGTTTTTATGTGCCGGAGAATTGCCTTTTGAACCACCTTGACCCCAAGCAGCCTGAATTTGTTTTATGTTCATAATTTCAACATCTACGGTACCGTCTTTCAATTCATAAACAGCATAAGCGCCTTTTAAAATTGTACTGCCAATACTATCTAAAGACTGAGTGTGTTTGATTATTTTCCTGCGACCGCTCATTGCATCAACTTCGAATTCCAAAACATCACCTTCAAAAATTGCGTTTCCTTTGATTGATTTAAGATTGCCATATCTTTTAGCAATTGCAATGTTTCCGGCATAAGAAATAGAACATTCTAATTTTTGCCCATAAGGAATGAAATAACATTGTTTTTTGATCGGCGAAACTCCGTAAACAACCATTTTTAATAATGCTTCTGCAACCGATGCTTTATCGCATTTTTCAATAAGATTGTTTTTAGGATCCGAAAGAATGATGTAAGCAGATTTTAAAGCGTTTTCAACTATGTAATCTTTTGGCAGAACTAATTCGCCAGACTTTTGAAATGATTCTACTTTTGCAAGCACCTGTGTAGATATATCTTTTTTTACTTCAGATACTTGTGTGTTTGGGTTTGGGTTTGGATTTTGTGTGTTCATGATAAGTTAAGTTTATCGTTAATATTTTTAAATTTTTGTTTAAAATCTTTATGGTATTTTTTTAATTCGGTTGCCCTGTTGGCACCATGTATAGCGGTATTGTGTTTTCTGCCTAAATAATCTCCAATCTCTTTACAAGACTTGTTTGTCAAGTAGAATGCGAACCAGAAAAATAAAAAGCGTGCATCGGCAATTGCTCTTTTTCGAAGAGGAGACTTTAAAACATCGGGTGTGGTGTTGGTCTCCTCTGTAACTACTTCAAGAATTATATTGAGTTCCATAAGAAATTATTTTTCCCATGGATTAGAGTGGTTGGTTAAGCAGATATTATGAATTCAGACGATACATTATCAACTCTTAAAACATTGTCTTTTTCACTTACAATAAGGTTTATGATTTGCGATTTTGTATCAATTAAATAAGAAACTGATTCTCTATTGTCTAAAAATACGGGTGAGCTAACATTGTAAAATTCAGATAATGTATTTATAATATCGATTCCTGCGTTAATTCGCGATGCCGTATTTGCGCTATGAAATGGAACGCCATTTATTAGAGCTTCACAGCATTCAACTTCACCACCGTTAATCTGCGTATCAAACAATTTGAAAGTAACTAGCTGGAACTTGTTGTTGATATTTTCTTCTAAAGCTTCAATATTTAGCTTTATGAATTTTTCAATATCAAACTGTTGTTTTTCCAATTCCAGAAGCGAATTGCTTAATTGCGATTCTTCTTGCTCTAATTCTTTTATACGGTTGTTAGCGGCTGCAATTTGAATTTTAGTACCTAACTTTTCGTTAATTTCTTTGATACGATTTTGAATAGCAGTTTTATGAATTTGCAAATCTTCATTGTTTGTAGGCTGAATGGTGCTTAATTCGGTTTCTTTGTTGTTCAACTCAATTTTAAGACTGTCGTAATCTGGATGCGTTAAAAGCATTTCAGTAAACAAATCATTAAAAGATTTAGTATCAGCAGAATTTAGTACATTTTGTTCCAATTCAATTGCTGCATTAATTGATGTGACTTCACTATTAAGTTTCGTAATATATTCAGAAGCGCTGTTTTTCTGATTTTCAAAACCTTTTAAATTTTGCTCAAGAAACTCCTTTTCGTTTTTTAGTTGTGAACCTTTTTGAGTGATAGCATCAAGTCTGTTTTTCTTTGAGGTGTTGAAATTAATTGTAAGCTCATTTCGTTTTGCTTCTACATCACCGCTCTCAAACTCGCGTTTACATGCCGGGCAATGAAATGCGCTTTCATCAAAAGTCAATTTTTCAGAATTAACCGATTGCCATTCTTCACGCAATTTCTGCATATCAAAATCAATACTTTCCAATTGTTTTTTAGATGAAGTGATTTTGTTATCAACTTGCTGTAAGTTGTTTTGAGCGTTTGTTAATTCGTACTGATGGTTTGATAACTGTTGCTTTAATGTGTCAACCTTTGAGGTGTCAACCATCGTTTTATTGGCAGCTTTATTTCGCAATTCGTTTTCAATAGTACTGATTTGCGTTTTGAGTTCAAAAATTCGATTTTGAATAGAGGTTTTCTTATTGATAAACTCTTGATTTTGATTAGAAGCGTCTTGCAACTGCAAATCAATATCGTTCAATCTTTGTTCGTTAAGCGACAATTCTTTTTCCAAATCTTCAAATAACAGCGGAACCGGCTTTGATTTTTGCACTTCATCAATGCGCGTTGGTATTTGCTTTAATTCTTCTTTTACCTTTTTTACTTTTGAAGCATTTTCTAACTGCAATTCGCGAATAGTTTTCTTTTCGGTGAGTTGTAAAATGTGACTTAAGCCGTTTGAAGCATAATCAACATTAATATCTCCGGCAATATCGATCAATACTTTTCTTCTATCCTGCCATTTTAGGTTATTAAACGCTAAAGGATTTGAAATAAGTTTGAATACCGATTCATCAAGCAAATCATTAATCTTGCTAGTGAACTCTTTGGCGTTCATTGGCACTTCGTTCCAAAAATAAACCGTTTCGTTTCCGGTAAATTCAGGTTCTGAAAATCCTCTTTTCTTTACCCATTTTTCGCGGTGTATTCTTTTAATAACGATTTCCTCACCGTTTACATCCAAAACGCCTTCCACTTCATTTTCTATTTTTTGAATTGGCAATCCGTTTTTGTCTAGCGGCTTAATATCAAAGTCTTTTCGGTCTTGGCTGTCTTTTCCAAAAAGCAACCAGGTGAACGCATCAAATATGGTTGTTTTACCAGTACCATTGGCACCGTAAATATTTGTTACATCGCTAAAATCGATGTGTTGGTTTTTAATCCCTTTGAAATTTGTAAGAGATAACTTTTTTAAGGCAATGCTTTTCATAATTAATGTAGGTTAGCGTGGTATTTTAAATTGAATTTTTGCTCTATTTTGTGAGCGAATGGAAAGTTTTTGTCTTTGGATAATTCAACCAATTCAAAAGCTTTCTGCTTATCTGTGGTTTTTTCAAATTCTTTTAAAACAAGATTTGAAAATTTAGATTCCTGATTGGAATTAAGGAAAAAGACTTTTTTAAATTTTCCTTTTAACGAAGATTTGTTTAAGTTTGTCATAGAATTAGGATTAGTGGTATAATTCTGATTTAGGTTAATAAAAAGGGAGTGTTTGCAAAAAAGCACTCCCTTTAATTTTTTCCGTGAATACGTTCGTATTCTGCTTTTACAGATGTTCCAGAGAACTTATTCACACCTTTTTGCTTTTTTAGTAAGCAATCGCGGTTATTTCCAAACCAATAGCGAATGGTGTGTGGTGACACTCTAAAAATCTCTGATACTTCTTTGGTAGAGTAGGAGCGGTTGGTTTTAATCTTTTCTTCTTTTGGGTTAACAAGATCTTTGATTAAACCAAATACTTTTACAGCTGATAGGCTTGCAATGCGCTCCACATCTTCTCTTGATAGGGTAGTTTCCATATTACAAACAAATTATTTTATATTGGTTATACATTTCTTTTACGAAAGCTGCGGTTGATTTGTTTTGATCAATTACTGCTTTCATTGCTTTAGAAATAGCTTGCATTTCTAAATTGATTTTGTTGGTGATTTCATCTAAATTCATGGTATTGGTGGTTTATAGGTTAAGCTCTGTTATATTTTAAATACTGTTCAAAATACATTTGTTCGGTTCTAGAGCATTTTAAATAGGTTTTGCCGTTAATTAGCCACTTCCCAGCAACTAATTTGATGTCAATTATCAATCCTTTAAGCATGGTTTATTGGGTGTTAAGGTTAAAAAAAAGGTGAACCGCCCATCCCTCGCAGTTCACCCCACAACTACAACTTACTAAAAATGGACTTATGTAATAAATTGGGATGGTTTAACTTGAACCGTTGTAGCATTGAAGCAAGTTTCTATTTCAAAACCAACGGTTTTTTAATTAAATTTGAAGTGCTAACAAAAATTTAATTATTATGAAAAATGAATTTGTACGTTTGATAAATGCTTTTCTTTATCGAGATGATATACCAAAAGCAGATGTTTTAGAAAAGATTAATTCTCTGATAGAAAGTACTTTTCTGGTCGATGATCTCGTTTTAGCCCAGAATGTAATGAATACTTATAGAATTGATATCAATAATTTCTGTACGAATCCTACAAGTCAAGAATTAGTAAAGATAATTCCATGCTTTACTGCTATTCTTTCTCTTTTAAATCTTCAAGAATAGAAAGTAATTTCAGTTGTTCAATTTTATAACTCTCTTTATAAGGACTATCTTCATAGTAAAATAGTTCAATCTGTTTTTTAAGAATTTCAATCTGTTGTTCAATAGGAGACAGGTTGAATAATTTTGCGCCTAAGATTTCGATTTCAGTACTTATACTCAAATCAATTGAAGTTTGTTCTAAATGTGAAACAGCATTTTGAATTTCATGAACATGCTTTATTTCAAAAGCCAATTGAGCTAATTTAGGAGAGCCAAGTAACCAAAATCCGGAATGTTCTAAGTTTAATTTTGAAACATATATTCCTTTATCTAGAATGGTATAAATATGACCATCTAAACATCTAAAACCGAATCTGTAAAGCCATTCTTTGGTTATTTCTATTGGTGTAAATGGTTCATCTAACTGTTCCAAGTGATATTTTCCAAGAAGCTCTTTTGTTATTTCAGTTACTTCACCTTTATATAGTACGATGTTTCCTATTTGATAATTTTCTTTTTTCATGCTTATAAATTTTAGTTCCGCTGCAAGTATTACTCTTGTAAATTGATTGTTTCAACAGCGGTTTTTTAATTATATTAGAGTGTCAAACATTTAATATAATTTATTATGAAAAGATTTAGAATTATTGAGTTTAGTTCATCTGGAAATACTGAAACTGAAAACAAATTAAACCAAGAGATTAAACAAAACGAGAAAATAATACATTTCTCAGTTGAGAAAAATCCTAATGTTTATTCTCAAACTATTAATAAGTTTATTATTAGAGCCATTCTTGAGGTAAATCCTTAAAATCTTCAAGAAGCCACTTGTTAATTTCATCAGCGGTTTTTAATAATTCTGTTGATGAAACTTTTCCTTCTTTATTTGTGTAATTTCCATCGTGCATTTTCAAAGCTATTTTTAATCCAATAAGCTTTATTTGTGCTATAGTTTCTCTATTCATGATCCATAATTTATAATTTTTAGTACCCAAAGCAGGATTCGAACCAGCATCATCACCATATCCTAAGTATGGCCGCTTTACCATTTTGCGTATTTGGGTAATTGTTGGATTAATGCTTCACAGCAGTATATCCGATAATAGGTATTCACGTTCTTATATTTCCACCGCTCAACTCTACTTGTCCGCGGATAGTGTGCATTGGTTCACTGTATAGCTTCATACATTATGGTTTCAATGGCGATATCGTTTCGGGCACCCCCTACAACCGCATCGCAACGGCTATGGTCTATTATCGTGTCAACCACTCTACGAGATTTTGTTTTAAAAGGTTTCGTCAACCTTGATGAGGTAATCCACATTGAACGACATTTATAATTTTGTATATTTACCGTCTTAATCAAATGTTAATGCGTTTGGCATTAGTTTTGAATAATTGATTACAGTACAAAGATAGTAACAAAAAGTTACAAAACAAGTAAAAAGGAGTAAAAATGTTACAATAAGAGTAAAAAAAAGTTACAGCTTAACCTAAATAACTGAATATGAATGGAATACAACTAAAAGAATTAAGGGAAAAGTTTGGATTTAGTCAAGAAACCTTAGCTAAAAAACTGAATGTTAGTAGAAAAACAATCAACACGTACGAAACGAAAAACGATATACCCGAATCTAAACAACAAATGTTATCATTGTTTTTTGAGTCTATAAGTAACAAAATGTTACTTTCCGAAAGCGATACTGAATATGAAGTAAAAACTAAATATGAAGTTAAAAAAGCAAAAAATAGCAACGGGGTACCATATTACGATATTGATTATGCTGGGGGATGGAGTAGTGAAGAAGTGTTTGCCAACCAATTACCAAGTTTTTTTATAACCAGTCCCGATTTTGAAAAGGCAGATTTCGCATGTAATTTAATTGGGCAATCTATATCAAGACGAATACCGCATAGAGCTGTAATAGGTTTAAGGCAAATCTTTGATTGGGAAATGTACTTTCCTACAAACGAAGTTTACGCTGTATTAATGAAGAATGAATTAAGAACGGTAAAGATTGTAAAACGAAGCGAAAAAGAAGGTTTTTTAACTTTGATACCAGATCCGTTACCAGAGTATAATCAAACAGTATATGAGTCGGAAGAAGTGCCTATCACTTTTGTATCAAAAATGTTTCAAATTGTTGCTTGGGCACAGTTTGAACGGGTAGCAATGTAACTTAAATAAATTATATATTATGGCTTTAATAAACTGTCCTGAATGTGAAAGAAAAATAAGCAACAAAGCTAGTAGTTGCCCAAATTGTGGTTATCCTATTAGTGCTGAAAAAGAAGAAAATAAACCTAACAATACAATTAATAAAAGTTTCTCTAAAAATAATGATAATTCCTTTTTATCTATAGTAGCTATAATATGTATTGTTGCTGTGATTTTCTTTTTAGTTATATTAAATGAATGTAGTTCAGATACTAATTCGAAAGAACCAAACTCTTCATCTATTAATCGTTCTAGTGAATATGTAACAAAAAACGACAGCGGAATAGATGATATTGAGAAAACAAAAGTATATAAAAATGATTGGAAGCCTGCTGGTGATAATATAGCGAATATTGGAAAGGTTTTAATAAAAAATAATATATACGGATGTGGCGAATATTATATTTTCGAAATAACTTCAAATGAATTTGCTATAGCTTGTACTAGTGACGGAATTTCATGGCATTATTATGTAGTCTATCCTAATTTGGATAAGGTCTATTTAGCAAATGAAAAGATGTATTTCGAAAAACCTTACTAAGTACAATTAAAATAAGAAGAAATCAATTATAAATTTAATAAACGGAAATTATGAAGAGAATTACTTATGTTTTAATGCTTACATTTTTATTGTTTAGTTACACTGCGGTAAGCCAAGTAAAGTTTAGCGATGATTTAAAGCTATTCCAATATAAATATCAACGAACAGCAGAAATTATTTCTTTAGAAGATTTTAAAAAGAAGCTTATTGAATTAAATTTTGTGGACTTTATTAATATAGATAATACAATTTACGCAAAGAATTTTTTTACTAAAATGATTTATGGAAGTGCTATGGAAATACATTATTCAATTAAGATAGAAAAAACACAAAACAACATTTCAATAATATTTTCTAACTTTAAAATTAACGATGTTAGGTACGGTAAAGTTGCTTTAGAAGAATTAAAAAGTAAGCATCAAAAAAGGTGGATTGAAGAAATAGACAAAAGAATCCCAGGTGTAATAAATCAAATTAACAACTAACCCCACCAAAACAAAGAAACTAATTGTTTAGGCTGCGATGGGGGATAGTTAAGCAGTGTGATATTCGTTTTTGTTAATATAAATACTAAAAATAAAATAACAACAACTATATTATTTATCTTTGTCTTAATAAATTAAATTATCTTTTCTAGTTAAATGGAAGAAAAAGGATATATAGAGATACGAGTAGAAAATATTGATAATTCTTACTCACCTAATGAGGTCGATATTTCCGACATCAGGAATCTTATTTCCGATATCGAAAATTTTATATACCCTACAAAAGAAGACAAGAAATCTCGTCCACATATATCTTACGATATCCAACCAGGGTCTGCTAAACACTTATTTAATCTTCCAATATCAGCTGTAATTATGTTTAATGGTCTAACCCAAGAAATTAATAGAAGAAATTCAATTGATTTTTTAGATTACAAAAGACAAGAAATTATAAGTAAATTTCAAAAAATCGCTTCTACAAAAGGGTTGACTTTTGAATTTAATAGTTCGATGCAACAAAATTCAAATCTTATAATTTCGAGTTTAACTGACTTTGTTATGACAGCTCCTAAATTCATTGAAAGCGAATTTTATTTGTATGGTGAAATATATCAAGAAGGAGGTAAAACTCCCAATATAAATATTACCTCTCCAGAATATGGTAATCTAACAATAGCTGCTACTAAAGAACAAATTAAAGAAGGCGATAAGAAAACTTACAAGATGTATGGTGTTAAAGTGAGAGGCAAGAAAAGTCTAGAAGATGGAAAATTATCTGATTTAAAACTTGTTGAGTTTATTACATACGAACCAACATTTAACAGAAGTTTACTTGATAAGATGATCCAAAAAGCATCATTAAATTTAAGCAAAATAAAAGATGTAGATAAATGGATTAATGATTTAAAAACCGATGGCATATGATGAATATTAAATCTGTTTTATTAGACAATTCATTTGTTACAAGATTACTTAAAAAGGACGATCCTTGTCATGAAAATGTTGTAAGGTACTTTGAATACTTCTTGAGTAAAAATATTAAAATGTATTTATCAACTGTTGTGATTAGTGAGTACGCTGTTGCTGACGATCCAGATAATCTTCTTGGTTTAAACACTTTTCAAGTTTTGGAGTTTGATTATGGCGATGCAAAAACCTCAGGTATGTATTATTTCTTACTAAAAGATAAAGCTGAAGTAAGAGAATCTTCTGTAAGAAAGGTTATTATTAATGACTTAAAACTGTTTGCCCAAATTCATAATAGGAAAATTGACGCTTTTATTTCAAAAGACCAAAAAGCCTTTTCAAAAATGTATACACCCTTGAGGGAGTTATCCGAAATAAATTTCATATATATAGATTTGTCAATTCCAATTAATGAAGTTCTTGGGGAGTTGTTTTAAAAATAAAAATCTATTTATTTATATCTTTATAGGTTACATTATATTGATTTAACTGTTAATAGGTGTTTTGCCTATTGTTGACTAATGGTTAATAGTGTATATTTGGATGTTTACTTAATAATCGTTTATGTTTAACTAGAACACTCGTTGAAAGATGGGTGTTTTTTTTATTATTATTTATATGATATACTGAGTTAAAACTCTAATAATGAATAATTAAAAAATGTTTTATAAGTATCAATCAAATATTTACTATCTTTGTAAATGTTTAACCTCACTACCAATTATATTATGTACAATGCAAATTTAATAGCTCAATACTTTATCAATAAGTATGGGAGTTCAGGTAATATAACACCAATGAAATTAATTAAATTGGTCTATATTGCACATGGCTGGTGCTTAGGTCTTACCGGAAAACCATTAATAACAGAAACTCCAGAAGCATGGAAATACGGGCCTGTTATACCAAGTATTTATGCTAAATTTAAATCATACAGAAATAATCCAATCCTACCTTTAGAAATAAGTACTGATAATCTTAATATTGGTAATACCGATAAAGAGTTTTTAGATAAGATATGGTTAACCTATGGAAAAGAAACTGGAACACAGTTAAGTAACAGAACACATCAACCAAATACACCATGGTCGATTATTTGGAATAAATTAGAGAATGGAGAAATGAAATATAGTTTTCAAATACCTAATGATCTAATAAAAGAACATTACCGCAGAATTGTAGAGGGGAACAAAATGAGCAAGGTGTCTAACTAATAAAAACGAAAATTTAGATGCCTGAATTAGAAAAAGATGTTTTTGAAAATCAAGAAAATTTATCTTCAGATATGCAAAAGGAAATATTTTCAAACAATGAAAATATTATTAATTTAATACAAAGAGAGCAAGATGTTTATAATGATTTAATAGACGAAGATAAAGAAGAAAAAGATTTTGCTAAAGAAATAGATATTAAGAAACAATCAATTGATTTCCTGTATAGTAAAAGATATAACCAAAATACAAAATTAAGAAATAAATTAGCTTGCTGGGCTCAAGATTTAGTTAGTACATATTTAGTACTAGTTTTCTTTTTAATTTGCCTAAACCATCATCTTATAAAACTTAGTGATGAGGTTTTAATTACACTTTTAGGTACAACCACAATAAATGTTTTAGGTTTAATGTATATAGCAATGAAAGATCTATTCAATGGTAGGTCAGAAGATAAAAAATAATATTTTATATTTTTACACAATGATCTTCACAGGACCCGAAAATAAAATACTTAATCAAATAGAGCTTGTAAGAAAAAACTACGATATGTTAGATTCTTACAGGCTTTATCATTCCAATATATTTGAAATTGGTTTAGATTATATTCCTATTCAGTATTTAACCAATAATACATTTGGCTTTTCGTTCCGAGTTGTGAAAGGTGATTTCTATATGCAAATTGCCTACTCAAATAAAAACCGAAAGTTTTATAAAAATGATGTTATCACTTTTGAATTTTCAAACAATAAAGAACTAACCTTTAAATTGCTTTCAGGAACCATTAAAGATTTTCACGGATTGAATTCATCAATCATATTAATTAAGCCGGAACAGGTTAAATTATTTCTTTTTGAAAACTTAGAATCAGTTACAATCAAATCAAAAAGAAATGAAATTGAATTCATATCTTCGCATTTGCAAAATACATTGGAGTACTATAATATTTCGAAATCGTTCTACCAAAATACGGTAAAATACATTACAGAAGATTTACTGAAAGTGTATTTGAAAGATTGGCCCGGGAATAAATATTCTCAGATATTAGAGTATTAATATTGCGAAATGATTGCAAATTTCAAATTAAAATAGTGAAAGAAATAGATAACAATAATAAAAACAGCTTGTTAGAGCTTGCTTATTCGCGTATGCCCTTTGGAAAATTCAAAGGGTATTTTTTAGTAGATATACCTGAGCCTTATTATGTATGGTACAAAAACAAAGGTTTTCCGGCAGGTAAATTGGGTAAACAACTGGCAATGATGTATGAAATCAAGCTCAACGGATTAGAGGTTTTAATACGAAATATTCAGAATAAATATCCAAAGCCATAAACACAGTTAATTGTTAATATTAAAACTTTCAAAACCCAAATTATAATTGTAATTTTGCCCGGTTTAATAGCAAACAACACAACACACAACATATTATACAAATGAAACAATGTAAATATATTTTCGTAACCGGCGGTGTAACATCATCACTTGGAAAAGGAATTATAGCAGCATCCCTAGCAAAATTATTACAAGCTCGCGGATATAGAACCACTATTCAAAAGTTTGATCCATACATCAATGTTGATCCAGGAACACTAAATCCGTATGAACACGGCGAATGTTTTGTAACCAATGATGGTGCCGAAACCGATTTAGATTTAGGACACTACGAGCGTTTCCTAAATGTACCTACTTCACAAGCGAATAATGTTACCACAGGTCGCGTGTATTTATCGGTTATCGAAAAAGAGCGTCGTGGCGAATTTTTAGGTAAAACCGTGCAAGTAGTTCCTCATATTACAAATGAGATTAAAGAACGCATGCAATTGTTAGGAAAATCGGGCGATTTCGATATTGTGATTACTGAAATTGGTGGAACTGTGGGTGATATTGAATCGTTGCCTTATATTGAATCGGTGCGTCAGTTATTGTGGGATTTAGGCGATAAAAATGCCATTGTGGTTCATTTAACATTAGTGCCTTACTTGGCAGCAGCGGGTGAGTTGAAAACCAAGCCTACGCAGCACTCTGTGAAAACATTGATGGAAAGCGGTATTAAAGCCGATATTTTGGTTTGCAGAACAGAACACGAACTATCTTCAGATATCAAACGTAAATTAGCAGCGTTTTGCAATGTTTCGCAAGAATCGGTGATTCAATCAATTGATGCATCAACCATTTACGAAGTTCCAAATAATATGTTAGAAGAAGGTTTGGATACTGTTGCCTTAAAAAAATTAGATCTTCCTGAAAAAGGATTACCTGATTTAACCAAGTGGAACGATTTTTTACATCGATTAAAAAATCCAAAACACACAGTGAATATCGGTTTGGTGGGTAAATATGTAGAATTGCAAGATTCGTACAAATCGATACTTGAAGCATTTGTTCATGCAGGTGCGTCTAATTATACTAAAGTCAACGTGGTAAGTATTCATTCAGAATATTTAACAACTAAAAATGTTGCCGATAAAATGAAGAATCTAGATGGTATTTTAGTAGCACCTGGATTTGGATCAAGAGGTATCGAAGGTAAAATTGAAACCGTTCGTTTTGCCCGTGAAAACAATATTCCGTTTATGGGTATTTGTTTGGGAATGCAAATGGCTGTTATAGAATTTGCACGAAATGTTTTGGGGTACGAGAATGCCAATTCAACTGAAATGAACGACAACACACCATATCCGGTAATCACCTTTATGGAAGAACAAAAAACAGTTACCGATAAAGGAGGAACCATGCGCTTGGGCGGTTGGGATTGCCAAATAAAAGAAGGTACAAAAGCATTTGATATGTACCAAAATACAATGATTAACGAGCGTCACCGTCACCGTTATGAGTTTAATAATTATTATACCGAAGCATTTGAAAAAGCAGGTATGGTGTTTTCGGGCGTAAATCCTGAAACCAATTTGGTGGAAATCATTGAATTGCCCAACCATCCGTTTTTCGTAGCTGCACAATATCACCCTGAATATAAAAGTACCGTAGCTAATCCACATCCGTTGTTTTCTGCGTTTGTGAAGGCTGCTGTTGATAAAAAACTTAATTCGTAATCTAGAAAGATTCGCTTTTTTAAGAGTAATTAATTTTTCAATAATGGAAGAAAAAAAGTTAGACAAAAGTAGCCTTATAGGCATGGCTATTATCACTGTTTTATTAATTTGGATGGTATCTGGAAACATGTTTTCAGATAAAAAAGACAATAAAACGAAAGAAGCCACCACAACCGAAACTGCTGCCAAAACGCCGATTGATCAATTAGCGGCAAATGCACAAAACGATTCAGTTGCTACTGCACAACTTAAAAATGAACTAGGGTCGTTTGCATACGGCGCAGCATTACCAACAGTTGTTGGGGCAAAAGACATTACTGTAAACAATGGAGTTTTAACAGTTGTTTTCTCTGGTAAAGGCGGTTATATTAAAGAAGTAACGGTAAACGATCAAAAGAGAATTTCGAGTCAAAATACCGATTTAGTTAAAATTATTACAGATAATAATTCCAAACTCAATTTAAAATTCAACACAAAAGACAACCGTGTTCTTAATACGAAAGATTTGTTTTTTGAACCTACACAAACAAAAGAAGGTGAAAACACAGTGATTTCTATGAAGTTAAAAACTTCGGAAACGGCTTATTTGGAATATCGTTATGTATTGAAACCTAACGATTATATGCTTGATTTAAGTATAAAATCGGTTGGTTTAAGCAATGTGCTTAATACGGCAAATCCGGCAGAATTAACTTGGCAGCTAAAAGCTACTCGAAACGAAAAATCGATTACTTACGAAAATCGTTATGCAGAGATTGTCTATGAATACGAAGACGGAAAAGACGATTATCTGAATCCTGCAAAAACAACTACTGAAGATGCACAAGATTTAACCTATGTGGCTTTCAAACAGCATTTGTTTACTTCGGTTTTATTAACCGAAACACCTATCAAAACAGCAAAATTAAGTCAGGAAAATTTAGTGAAAGACGAAGATAACAATGCTGCTTTCCTAAAAGATTTTCAGGCAGTAATGCCATTAGAGTATAAAGGTGGTGAACTTTCGTATAACATGAATTTGTATATGGGCCCCACTGATTATAACATCTTAAACGATTACGATAAAAATTTAGACGAGATTGTTCCATTAGGATGGGGAATTTTTGGCTGGTTGAATAAATTAATCATTATTCCGATTTTTACAGTATTAACGAATTTAATTCCTCACGGAATTGCCATTGTATTGTTCACAATCGTGATTCGTTTGATCATGTCGCCAGTTCAATACAAATCGTATGTTTCGCAGGCAAAAATGAAATTAATTCGCCCAGAAGTAAACGAATTAAATGAAAAGTATGCGAAAGATCCAATGAAGAAACAGCAGGAAACCATGAAGCTTTACAACAAAGCAGGTGTAAACCCAATGGCAGGTTGTATTCCAATGTTTATTCAGTTGCCGGTTTTCTACGCGTTGTTTAGTTTCTTCCCTTCGGCGTTTGATTTAAGACAAAAAGCATTCCTTTGGGCAGACGATTTATCGTCGTATGATAGCGTGTTTACTTTACCGTTCTCGATTCCATTTTACGGAAACCACGTAAGTTTGTTCCCCATTTTGGCTGCTTTGGCAACGTTTGTTTATATGAAAATGACAACAGGCGATCAGGCTGCCATGACTCCGCAACAAGAAGGTATGCCGGATATGAGCAAAATCATGAAAGTGATGATTTATATTTCACCAGTGATGATGTTGTTTTTCTTTAACAATTACGCTTCTGGTTTGTCGTTGTACTACTTTATTTCAAATTTAATTACCATAGGAATTATGTATGTAATTAAAAACAAAATTGTTACAGAAGATAAAGTAAAAGCAATTATCGAAACCAATAAATCAAAAGAAAAGCCAAAATCTAAGTTCCAACGCAAAATGGAAGAAATGATGGAGCAGGCACAGCAACAGCAAAATGCTCAAAAGAAAAAATAATTTATTTTTGATTATATTTAAAGCATCCTTAAAAAAGGGTGCTTTTTTTTAACTGACAAAAGAAAATTCAAAGAAATAATATTATGCCCTTTCAGGGCGCAACAGTTTTATAAGCACTTATACCAAAGACGCTGCCTTTGGTTAAGATATATAAGGCTTTTCAGTCTTTTCATTAAAAGTGAGGTTTTCCCTGAAAGGGAAATGTATTCTAACCCAATGCACCGCATTTGGTTCAAAGAAATAATATTATGCCCTTTCAGGGCGCAACAGTTTTATAAGCACTTACACCAAAGACGTTGCCTTTGGTTAAGATATGTAAGGCTTTTCAGCCTTTTCATTAAAAGTGAGGTTTTCCTTAAAAGGGAAATGTATTCTAACCCAATGCACCGCATTTGGTTCAAAGAAATAATATTATGCCCTTTCAGGGCGCAACAGTTTTATAAGCACTTATACCAAAGACGTTGCCTTTGGTTAAGATATGTAAGGCTTTTCAGCCTTTTCATTAAAAGTGAGGTTTTCCCTAAAAGGAAAATGTATTCTAACCCAATGCACCGCATTTGGTTCAAAGAAATAATATTATGCCCTTTCAGGGCGCAACAGTTTTATAAGCACTTAAACCAAAGACGTTGCCTTTGGTTAAGATATGTAAGGCTTTTCAGCCTTTTCATTAAAAGTGAGGTTTTCCCTGAAAGGGAAATGTATTCTAACCCAATGCACCGCATTTGGTTCAAAGAAATAGTATCATGCCCTTTCAGGGCGCAACAGTTTTATAAGCATTCATACCAAAGACGTTGCCTTTGGTTAAGATATATAAGGCTTTTCAGTCTTTTCATTAAAAGTGAGGTTTTCCCTGAAAGGGAAATGTATTCTAACCCAATGCACCGCATTTGGTTCAAAGAAATAGTATCATGCCCTTTCAGGGCGCAACAGTTTTATAAGCACTTACACCAAAGACGTTGTCTTTGGTTAAGATATGTAAGGCTTTTCAGCCTTTTCATTAAAAGTGAGGTTTTCCCTGAAAGGGAAATGTATTCTAACCCAATGCACCGCATTTGGTTCAAAGAAATAGTATCATGCCCTTTCAGGGCGCAACAGTTTTATAAGCATTCATACCAAAGACGTTGCCTTTGGTTAAGATATATAAGGCTTTTCAGTCTTTTCATTAAAAGTGAGGTTTTCCCTGAAAGGGAAATGTATTCTAACCCAATGCACCGCATTGGTAATAAGAGAATATGTATAGTTTTTCCCTGAAAGGGTTATATATTAATGTGGTAGAACATAGTTTGAAAGCAAGAAAAACCAACCTTTAAGAGTACGATTAGTAGATTAATATAAAAGCAAATCATGAGAGATTACTTACAAACACCTATTTACAAGAAAGCAGAAGAAATTTTCGATACGATTAAAACCATTACCGATTTATTTTCTACTGATGATGAGATATTGTTAGACCTGAAAGCGCAATTATTAGGTGATGCCATGCTTATTCAAGCCAAACTTGCTGGTGCTTTTGGTGCGAAGTTATATGACATAAAAATGGAAAATGCTGCCTTAATTCGCAAAGCAGCACGCGATTTAATGGTTTCTTATCACAGTTTAAAAATGTTTGGTTTTGAAGATGTGGAATATTATAAAATTGTAAGAAATCAAATTGAAGAATTTCGATTGCTTTTTGTGGAATGGGTTGCAGGTTTTAACAAAAAACATTTTATTACAGACTCTTGGGGGTTGTTTAATCCACCCGGAATTGCACACGATTATGAACAACGAAGTGATGAACTTGATTTCTTAGGTGAAGAAGATTAACAATGGTTCTGTCTCCAGCTACGCTAAATTTCTGAATTTGCATAAGAATGTTAAGTTAAATCAGGTCTTAGTTAAGACAATCTATGCTAATCCAACAAATCAGCCAATTCTTCACCTACAATAGATCCAATCGCAATACCCGTACCCGTTAAACGAACGCCACAAAAGACATTGTTGGAAAGCTGTTTCACAATCGGATTTCGTTTTGAACCCATACCCATAATGCCGCTCCAGCGATGATCGATTTCAAATGTATGATTCGGAAGAATGATTTCTCTTAAATAAGTTTCCAATTGATTTTGAATTAATGTTGTTGTAGCAAATTCCGTAGTGGTTTCTCCTTCTAAATCCAGATTTCTTCCACCTCCGAATAGCACGCGGTTACCAACATTTCTAAAATAATAAAAACCTTCGTCCATGTGAAAACATCCTTTAAAAGGTAAATTTTCAATTGGTTTGGTGACCAAAACTTGTGCCCGTGCGGGAACAACGTCTAAATCGTATAATTTTGAAGTAAATGCATTGGTACAGAGTAAAACTTTTTTTGATTTGAATTGAAATCCGTTTTTGAGTTCAATTTGAACTTCTTGTTTAGTGTCATTTAGATTTACAACTTCCACATTATTTAAAATTGAAACATCATTTGAAACAACCAATTTCATGAAGTTTTTCATCATTTTTCCGGTGTGAATATGTCCTTCAAAATCGGTTTCAATCATGCCAATTGTATCTTTAAAACCAAAGCTTTTAGTAGCTTTTCGAAATACATTCTCCTGAAAAATGGGATGCAACCAAGAATTAATTCGATCCAAATTTTCTAAGCTTTTATCCATTAACTCTTTATCAGTTTCTCGAAAAATTTCAAAACCGCCGTATTGATAATAATTCATTTTTTCATCGGGAATTAATGACCGCAACTTTTGCAAACCTTTTACTCTTCGTTCCACCAACTTGTAAACATCTTCTTCAGCATTCGATTCCAGATACCAAAGTATTTCCGACAAAGTTCCAAAACAAGCAAACCCGGCGTTTTTCGTGCTTGCACCCTCGGGAAGCATTCCTTTTTCCAGAATGATGATTTTGGCATTTGGATGTTTCAATCGTAAATGATAAGCGGTGCTCAAACCCACAATTCCGCTTCCAACAATAGTAAAGTCAATATTTCGAAAGTATGTTTCTAATTCCCAAAAACTTAAATGCATAGTACAATTATATAATTCAAAAATACACGCTTTTTTTACTAATTTTCAAGTTTATACTATTAATTTTCGATTTTTAGTTTATAAATCTTGTGCCAACTTGAATTTGATAAGTGAAATTATAATTTCTGGCAAAATAATTGTAAATACAAAATCATAAAACGTATTTTTGAAAAAATAATCTTTGAAAAATGAAACAATCTATTATAACAGTAGCTGCTGTGATGTCTGCATCGGTTGCGGTATATGCACAAGATGTTAATAAAACCAATGCGCAAGGGCAACGCGAAGGTGTTTGGGTGGGATATTATCCAAAAACAAATCATATAAAATATGAAGGAACCTTTAAAAACGGTAAAGAAATAGGAACTTTTAAGTTTTATGCCGATGAACCCGATAAAAAGCTCATTGCTACTAAAGAGTTTAAAGCTGACGGATCGGTGTACACTGTTTTTTATAATGGTAAAAAGAAAATGTCTGAAGGGGTTTATATCAACAAAATGCGAGAAGGCATTTGGAAGATTTATCATGTGGACGGGCAAAATATAATGGCAGAAGAACCCTATAAAAACGACAAATTGCACGGTGTGAAAAAAGCCTATTACAGTTCGGGTAAATTGTCGGAAGAACTAGAATACAAAAACGGTATCGAAGATGGAATTTCTAATCAATATGCTGAAAACGGAGTAAAAATTAAAGAAACGCATTACAAAAATGGTGCATTGGATGGAAAGATCATCATTCGTGATACCAACGGAAAAATTACTGATGAAGCCGAATATGTTAACGGAAAGCTAATTGTACCTAAAAAAACTACCAAATAAAATACAACTCAATCAATTGTTGTAACTTTGCTTTTCGATTTATAAACAATGAAAAAAAGAGTAGTAGTAGGTCTTTCTGGCGGTGTAGATTCCAGCGTTGCAGCGCAATTGCTTTTAGATCAAGGGTATGAAGTGATTGGCTTGTTCATGAAGAACTGGCACGATGATTCCGTTACCATTTCCGATGAATGTCCTTGGTTAGAAGATAGTAACGATGCGTTATTGGTTGCCGATAAATTGGGAATTCCTTTTCAAACAGTAGATTTAAGCGAAGAATACAAAGAACGTATCGTGGACTATATGTTCAACGAATATGAAAACGGACGTACACCCAATCCGGATGTTTTGTGCAACCGTGAAATTAAATTCGACGTGTTCATGAAAATTGCATTAGAATTAGGTGCCGATTTTGTAGCAACTGGTCATTATTGCCGAAAAGAAGAAGCAATTGTAAACGGAAAAAAAGTTTACAAATTATTAGCTGGTAAAGATCCCAACAAAGATCAATCCTATTTTTTATGCCAATTATCACAAGAACAACTAGCAAAAGCATTGTTCCCGATTGGTGAATATTTAAAGCCAGAAGTTCGTGAGATTGCTGCCAAAAACGATTTAATTACAGCCGAAAAGAAAGATTCACAAGGTTTGTGCTTTATAGGAAAAGTACGTTTACCTGATTTTTTACAACAGCAATTGAAACCTAAAAAGGGAATTATTTACGAAGTTTCTAAAGATCATGCAGTTTATACCAATCAAAAACCGACTTTTGATTCGTTGATTGATGAATTAACTTGGGAAGCCACCTCAGTGAAATACACTCTCGAAATGGCCAAAAAAGTAGGTGAACACAACGGTGCGCATTATTTTACAATTGGTCAGCGAAAAGGCTTGAATGTTGGCGGAACGCAAGAAGCATTGTTCATTATTGATACCAATGTTACCGAAAATGCCATTTATACAGGTCAAGGCCATGCTCATCCTGGCTTGTTTCGCAAAACGCTTTTGGTACAGCCACATGAAATCCATTGGATACGCGAAGATTTGCGTATAAACAATGGCGAAACCATGGAAGTAATGGCGCGTATTCGATACCGTCAGCCGTTGCAAAAAGCAACATTGCATCAAACCGAAAAAGGATTATTTGTGCGATTTAATGAACCGCAATCAGCCATTACCGAAGGACAGTTTGTTTCATGGCATATAGATGATGAATTAATAGGCTCTGGAGTGATATCGAAGATTTAATAAGATATATCGAGAAAAAACCAAGCATATTAGGCTTGGTTTTTTTATTTTTGTAAGAATCGAAAAATAAATAAAATGAACAGAATCTCACAATTATTCAATATAAAATATCCAATTATTCAAGGCGGAATGATTTGGAACAGCGGGTACAAATTGGCAGCAGCGGTTAGCAATGCTGGCGGTTTGGGCTTAATTGGCGCCGGCTCCATGTATCCGGAAGTTTTGCGCGAACATATTCAAAAATGTAAGCAAACAACCGATAAACCTTTTGGCGTGAATGTTCCCATGTTGTATCCAAATATCGATGAAATTATGAATATCATTGTGGAAGAAGGTGTTAAAGTTGTGTTTACATCGGCAGGAAATCCCAAAACATGGACTTCTTGGTTAAAGGAAAAAGGCATTACGGTGGTTCATGTGGTGAGTTCGTCAAAGTTTGCTATTAAAGCACAAGAAGCCGGAGTTGATGCTGTGGTTGCTGAAGGTTTTGAAGCCGGCGGACACAACGGTAGGGAAGAAACCACAACATTGACTTTAATACCCATGGTAAAACAGCATTTACAAATTCCTTTGATTGCCGCAGGTGGAATTGCAACCGGAAAGTCGATGCATGCTGCAATGGTTTTAGGTGCCGATGGCGTACAAATGGGTACCCGATTTGCAATGACTATCGAAAGTTCTTCGCACCAACATTTCAAAGATGCATGTGTGAATGCACAAGAAGGTGACACCTATCTTACGTTGAAAGAATTGGCACCGGTGCGGTTAATTCGCAATAAATTTTTTAACGAAGTGCAAGAAGCGTACGGAAAATGTGCCACTCCAGACGATCTAAAAGCATTGTTGGGTAGGGCACGAGCGAAACGCGGTATGTTTGAAGGTGATTTAGAAAATGGTGAACTCGAAATTGGTCAGATTGTTGGTTTGATTAACGAAATTAAACCAGTTGATGATGTGATGCAGGAAATTATTGCCGATTTTCATCAATCCATTAAAGTCGATTTATCGTTCTAAATTCATAATAAACCCATAAAAGCAAGGAATATTTACAATAGATATTCCTTTTTTTATTAATTTTAGAAAGCCAACCTATAAATAAAATTATGAGTTATTACAAAATCACCGATTTAGAACAATATTTTAAACATTATAAAAAATCAGTCCGCGAGCCTCGAAAGTTTTGGAGCAAAATTGCTGAAGAAAACTTTATTTGGTATCAGGTTTGGGATAAAGTTTTTGAAGTTGATTTTCCCAAAGGCGCTATAAAATGGTTTGTGAATGCCAAATTAAATATTACCAAAAATTGTATCGATAGACATTTATCAAAGCGTGGCGAAAAAACAGCTCTAATCTTTGAACCGAACAATCCGTCTGAAAAACCGCAACACATTAGTTACAATGAACTGTACACTAGCGTTTCAAAAACAGCAAATGTTTTAAAATCGTTAGGCGTTAAAAAAGGCGATCGTGTATGTATTTACTTGCCAATGATTCCAGAATTAGCCATAACCATGTTGGCTTGTGCCCGAATTGGTGCCATACATTCTGTGATTTTTGCAGGATTTTCAGATGCGGCCATTCGTTCGCGTGTGCAAGATTGTGCTGCAAAAATAATTGTAACTTCAGATGGAGGTTTCCGCGGCGAAAAAACAATCAAAACCAAAGAAGTTGTAGATAAAGCAATTGAAGGATTAACTACTGTAGAAAAAGTTTTGGTTGTGAAACGCACCAATGAAAAAGTGGCGTTTAATCCCGAGAAAGACGTTTGGTTTGATGAACTGTACCAAGCTGCTGAAAACACAAATACTACTGAAATTATGGATGCGGAAGATCCATTATTTATCCTTTATACTTCGGGATCAACCGGTAAACCTAAGGGAATGGTGCATACTACTGCTGGTTATATGGTGCAAACGGCTTATAGTTTTCAAAATGTTTTTAATTATAAAGATACCGATGTTTTTTGGTGCAGTGCCGATTTAGGATGGATTACGGGACATTCATACATTTTATATGGTGCCTTGTTAAACGGTGCCACAACAGTTCTTTTTGAAGGAATACCTACTTATCCTGATCCATCGCGCTATTGGGAAATCATTGATAAATATAAAATCACACATTTTTATACAGCACCCACAGCCATTCGATCGTTAATGACCACTGATTATTCTTATGTTGCTTCGCACGATCTATCTTCCTTGCGGGTTTTAGGTTCGGTTGGCGAACCTATTAATGAAGAAGCTTGGCACTGGTTTAATGATTTTATTGGAAAAAAACGATGCCCGATTGTAGATACATGGTGGCAAACAGAAACAGGTTCTATAATGATTGCACCGCTGGCGTATGTAACTCCAACTAAACCAACCTATGCTACTTTACCATTGCCCGGCATACAATCGGTTTTAATGGACGAAAAAAACAATGAAATAAAAGGCAATCAAGTAATGGGCAGTTTATGTGTGAAGTTTCCGTGGCCTTCGATTGCAAGAACCATTTGGGGCGATCATGAACGTTTTGTAAATACCTATTTCACTGATTTTCCAGGAACTTATTTCACGGGCGATAACGCCTTGCGAGATGAAGTAGGTTATTATCGTATTACAGGTAGGGCAGATGATGTGGTGATTGTTTCAGGACACAATTTGGGAACAGCACCCATTGAGGATGCTATTAACCAACATCCGGCTGTAGCAGAATCGGCAGTGGTTGGGTTTCCACATGATATAAAAGGAAATGCTTTATATGGATATATTTCCTTAAAAAAAGAAGGAAGCACACGCGACCGAGAAAACTTGAAAAAGGAAATTAACCAATTAATTGCAGATCATTACGGACCAATTGGTAAACTTGATAAAATGCAGTTTGTGGATGATTTACCAAAAACACGTTCAGGTAAAATATTGCGAAGACTATTGCGATCAATAGCAATGAATCAATTGGAAAATTTTGGCGATACATCAACGATGATTAATCCCGAAGTGGTTCAGAACATTATTAATGGTCGTGTTTAATAAAAAATCCCTTTAATTTTCACGTTAAAGGGATTTTATTTTTATACAGCTACATTATGCTCACGCAACGCATCATTTAGAGAAGTTTTTTTATCGGTACTTTCTTTGCGTTTCCCGATAATCAATGCACATGGAACTTGATATTCACCCGCGGGAAATTTTTTAGTGTAAGAACCTGGAATAACAACCGAACGTTCTGGGACATATCCCTTAATTTCAATAGGAGTTTCACCAGTAACATCGATAATCTTTGTAGAAGCAGTTAAACACACATTGGCACCTAAAACAGCTTCTTTCCCTACACGAACACCTTCCACCACAATGCAACGAGAACCAATAAAAGCATTATCTTCAATAATAACAGGAGCGGCTTGTAAAGGCTCTAAAACACCACCAATACCAACGCCACCCGATAAATGTACGTTTTTGCCAATTTGTGCACAAGAACCCACCGTAGCCCATGTATCAACCATTGTTCCTTCATCAACATAAGCACCAATATTCACGTACGACGGCATTAAGATAACACCTGCAGAAATATAGGCACCATGACGAGCAACTGCATTTGGAACCACACGAACACCTTTTTCAGCATAATTGCGTTTTAAAGGCATTTTGTCATGGTACTCAAAAATTCCGGCTTCTAATGTTTCCATTTTTTGAATAGGGAAGTAGAGAACAACTGCTTTTTTAACCCATTCGTTTATTTGCCAACCACCATCAATTGGTTCTGCAGTTCGCAATTCGCCATTATCAATTAAATCGATAACTTTTCTAATGGTGTTTTGTGTAGCTTCTTGTTGTAACATTTCTCTGTTTTCCCAAGCTTGCTCTATGATGTTTTTTAATTCTTGCATAAAATCAGTTTTTGCAAATATATTAATCTTATTACTTATTTTTTCTAATCTAATAAAAAAACCTGCCATAAAGCAGGTTTTTTATATTTGATAAGTAAGATAAACGGGTTTTACAAACGTTTATTTAATTTTATTAACGATAGCTGTGAAAGCTTCTGGGTGGTTCATTGCTAAATCTGCTAAAACCTTACGGTTTAACTCGATGTTGTTCGCTTTGATTTTACCCATGAATTGAGAATAAGACATTCCGTGTAAGCGTGCACCAGCGTTGATACGCATGATCCATAACGCGCGGAAATTTCTTTTCTTTTGTTTTCTGTCGCGGTATGCATATTGCATTGCTTTTTCTACCGCGTTTTTAGCTACTGTCCAAACGTTTTTACGTCTTCCGAAGAAACCTTTGGCTTGCTTCAAAATTCTTTTTCTTCTTGCTCTTGATGCTACTGCATTATTTGCTTTTGGCATAATTTTAAATTTTTTTTGTAGTAGGGCGGATGTGAAACACACCACTTTCGACCGAATATTTTTAAAGATCAGCCCACTCCAGGGTTATTAAATTGTTTTAACCGAAAGAACGATTAGATGATTCTTAATTGTTCTTTGATGCTTTTCTCGTCTGCTTTATGTACTAAACCAGAGTGTGTTAAAGCTAGTTTACGCTTTTTAGACTTCTTTGTTAAGATGTGGCTTTTAAAAGCGTGTTTTCTTTTAATTTTTCCAGAACCTGTAACGGTAAAACGTTTTTTGGCACTAGATTTAGTTTTCATTTTAGGCATTTGTTCCTAGGTATTTATGTTATCTTACTTAACAATATTTTGCAAAAATACTAATTTTTCTTTTTAGGTGCAATATACATCGTCATTCTTTTTCCTTCAAGAACGGGCATGGCTTCTACTTTACCATATTCTTCAAGGTCTTGTGCCAAACGCAATAGTAATATTTGCCCTTGTTCTTTGTAAATAATTGATCGTCCTTTAAAAAATACAAATGCTTTTAATTTAGAACCTTCTTTAAGAAACTTCATCGCATTTTTCTTTTTAAACTCGTAATCGTGTTCGTCTGTTTGTGGGCCAAAACGAATTTCTTTAACCGTAATTTGTGCAGTTTTAGCTTTCAACATTTTGTCACGTTTCTTTTGTTCGTAAAGAAACTTTTTGTAGTCGATAATTTTACAAACAGGTGGTGCAGCGTTGGGTGAAATTTCCACTAAGTCTAATCCTTGCTCATCTGCAATTGCCATTGCCTGAGAAGTTTTATATACTCCTGGTTCTACATTATCGCCTACTAAACGAACTTCTGGCACACGAATCGCTTCATTTGTTTTGTGTGCATCTTCCTTCTTCTCGTGAGGTTTGAAACCTCTTCTGTTATGTACTGCTATGGGTTTAAAATTTTGTGCTTGTTGCCAAGCGGTTAAACTTAAAATTGTTTTATTGTTTTGTTTATTTCATCTTGAATTAATGAAGAAAATTCTTCAATACTCATTGATGTGTTTGTTTTTCCTGATTCGCCTTGTTTGCGTACTGAAACTTGGTTGTTTTTTTCTTCTTCTTCGCCAATGATCAACATGTACGGATACTTTTGTAATTCGGCTTCTCGAATTTTTTTACCTATTGTTTCGTTGCGGTCGTCAAGTTTAGCGCGAATTTCGTTATTTTCCAACAAAGTTAAAACTTTTTTTGCATAATTTTCATATTTCTCGCTTAAAGACAAGATAATAACTTGTTCTGGCATCAACCATAATGGGAAATGACCGCCAGTATGCTCTAATAAAATGGCAATAAATCGCTCCATTGAACCAAAGGGGGCACGGTGAATCATTACGGGGCGGTGCAATTTATCGTCTGCTCCTTTGTAGGTTAAATCAAAACGCTCGGGTAAATTGTAATCTACCTGAATGGTTCCTAACTGCCAGCTGCGTCCTAAAGCATCTTTCACCATGAAATCTAACTTTGGTCCGTAGAAAGCTGCTTCGCCCGATTCCACCACATAGTTTAAGCCTTTATCTTTTGCTGCGCTGATGATGGCATTTTCTGCTTTTTCCCAATTTTCTACCGACCCAATATATTTATCCGGATTGCTTAAATCGCGAACGGAAACTTGAGCGGTGAAGTTTTCAAAACCTAATGATCCAAATACGTAAAGTACCAAATCAATTACTTTTTTGAATTCTTCATCTAACTGATCGGGTGTACAAAATATATGGGCATCGTCTTGAGTGAAACCACGAACACGTGTTAAACCATGCAATTCACCTGATTGTTCGTATCTATAAACCGTTCCAAATTCTGCATAACGTTTTGGCAAATCTTTGTACGACCAAGGTTTTGCATTGTAAATTTCGCAGTGGTGCGGACAGTTCATTGGTTTTAATAAAAACTCTTCGCCTTCTGCCGGTGTGTGAATTGGTTGGAATGAATCAGCGCCATATTTTGCATAATGCCCTGACGTTACATACAATTCTTTTTGACCAATGTGCGGCGTTACAACTTGTTCATAACCTGCTTTCTTTTGTGCTTTGCGTAAAAATTGTTCCAAACGATCGCGCAATGCAGCACCTTTTGGCAGCCACAATGGCAATCCTTGCCCTACACGTTGCGAGAAATGAAACAATTCTAATTCTTTACCTAATTTACGGTGATCACGGCGTTTTGCCTCTTCGATCATTTCTAAATATTCGGTAAGTTCTTTTTGTTTTGGAAACGATATACCGTAAACACGCGTTAATTGCTTGTTCTTCTCATCACCGCGCCAATATGCACCTGCAACAGAAAGTATTTTTACGGCTTTAATGATTCCGGTGTTTGGAATGTGCCCTCCACGACACAAATCGGTGAAGGTTGCGTGGTCGCAAAAACTTATTGTGCCGTCTTCTAAATTCTGAATTAATTCGGTTTTATATTCGTTATCCTTATATAATTCTAATGCTTCTGCCTTTGTAGCAGATCGCATTTTAAATTCGTGTTTTTCCTTTGATATTGCTAAAATTCGATCTTCAATGGCTTTGAAATCATTGTCTGAGATTTTATTTGCACCAAAATCCACATCATAATAAAATCCGTTGTCAATTGCAGGGCCAATTGTTAATTTAATGCCCGGATACATCTCTTGCAAAGCTTGTGCCATAACGTGTGATGTAGAGTGCCAAAAAGCTTTTTTTCCGTCGGCATCGTTCCAAGTATATAACGTTAAACTACCATCGGTGGTTAAAGGCGTAACCGTTTCAACGGTTGTTCCGTTAAAATTTGCTGAAATTACGTTACGTGCTAAACCTTCGCTTATGCTTAAAGCGACTTCATGCGGTGTTACGCCTGAAGCGTATTCGCGCACCGAACCATCTGGTAATGTTATTTTAATCATTTTGCTTTTTAAATTTATCATGCAAATATACTAAAGAATTATTTTACCTTAACAAAAAATAGTAAGCTTTCATTATGAAATGTTATAGTTTTTGCTTTATTTCGTTGTTATAATGATTACAAAAGATTTGGTAGAAATTGTTCGGTATAAAAATCGTTTTAAAAACGATTGGGATTCCTTTGTTGATAATGCTGAAAATGGAACTTTTTTGTTTCATAGAGCTTTTATGGAATATCACAAAGACCGATTCGAAGATTTTTCGCTTATGCTTTTTTGCAAGGGCAGTTTAAAAGCCATTTTGCCCGCTAATGTCTTAGATAAAACGATATATTCACACCAAGGTTTAACTTTTGGTGGATTGCTAATTGCACCTCATTGCACCGATGAAACTCATGCATTTTTTTGGCAACATATTAAAGATTATCTTTCAGGGATGGGTTTTACCGATTTGATTATTAAAGAAATGCCAACGCCTTATCAAAGGCAAATGTGGAATGATGATTTAAGTCTTGATAGAAAATTAGTTCAGCAAACGAGTAATTTTCAAGTGAACCTTAATGATTTTAAAATTTCTAAAAGTAAATTAAAGCACTATCACCGTGCAGTAAAAAATAATTTTTTATTGGTGGAAGATGATGCGTTTGAACCTTTTTGGGAAGAAATTTTAGAACCTTTGTTAAAAGAGAAATATCTAACAAAACCTTTGCATTCGTTGGAAGAAATTACATCTTTAAAGAAAAAATTCCATAAAAATATCATTCAATGCAACCTTTATTATAAGGATGAAATTGTGGCAGGAATTACGTTGTTTGTACATGCCGGATTTATTGTTAAATCGCAATACGGTGCATCGTCAGCTTTAGGAAAAAAATTAAGAGCTATGGACTTTTTATTTATTGAACTCATCCATAAATTTAAAAAACTTAATTTTGCTTTTTTTGATATGGGTACCGCGACTGATGCCTCTTTTCCCGAGGGTATCAATCTTGGTTTAATGAATCAGAAAAAAGAATTGGGATGCCGTGCATATCCACAAAACATTTATCAAATTAGGCTATGATTCCTTATCTAAACATAAAAAAAATAAACCAGCCGTATCAGGAAGCTTTTTTATCAAAAACCAAACTTTTTTTTGATAAAGGGCATTATATTTTAGGTGATGAAGTGTTGAAATTTGAGCAGGAATTTGCAGCCTATTGCAAGGTGTCGCACTGCATTGGCGTTGGCAATGGCTTAGATGCTTTACTGTTAATTTTTAAAGCTTATATTGAACTAGGAGCTTTGCAACCGGGCGATGAAGTGATTGTGCCTGCAAATACCTATATTGCTTGTATTTTAGCCATACAAAATGCAGGTTTAACCCCGAAATTGGTCGATACTAATTTTTTAAATTATAATCTTACAATTGATGTGTTGCAGCAGCAAGTTACCCAAAATACCAAAGCGGTTTTGATGGTGCATTTATACGGACAAATCACCGATGCGTTGGCTATTCAAACATTTTGTAAAGATTTTGGATTGCTGCTAATAGAAGATGCAGCACAAGCACACGGCGCGGTGGCAAATGATAGAAAAGCCGGTGCTATTGGCAATGCGGCCGGATTTAGTTTTTATCCAGGCAAAAATTTAGGTTGTTTGGGCGATGGTGGTGCCATAACCACAAACAATGCACAACTTGCTGATTGTGTGCGCAGTTTGCGAAATTATGGTTCTGAATTAAAGTATCACAATATATATAAAGGTATCAATTCGCGGCTAGACGAATTACAAGCGGCTTTTTTGCGATTGAAATTACCAGATTTAGATTTTGATAACAAGAAAAGACAAGGCATCGCAAAACGATATTTAACAGAAATTATAAATCCGTTGGTTGTTTTGCCGTTTGTAAATGATTTTAGTGCGCATGTTTTTCATGTGTTCCCAGTGAGGGTAGAGCATCGGGCCGAGTTTCAGCAATATCTCATGGATCACAATATTCAAACGTTGATTCATTATCCTATTCCGCCTCATAAACAACAAGCAATGAGCGAATTAAATGATTTGCGTTTCCCGATTTCAGAGTTGGTTCACAAGCAAATTGTGAGTATTCCTCTGAACCCATCGCTAACGGTTGATGAGCAAGATTTTATAATTGAAAAAATGAATGGTTTTTAAATGGATGTGTATATAAAATCGTTTAATCGCCCGTATTTGCTGCATCGTACCATTGCCAGTATATATCATTTTTTACAACATTTCGATGCAAGAATTGTGGTTTTAGATGATGGAACACCTCAAAAATATTTAGATAAAATTGTAAATTTATTTCCAGAAGTAGAAGTTGTAAAATCGCCTTATTACAATCAAAAAAGTGCAGCTATTTCTTCAAATATAGTTCCGGAAAAAGTGATTCCTGCCAATTTTTGGAGAGATGAAGTTTTAAAAGGCAGTGAATATTTTATACTTTTAGAAGATGATATGTGGTTTACAACTCAGATAAATTACAAAGAATTCACTAAAAATGTGTATGATTCAAAAACAGATATGATTAAGTTTAGATGGTTAAAAAACAGCCTTTTAATCTCTGAAAATACAGTTGCGGAAAACAACTATTTTAACTTGGTTCAACCAACTGTTTTTACTAAAAATGTGTTTTTATTTGATGCAATCTTTAGAACCAATTTTTTAAAATTAGGAAGCATTACTCGAAGATTGGTATCTTTTGATAACGAGCTTTTAAAGTACTATCAATTATATTCTGTGGCCGGAGCTGTTTTTTCTAAGAGATATTACAAGGTTTGTTGGCAACAAAATCAAAGCGCTGTTGATGAGTTGAATCAAATTGCTCAACTTCTGAATAGTGGTATTTCGTTTAATGTAGGACACTCAAAGCAAGAAATTTTAAAAGCAACATATAAAACCACAGCAACACTCATGTCTAAAGAAAATTTGGGTGAAACGGTAGATATTTTTTTAGTAAATCGTATTTTAAATGAGGCGTGGTACCATGAAAAAACGTATGATATAGATGCCTTTTCTTCAGATTTGCCCTCCGCTTGGATTGAAAACAACCTAGCAGATGAAGCATTGATCGTAAATTGGCAGAATTGGTATAGAGTATTCAAAAAATCTTATACAGCTATTGGTTGTGAAATTTAATGAAAAATAGCAACACACATTATAAATCCCTATTTAAAGCTACAAGCTTGTTTGGTATTGTAGAGGTTATCCGTATGCTGTTAAAAGTAGTGGCAAATATTGGTGCGAGTTATTTTCTTGGTACGGCTAATTTTGGTTTGGTAGGCTTGATAGAAAATACCACGCAACTCATAAGTTCTATTACCAATTTTGGAATAAATTTTACAGGAATCAGGGAAGTTGCCGGTTTTAAAGATAAAAACAGTTTAGCGTTTCATAAAACATTAAAAATCATACATCTATTTTGCTTGTTCAGTGGTATTTTGGCGGCTGCTATCTCCATTTTAGGTGCCTATTATTTAAGTTTTTTAACGTTTGATTCGTATCAATACTATTTTTGGTTTGTTCTTTTAAGCATCTATTTCGTTTGCACAAGTGGCACTCAAAGTAAAATTATTTTTTTGGAAGGTACCCAAAACTTTAAAAAACTCATTCGAATCAATATCCTTGTAAATATTGTGAACACGCTTATTATTTTGGTAGCATATTACTATTTTAAAGTCAACGGAATTGTAATTGCCATGGTTGTTAACGCGTTTATAACATATTTGCTATACTACAAATTAAGCGGTGTGCAACGCGTTTCGGTCACAGTTACCAATAAAGAAATTAAAGCGCAGTTTAAGAAATTGATGCAATCGGGTGGATTATTGTCTGTGAATGTAGTTTTAGGATTTCTTTCCCTATATATCATTCGTTTGTATTTAAAAGAAATAGATTTAACGGTTTTAAGCTACTACAATGCCGGATTGATTATTTTGGTGTCCTATTTAGGAATTATTTTTATAGCAATCAGCAAATTTTTTTTTCCAAAACTCACTCAAGTTATTGAAGAAGAGGGTGATTTTAATTTATTGATAAACAATCAATTTGAAATTTGTTTATTACTTATTCTTCCTGCAATATTAGTGCTCTATCTATTAGGAGAATTTATAATAGGGATTTTGTTTTCGGCAGCATTCAAACCGGTTTATCAAATTCTTATTTTTGGACTTGCAGCCATTATTTTTAAAGGATTTAACTATTCCACCGGCTATTTATTTTTATCGAATAAAAACTGGAAACAGTATTTTTATATAAATGCAGTAAGCGATTTTTTAAATGTGATACTCACTATTTGGTTGTACCATAAAATGCAACTTTTTGGTATTGGTTTGGCGTTGCTTGTCAATTATTTTTTAGGAGCTGTTTATTGTTACTTCTACATCCGAAAAAAATATGCGTTTAGTTTAACAAAAGCCAATCAGTTTTTTTTGCTGTTTGCAGTTTGCGCCACAGCTCTTATTATTGTTTGTTTTTATACATTAAACCGACAATATTTTGATATTATTGCCTTGTTGTTTGTGATAATTTCGTTAATTTACAGTATTAAAAGGTTAGATGAATATTTACTAGATTCTAAAATTTTGAATAAAATAAAAGCATTATTTTGATTAGCAGATTGATACACTTTTTCAGCATTAACTGGTTTCAAACTTTAAGAATAAACTTAAAAGCCTTTGCTTTGAAAGATGCTTTGTTGTTTCCTGTGGTGGTGTATCGTGGCTTTAAAATTTTACAATTTGAAGGAAAAATTCAACTAATAGGAAAACCTCAATTTGGGTTGATTGGATTCGGACAATCCTATGAAATTTTTAAACGAAAAAGAGCAGTAGGCGAGGCGGTTCTAAATGGGGTTTTGCAAGTTCATGGAAAGGTTCAGTTTGGTATTGATACAAAATTATACATTAAATCAAATGCCCTTTTAAAATTAGGACACATCAATTCATTTGCCAGCAGAACAGAGATTATTTGCTATAAATGTATTACCATTGGCGATTGGGTGCAATTTGGAAGCGATTGTTTAATTACCGATACCAATTTTCATGCGATAAAAAATAGCACTACCCATGAAAAATTGTCAGTTGATAAAGAAATTACCATTGGTTCTTACAATTTTATAGGAGCTCGATCAACCATAAAAGGCAACACACACACAGAAGATAATTGCTTAGTTGGAACAAACTCTTTGCTGAATAAAGATTACCGTTCGTTTGGAAAAAACGTGCTGATTGGAGGTATTCCGGCAAAACTAATTAAAGAACATATTGTGCGCGATTGGGAAAGTGAAAAAGAAGCACTTGAAAAATATTTAACCATAAAACTATAAAATGAGCAAAATAATTACACTGCCAAAAATAAAAGATCCGCGAGGCAATTTATCAGTTATCGAGGGAAATACCATTCCGTTTGCAATCAATAGGGTATATTTTTTATACGATGTGCCGAGTGGTGCAGAGCGTGGCGGGCATGCTCATAAAAATCAACAAGAATTTATTATTGCTGTGGCGGGAAGTTTTCAAGTGGTGTTAAACAACGGATGGGAAGAAAAAGTATATCACTTATTTAAACCCAACGAAGGCTTGTATGTACCCGTGAATACATGGCGTGAATTGCGAAATTTCTCGGCGGGCGCAGTTTGCTTGGTTGTTTCGTCTGATGCTTTTGATGAAAACGATTACATCCGCGATTTTAATGAATTCAAGAGTTATTTAAGCAGATAAAATCGGCATTTCAATTCAATAATACAGAATTTCAGCAAATCAATCCAGCGTTTGTTTTTAAAAGATTGCTCCATGCTGTAATGAATGCGTTTTAGCAAAGCTTTGTGTTCTGCTTTGCTGGTGTTTCTGGTCAAAGATTCTTTAAAAATCTTTCGCAACGATTGATTAATTTTACGTGAAAATTCATCGTTTTTATAAAATTGATTGCCTAATGATTGTTTTAAATATCTTTTTTCTACCAAAAAGGCATCTAAAAAAGCAATTCTATACTTTTTTGAGAGGCGCAACCAATAATCCAAATCTTCAAAAAACAATTCTTCGTTGTAGCCATTTAAAAGCATAAAATGTTTTCGAGTAATCATAGAAGCTACGGAACACATGATGTTGCCACCGCCTAAAATTCTAAGATAATCGGTTTTAAAAAGTGCTTTATCAATTACTTTATTTTCATCATCTACTTCAAAAAAAGGTTTTGTGCGGTTCCCATTCTCATCAATGTGATAGGCGTTTCCATAAACAATTCCCACTTCTTCGGGTTGTTCCATAAAAAAAGCGACTTGTTTTTCTACACATTTTGGCAACAAACAGTCATCGGCAGATAAATCAATTAAAAAATTTCCGGCAGATTTTTTAACTCCAAAATTAAAAGCTTGGGTATTGCTGATTGTTTCGCTGCGTTTTATATACTTTATTTTGGGATGATTTTGAACAACTTCCTGAATTTCTTTTTCAGAATTGTCTGAACTTCCATTGTTAATTACAATTATTTCAATATTTTTATAAGTTTGATTCAACACCGAAAGCAATGCTTGTTGCACAAAAGCTTCGTGGTTAAAACAGATACAAATTACAGAAACAAGGGGTATCGACATATAAAAGTTTATTCTACAAATATATAAATTAAGAATTCAATTGAACACATTAAAAACCTTAATCATTGTAACAGATTTAACGCTGGGCGGCATTCAAAACTATGTGCGTGCTTCTGCAAATTTGTTAAAAGAAATGAATCATAAGGTTTTCATTATTGCGATTAATGAAGCATACAAGTTTAAAGATATTGAAACGATTAGTTTAAATAATTATTCTTCTTATAAAAAACCTTTGTTTATAAGCCAATTTATCAAAGAAAACGCAATTGATGTGGTTATGGATCATCGTACAAAATCAAACATTTTAAAGCAAAAAGTGTATGATTTTTTATTGCGAAAAACTCCAAAAATACAGTTTATCCACAGTGCACATTTTGATTTTTATTTTTATAGATGGAAGGTGTTGAACCAATTTGCTTATAAGCATACAACTGCTTTTGTGAGCGTTTCAAAATATATTGATCAATTGGTTTCAAAAGAAGTTACAGCTAAGCATCAAGTATTGTATCATTATTTTGATGATTTGGCGGTTCATCAAAACCAAGATAAAAAAGACATCCTTTTTGTAGGTAGGTTTGAAAATGATATAAAAGACCTTACTTTTTTGTTAGAAGCTTATCATTTATCGGAATTGCATGTACAAAACGTACAGTTTCACTTTGTGGGCAGTGGTAAAGATGCCGCACTAATCAAGCAGTTTGCAGCAAATCATAACTTAGAACAAAAAATTGTGGTACATGTAGCCACCAACGATATTGCTCCTTTTTATCAAAATGCAAAAGTAGTGGTTTTGGCAAGTCATTTTGAAGGTTTTCCGCTGGTTTTAATGGAAGCCTTGCACCATGCAACGCCTGTAATTACTACACCATTCAACAATTCTGTTTATGAATTAGTGAAGCATCAGCAAAACGGATTGATTGTGGAAAAACAGCTTGATATTTTCGCAGAATCGCTTCAAAAAATGTTTCACAACGAAGAACTCTACAATGAATTATTGAAGAATACCCAGTTCTTTAATGAAAAATTTTCTAAAGAAAATGCCATAAAGCAGTGGGATATGTTACTAAGAGATTTATTTTAAAATCGACTTACTAATGCCCCATTTTACTAATAATTGTTGCAATTTCACCAGTTTTTGTAGAATAAATGCCGGTGTTTTTAACAGCATACGCTTTCGCAAGGGTAAATTTCGCAATTGAATTTGTTGAACCAACGATTTGTAATTTTGGTAGTTTCCGTTCAATTTGCTGTGAAGTGCAGCAAAATAACGGTTCAAATCAAGATAGGCTTTTAATTTTTGATTGCTTTTCTCTGCTTCTTCAAACTTTTTAAAATTCAATCGATAGGTTAAATCTTCTGTTTTTTTTGATAAACTTTCTGCATCGTGCTTATAAATAGCCAAAATATTCCATGTAAAAACAATAGGGTAGTGCATACCAATCCGAATCCACAAATCGGTATCTTGTGCAATTTTTATAGTGGTGTCAAAATTTCCTACGTGTTCAAAAACCGATTTTTTAAACACGGCACAAGAGGTCCAAATTACACATTCTTTTTTACTGGCATCGAAGAAATTTACCACCAAATCTGTTTTAGAAGCATCAATTGAATAAAGCGAAGCAAACGTGTTCCACTTGGTTTCTACCTCAAAAGCGGCCGAAAAAACTTCGTAATCGCTGTATTTTTCAATTAAATCATTAAAAGTTTGCAAAAAATGCGGATACCAAAAATCATCTGCATCCAAAAAACAAATATAATTGGCATGTGCATTTTCCATACCGATATTTCTAGCTACCGAAACACCTTGATTTTCTTGGTGAATAAGTTGAATGCGCGCGTCGTTTATTTCATTCACCAATGCAACACTTTGGTCTGTGGAACCATCGTTTACAATAATGATTTCAAAATCTTGAAAGGTTTGATTCAAAACGCTTTTTAAAGTGTTTTGAATATACTTTTCTTTATTGTACAACGGAATGATGATGGAAAATCTAGGCATTTCGATTTAGTTTTATCAAATGATACAATTTATAAAAATCGAGTAATTTTAATGACGGTTGCGTGCTTATCAAATTTTTACGGATAAACGGCTCGGCTTTTTTTCCTACAAAATAAATCAACCAATTCATTACTTTAAACTTTTGCAATTTGCTGTAAAATGCCAATATTTTTATGAACGAATCATCAATTAATCCATTTTTTTTTAAAAACCATGCACTTTCTACACTAATTAAACTCTTTTCAATGAAAACTTCGTTGCTTTCTAAGCCTAAATGATAAACTTGATTGTTAATGTGGGTAATTTGGTGCGCATGTTTCATAAAATCAAAAGCAAAAAGCGTGTCTTCGTGCCCATAATTTTTAATAGTTTCATTAAATTGGATACTTAAAAACAGTTTTTTTTGCACTAAAAAATTGGCTGAAGAAAAATGGTGGTATGGATTTTTCTGTCGATCTACAGCACTTTTTGTTTCTCTTTTATGACCGTAACACCAACGCAAATATTCCTTTTTAGGAGGTTTTGCGTGTTCGTAACAAATGCCACCAACCACAAGATGCCTCTCGTTTGAAATCTCATTTACATAGGATTCAATAAAATTTTGATGCACCGGCAACACATCGGCATCAAGAAAAAGTAAATAAGCAAAAGCAGCATTTTGCGCCAATAAATTGCGAATGCTGCTTCTTCCAATATTTTGATTTAAAACACGATACGAACAATAAGTAAAACGGTTTATTTCTTCATTTTCAGTCAGATATAAAGACGAAGCATCATCTAAAACAAGTATTTCAAAGGTAATCTGCGCTTCCACACACTGCTTATAAATTTCTTTAACAAGCGAAACCGTATTGAAATTAAAAGTAGGTATGAGTACAGATAGCATTAAATGGTTTTTTGAACAACCTCGAAAACTTTACCTTCGTCGCATTTTAATGTTTTTGCCGGATATTTTAACAGCAATGCATAATCGTGCGTAGCCATTAAAATAGTTCTACCGTTTTCATTAATTTTTTG
Organism: Flavobacterium sp. CBA20B-1; assembly: GCF_028473145.1. Lineage (NCBI taxonomy): Bacteria > Pseudomonadati > Bacteroidota > Flavobacteriia > Flavobacteriales > Flavobacteriaceae > Flavobacterium > Flavobacterium sp. CBA20B-1. The sequence goes on from NZ_CP092370.1 coordinate 410,831, forward strand.
CAGTACTTCCATTACTTCCACACTTGTTTGCGGGTCTAAATTTCCTGTTGGTTCATCGGCTAAAATCAATTCAGGGTCATTTAGAAGTGCACGCGCAATTGCCACACGTTGCTGCTCGCCACCCGAAATTTGATGCGGCATCTTTTTTAAATGTTGCAACATTCCCACACGGTCTAAAACATCTTCGATTCGTGCATTCATATCATTTTCATTAGTCCAGCCGGTTGCTTTCAACACAAACAAAAGGTTTTGGTGCACATTGCGGTCTGGCAACAATTTAAAATCTTGGAAAACAATACCCAATTTGCGTCTTAAAAAAGGAATATCGCTTTGTTTTAATGAACGCAAATCGTAATCAACAATCACACCTTCTCCTTGTTTCAAGTGTAAATCGGCATAAAGGGTTTTCATTAAACTACTTTTTCCCGAACCTGTTTTACCAATCAGGTAAATAAATTCGCCTTTTTGAATATCGATATTCACATCGGTTAAAATAGGTTCTTCTTCTTGAAAAATGGCTGCGTTTTGTAGTTTTAATATAGATGTTGACATAGATTTTTTTTGTAAAAATATCAAAAGTTACGGGTTAATAAAAATTCCATCGGAAAATATGTACTTTATCATCTTTTTTTAGAAAAAGTAATTCCAATTTTGGCTGTTAAAAATTGATAGTTATTCATGTATTTCTCCCAATTTGGAGTTGTTTCGGTTTGCATTTTATGTAAGGAATATTTCATGCCAAATGTAAAATAGGAATTGGTTCCAATTTTATGCAAGTAATCTACTCCTAAACCTAAACCATCGCTTTCTGAATTCAGCTCTTTGCCAAAACCATTGCTCGTATATTGTGATTTGTCATACGAAATATAAGGTTCTAATATACTTTGTTCGTTTATAGGTTGATAAAAACTTGCATACAAACCGGGTGTGAATACGGTGGTTTTTTCAAAATATCCAAAATAGTTGTTGTTTTTAACCATCATTCTTTGAAAGCCTAAATGCGCCCCAACCGTAAATCGATGGTAGCTGATGATTGCCAAACGTCCTTGAAGCGACGGAAATGCAAACTTGTGTGCATCGCCCATCATACTATTATTGGGTGCTAGATTTGAAAAGCCCAACGTCATTTGAAAAGTGTCGAAAAAATCAATACTCGAATTTTTTTCGTTCTGAGAAAAACCTGAAAACGAAATCAATAAGCAGTATAAAGAAACCATTTTTTTCATAACGAATAATTTAAAGTACCTAAATTCACATAGTAATTATTCGTATTGTAATTGGATATATATCCAAAATAACGGTAGTCATTATTATGCGTAATTCTGATTACATATACATTTGTTTCTTCATTTCGAGGAATGGAAAAACTGATGGTTCCAGAAGCATCGGTTTTGGTTTTTGAAACACTGATCCACTTGCTGTTTATATTTATTTCGCTGGGATACAGAGCCGTTATTGATCCATTTGTAGGTTGATTGTACACAGGATATACATTGACTTCTACGCCCTGTAAAGGTGCATTGTTATAAATCAGTTTTCCTTCAACAATAATTCGAGTATCGCCGTCGTAAATATCTGTGGTACAACCTATAAAAGTTGTGGCTAAAAAAAGTAGAGCTATTTTTTTCATAAGTTTTCATTTAATTCTAAACGCATTGCAAAACATATAGTTGCATTTTCGTGGATATAAAAATAAAATTCTTTTTCGGTTTTGCAACAATAAATAGCAGCTTTTTGATTAAATGTTAATTCTTTTAAGTAATTCAGGTCAATTGATTTAATTTTTGCATGCTGATGAATTTCAATAGACAAACAATCCAAACACCATTCGATATATTTTACATTGTTCACGTGATTTAAAGCATCTAAATCGGAATAAACCACTGTGTGTTCTGCGATTAATTGGGCAGATTTTGAAAGATCTATTTTTGCAAAAGATTGCTTTGTTGGTTTTTTGTTGGGAAATTTCTCTAAATGCGAATGATCAATTAAAATGGCTTCGGGTCTGCGTTTTTTCGGTATTCACACACACCCACAAACTGTTGATACCTATAATTTTTTTTTCGTTAAGAAACACTTCAAAATCGCGGATCGATTTGATACCGGCTAATGTTTCAATCCAAGTTTCCATTTCAATTGTTTCGTGCCATTGTGGTAAATTTTCCACTTCGATACGCATACTGCTCAGCACCCACGCTTGATGGTTTTTCTGCATATCAAAATAACTCATGCCGCCCAAATCGGAATGTTTGCCAGCAAGTGCTTGCAAAATGTTCATTAAATCGGTAAACCTGATTTTGGAATTTACCGAGCATTTATCAATGGTAACGTGACAAGTTCCTTTGAAAATCGATGAAAATTTATTGGGTAATTGCATGTATGTGTTTTATAATATGTTGCACAGATTCTTGATACGAAAACCATTTTGCATCTTCGTTTCGTTTAAACCAAGTTAGTTGTCTTTTGGCAAATCGGCGGGTATTTTTCTTAATTTCTTCAATTGCATCATTCAAAGAAATTTTTTCATCAAGATAATCAAATAATTCCCGATAACCAACCGTTTGCAAAGCGTTTAATTGTTGGTATTCCTTTAAACCAGCCACTTCGTGTAGCAACCCATTTTGCATCATTGCATCAACGCGTTGGTTGATACGTTGGTACATTATTTCTCGCGGGGCTTCTAAACCAATCACAATAGGAACAAAATTTCTTGCTTTTTTAGGTTGATTTAAAAACGAAGAGTAAGGTGCTTGTGCTGCGATTGATACCCCGATAAAACGTTTCATGCGCTGTTGGTTTTGCAACGTTTGCGGATTGTTTTCGTTTAAAAAATGGAAATAATCGGGATCTAATTGCTGCAAGGTTTTCTGTAAATATTCAAAACCATGCGTATTGTAATTTTGGTCGATTTCGGCTTTTATTTCATTGGAAACTTCCGGAAAATCATCAAATCCTTTTAATATGGCATCGACATACAAACCAGAACCTCCCACCACAATTTGTATATGGTTTTGGATGAATAATTCATCTAACAATGCCAAAGCTTCTTTTTCGTAATCGCCCACATTGTAATCTTCGGTAATTGATTTATTTTGAATGAAATAGTGCGGTGCTTGTGCTAATTCTTCTTTGGTAGGAACGGCAGTACCAATGGTCATTTCTTTAAAAAACTGTCGGCTATCACACGATACAATAGCACAATTAAAATGATTTGCCAGTTTTATGGATAACGCGGTTTTGCCAATTGCAGTGGCACCAATGATTACAATTAAGTAGTTAGTTGTTGATTTTAACTGCTCCATCTATAAATTTTTCGCCGCAATTGTAGCAAAAATTAGCATATTCGTTATAAATATACATTTTGCAACGCGGACAATTTTTCTGATCTTTTTTACCTTTTCTATTTTTTGCCAATTCAGCGGTTACAATTCCAGTTGGCACTGCAATGATTCCATAACCCATAATCATGATGAACGATGCAATTGCTTTACCAACAGGCGTGATAGGGGCAATATCGCCATAGCCAACCGTTGTCATGGTTACAATACACCAATAAATGCTGTTTGGAATATTGGTAAAACCATTGTGGCGGCCTTCTACAATGTACATTATTGTTCCTAAAATTATAGACATAACAAAAATAAAATACACAAAAACAATGATTTTACTCATGCTGGCACGCAACGATTCTTTAATATGCGAAGATTGATTTAAGAATGGAATTAAATCTAAAATTGCAAACAATCGCAGTAATCTTAACGAGCGAATTACAGTTAGCGCTTCGGATCCGGGTATAAAAAAACTTAAATACATGGGCAAAAGTGATATTAAGTCAACAAATCCATAGAAACTAAAAATGTAATTGAGTGGTTTTTTGTTACTAATGATGCGCAATATGTATTCGATAGAAAAAAATATGGTGATGATCCATTCACTTATTACAAAAAAATCGTGGTAAAGCTCATCATATCTAATGATACTTGCCATCATAATCAATACCACACTAAGCAAAATGATCACCAACAGCAATAAATCAAATGTTTTTCCTGCTAATGTGCTTGTGCCATAGATAATAATGTAGATTTTCTGACGAAGAATTTCGTATTTGCTTTTTACTTGTTTCATTCCTAGAACGATAGCAGTTTATAATCTTTTTTTGTGTAAAGATAATGTTTTATAATGTTTAAGACATCTTTGGTGTAAACCAGTTGAATTAATTTTTTTTGCAACACATCGGTATTCAATACTTGATAATTTAAATCAAAAAAACAATAGCCTTTAAAAATACCATTCTCAATAACCACTACACTTTTTTCGTTTATAGTTCTTCCTTTTAAAATAATGATTTTTTTATTCCACAGCAATTCATTTTTACTCAATAAATCGTTAAATAGCGTATTGTGCATATCAGTGGGATAGTTGATTTGTTCGGAAGCTGAAAGGGCGTTTTGAACCTGTTCTACAATTTCGTTTTCTTGATACAAATCGTTGATAAATTGTACGGCATTTTTTTGGGTTTTGAACGATTGTATGGCTTTCTTACGACCGTTTGATTTTTGAATTTTCAATGTTTCGTAACCACTGTCTAATTTTTCTTGATACACTGCCCACAAATAAGGCGATTTTCGTTGTGTGATATTTAATACCGGTTTGTTGTGCAACAGCTCTTCCCGTTCTTTCAGTAAAGCGATTAATTCGTTGCCTGTTTCTTCAAATGTAACGGTGTAAACTTCTTTTTGAATGCGTTTGGCAATTTTAGAATCGGCAGTAAAAATTTGATTGAGCTTTTTACGGATATTGTTGCTTTTGCCGATATAAATAATATTTCCTTTATCGTTGTGCACATAAAAAATACCTACAGTGGAAGGAATATTTTGTAAAATATCGAACAATTTTGGTGAAATACCTTGATGTTGCTCGTTTTTAATTTGTTGTTTCACAATTTGTTTGTCCAAATCTTTATCAAGCAATAACTTGAACAATTTCAACGTAGCCATTGCATCACCGCTTGCTCTGTGACGATCAGCAATAGGAATTCCCAACGAGCGAACCAATTTACCCAAGCTATACGCTTGTGCATCGGGCAACAAAATTTTTGACATTTCTACGGTACACAACGTAGGTTTCTGAAAATTATAGCCCAATCGATCAAATTCTAATTTTAGAACCCGATAATCAAAAGATGCGTTGTGTGCCACAATGATACAACCTTCGGTTATCTCAATGATGCGTTTGGCAACCTCAAAAAACTTTGGTGCCTGGCGCAACATGGCATTATTTATACCGGTAAGTTTCACAACAAACGGCTGAATGGGAATCTCGGGGTTAACCAGGCTTATGAACTGATCTATAATTTCAACACCGTCAAACTTATAAATGGCAATTTCGGTAATGCCCTCTTTATTAAATTGTCCGCCGGTGGTTTCTATATCTATAATTGCGTACATTCTTGAATGTCAATGTCAATTTCAATGTCAAAAATCAATTTCAATAACAAATACAATTAATGATAATATTAAGTACAATTTTTAAAATTGAAATTTGCTATTGCTATTGCTATTGTATTTGCTATTGTATTTGCTATTGTATTTGCTATTGTATTTGCTATTGTATTTGTTATTGTATTTGTTATTGTATTTGCTATTGTTATTGCTATTGTTATTGTATTTGCTATTGTATTTGCTATTGTATTTGCTATTGTATTTTTATTGAAAAACTATTTTTTATTAATTATCATTTTCGAAGCAATTGCTATTAACTCTTCAACTTCGTTTAAAAGCAAATTTCGAACATTTTTATCGCCTTCTTGTATATAATTTAAAATTTTTAAAGAATTTCTAGATTCTTTTAATTCTTTTACAGATAAACTAACCTTAAAAATAAAATCTTTGCCAGTATTTGTTCCTTGGGCTTCACCAAAATTTAAAGCAGCACTTCCAGATGAACGGATTAATTGATTTTTATAATACTCGTTCTCGTAACTTTTATCTAAATTTCGAGTAAAAAAAATACATTCCCCAGCAAATCGAACCAAACGATCTTCAAAGTTGAAAATTTTATTTTCAAAAACGCTTTTTATTTCCATCTTTTTAAAGAATAATATTTTGAACCTGCAATTACTATTATCGTTTACGAAAATACGACTGGTTTCTTAAAGGCTAAAATACGAAAAATGTTAGTGGTATTAAAAATGATTTTTTTTCTAACAAATTCTTTAATCTACATAAAAAAATGAAATACGTTCAGCTACTTTATTATCTTTTAAATAAACTTGTCTTAATCTATAATGAGTACTAGAAGGTGATTCAGAGTATTGTAAGGCATCGATATCATTTTGTGGATTCCATTCAACAATTGGATTATCAATTATTTTTAAAACTTCTTCTTTTGTCATTCCTTTTTTAATTTTCAAAAATTTTTTATGAGAATAATTTTCTGAAAATTTTGTTTCTTCAACAAGAAGTGTATTCAGTAGAAGTCCGGAGTATCCATCAAGCTTTAAAACTGGAATCAATTGTTTTAAAGCAAAAAGGAATATTACAGTAAGTAAAATACTTAAAACAAAATTTTTAATTTTTTTCATCTGGTGAATATTTGAATTATCTTTCCCCAAAAATACTGCTTCCAATGCGAACAATCGTACTTCCGCATTCAATAGCAATCTCATAGTCGCCGCTCATTCCCATAGAAAGTTGCTGGAAATGACAATTGGGTAATTGGTAAGGTTGTAAATAATCGAAAATATCTTTTAATGATTGAAATTCTGAACGAATTTTATCCTGATTTTCTGTAAAAGATGCCATTCCCATTAAACCGATTACTTTGATGTGTTCTAACGATTTAAATTCTTCTGAATGAATCAATTGCAACAATTCATCGTGTGCCAAACCAAATTTTGATTCTTCGGTGGCTATATATACTTGTAATAAACAGTGGATGGTTCTTCGCCATTTTTTTGCTTGTTTGTTGATCTCTTTCAACAGTTTTAAACTGTCCACGCCGTGAATTAAGCTTACGTAAGGTGCCATGTATTTTACCTTGTTGGTTTGCACGTGGCCAATCATGTGCCATTGGATGTCTTTTGGCATTTGTTGCCATTTTTCGGTCATTTCCTGAATTTTGTTTTCGCCAAAAATCCGCTGACCTGCATTATAGGCTTCCATCAAATCGGCAACAGGTTTTGTTTTTGAAACAGCTACCAAATGAACATGTTCTGGTAAAGTATCTTTTATATTTTGTAAGTTTTCAGCTATATTCATTTTTTTACCACAAAGTTTTTAAGTTTTTACACAAAGTTTACAAAGAGCCGTTTATTACTCTTTTTAAACCATGCTTTAATAATACAACATTAAAGTTTATTAATAATCCAAGTTTGAAATTTCCTAATTTCATATAAGTTAGTGTTTGTGCTAAATGTACATCGTTTAGTGCATCAACACTTTTAATTTCAATAACAAATTTATTTTCAACCAATAAATCCATTCTATACCCGCATTCAAGACGCACATTTTCAAAAACTAAAGGCATTGCTTTTTCTTTTTCAACCCTTATACCTTCTTGTTTTATTTTATAGAATAAACACTCTTTGTAGGCGCTTTCTAACAATCCAGGACCTAAGGCTTTATGAACTTCAATGGCAAAACCAATAACTTTATTAGATAATTCATTTTCAATCATAGTTTTATTTCCTTTGTGTGAAATCTTTGTGCCTTTTGTGGTTAATTTACAATTCGTAAATTATTAATCCATTTCTTAATTTTGGTTCTATGTAAGTACTTTTTGGCGGCATGGTTAAATCGTTATCTGCAAGAGTTTTTATTTCGCTTATTGTTGATGGATATAAAATAAAACCAATTTTAAATTCCCCATTATCTACCTTATTTACCAACTCAATGATATTTTTATTTCCTGGAATGTAACTAATTCTGCTATCGGTTCTTAGATCTTTTATGTTCAACAAAGGGTTTAATATTTTTTTGTATAATATTTGAGCGTCTAATGTATCGATAATGCGTTCGTTTTCAGGAAGTTCTTTTAATGCAAGCGAATAAAATGTGCCTTCTAGATACATTCCAAACGTATATTTTTTGTTAGGTTTCCAAAATTCATGTACTTTTTCAACCTTAAAATCATTTTCCAAAACAGATAAAAATTCGGCAGTTTCCATACCGTTTAAATCATGAACCAAGCGGTTGTATTCATTAATTTGTATCAATTTTTCACAAATTAAATAGCTCATAAAATAATTCATATTATCACTTGCATCAACCCCTTTTTCGTTCAACAATAAATTTGATGTTGCCGAACGATGATGACCATCTGCAATATACAAATTGGGCATTTTTTGGAAACTTTGCTGAATAAAATCTAAGTCACCTTCCGCATCTATTTTCCAAATAATATGTCGCTCACGGTTTGTTGTAGAAAAATCATACAAGGCAGGTTGATTCATTTTTTCGCCTATCCATTGCTCTAGTTCTTCACAATTTGGATACATCATTAAAACCGGTTCGGTATTGAAACGGGTTTCGTTGAAATAATCTTTCAGATTTTCAACGCGGTATTGCAACGTATTTTCGTGTTTTTTAATGATGTTTTCCTTATAATCTTGAAGTGATGTTCCTGCTAAAATACCTACAAAATTATTTTTTTTGGTTTTGATTTGATACAGATACATTGCCGGTTTTTCGTCTTTAATTAAAATGCCGTCTCGCTTAAAATCCTGATACTTTGTTGCAACCATTTTATAACGGCGTATCGGATCGATCTTTTCTTGATTGATAAACGCCAAGTTAACAATGTGAAGAAACGAAAACGGATTAAAATCGAGCCACGAAGCCAGTTCGGCTGCCGAATAATCATCATAAGGACGCGTAGTGACCAACGAAACTTTATCTGCCGCCGGGCGAACTGCTTTAAAAGGAATTATATCTGCCATTTATTTAAAATCAAATTAATATAATTGGAGTTTTTTGTCATTCCGAACTTGTTTAACTTCGTTCAGTCGCAAGCTTGAGTAAGAATCTCATACCAAAAATAATGAGAAGCTGCACTTCGACTTCGTTTAGAGACCAATTCAGCTTGACAAGGTTTTGAAATCATTACAAGATAGATTAAAAAAACAGAAAAGACAATTGAACCGCGTTCAATCGTCTTTAAAAATTAATTTTCTATATGATTATGAAAACATTTTTGCAACTTTCTCTGCTTTTTTGCTTTCAGAATAATCGTAAAAACCTTCACCCGATTTCACGCCTAATTTTCCTGCCATTACCATGTTTACCAATAGCGGACACGGAGCATATTTAGGGTTTTTAAAGCCATCGTACATTACATTTAAAATAGATAAACAAACATCTAACCCAATAAAATCGGCTAATTGTAAGGGTCCCATTGGGTGAGCCATTCCCAATTTCATAACCGTATCAATTTCTTGAACACCTGCAACGCCGTTGTATAATGTTTCGATAGATTCGTTAATCATAGGCATTAAGATACGGTTGGCTACAAATCCTGGATAATCGTTTACTTCGGTTGGTGTTTTTCCTAAAGCCAGTGATAAATCCATTATTTTTTTGGTAACTTCATCGCTGGTGTTGTATCCACGGATAATTTCTACCAATTTCATGATAGGCACCGGATTCATGAAGTGCATACCAATTACGCGTTCCGGATTTTTAACAACCGCTGCAATTTGTGTGATGGAAATAGAAGAAGTGTTTGATGCCAAAATAACATCTTCTCTGCAAACTTCGCTCAATTCTTTAAAGATGTTCAATTTTAGGCTGATGTTTTCTGTAGCCGCTTCCACAACTAAATCTACATTTACAACGCCGTCTTTAACATCGGTATAGGTAATAATATTTTCAATAGTAGCTTTTTTGTCTGCTTCGGTAATTGATCCTTTTGCAATCATGCGGTCTAAATTAGACACAATGGTGTTCATTCCGCGCTCAATTGTTTTGTCCGAAATATCAATTAAACAAACTTTAAATCCTTTTTGTGCAAATGTATGAGCAATTCCGTTACCCATTGTTCCTGCACCAATTACAGCTATATTTTTCATTTTTATGTTTTAATACGAATTTATGCGAATATACTTTATTTAATTTATTTACCGAAACAATTAATGATTCGATGTATGTTAGAATTTAGATTTGAGATAGTTCTGCATGAACAGTAAAACAATCAAAGCAGATAAAATTGTGAATAACCATGCAATCTGCAATGTCAAATTTATCTCCAATAGAATCTATTTGAGCATAAAATGTCATTTTTTTGTCACATTGTTTACAAATAGGATAATCTGAATCCTGTAAATCTTTTGGCTTTCCACCTATGAAATGTCTTTTTCCTACTGTATCATTCCATTCATAACCAATAGCTGCTTGAGCTTCTTCAGTTTCAGGCAACATTACTAATTTAATTTTTGGAATATCCATTATTTATTTACCGAAACAATTAATGATTCGATGTGCAATTCTTAATGCTTCTGTTCCATCTTCTAGGGTTACAATTGGCGTGGTGTTAGTGTTAATGGCATCGGCAAAAGTTTCCAATTCATCTAAAATAGCGTTATTGCTTGGAACAGAAGGATTATCGAAATAAATCTGCTTTTTAACTCCTTCTGCATTTTGAAGAATTAAATCAAAATCGCCTGGAACTTCAGGTGCATCTTTCATTTTTACCACTTCGCATATTTTATCTAAATAATCAACAGAAATATACGCGTCTTTTTGAAAAAATCGAGCTTTACGCATGTTTTTCATTGAAATTCGGCTCGATGTAATGTTTGCAACACAACCGTTTTCAAACTCAATTCGGGCATTGGCAATATCGGGTGAATCGCTAATTACGGCAGTTCCCGTTGCATGAATGTTTTTAACAGGTGATTTTACCACGCTTAAAATGGCATCGATATCATGAATCATTAAATCCAAAACCACAGGAACATCGGTACCACGCGGATTGAATTCTGCCAAACGGTGGGTTTCGATAAACATTGGGTTTTGAATTTTATCTTTCACAGCCATAAATGCCGGATTAAATCGTTCCACATGCCCCACTTGTCCTTTTACATTATATTCTTTTGCTAGTTCAATAATATGTTCGGCTTCTTCCACCGTATTCGAGATGGGTTTTTCCAAAAAAATATGTTTACCTGCTTTAATTGCTTCCACAGCACAATCGTAATGCGAAAGGGTAGGCGTAACAATATCTACCACATCAACCGCTGCAATTAAATCGGTAATCGAATTAAAAGCTTTGTAACCAAATTCTGCCGCTACTTTTGCCGCATTTTCTTTAAAAGGATCATAAAATCCTACCAATTCGTATTTTGAAGATTGATTTAACAATCGCAAATGAATTTTTCCTAAATGACCTGCGCCTAATACGCCAATTTTTAACATACTGAATGTTTTTTGCAAAGTTAAAATATATTTGAAAACCGAAGTGTTTTATTAGCTGAAAGTTACGATGGCGTTAAAAATATTCTGTATAAAAGCTTGCATTAACTTTGAAAATATGTGTAATTTTGAATGTTTAAGAAACTTTTTTAAAACGTGAAAGACACTGCAAAACATCAAGGTTTACGAAATCAACTAATAAAGCTATTAGCTGAAAAAGGCATTTACGACCAAAATGTACTCACGGCAATGAACACCATTCCAAGGCATTTGTTTTTAGAGTCGGGCTTTCATGATTTTGCTTATCAAGATACTGCTTTTCCAATTGGTGCGGGGCAAACTATTTCGCAACCATACACCGTTGCCTTTCAGTCGCAGTTATTGCATGTGAAACCCGATGATAAAATTTTAGAAATTGGTACAGGATCGGGCTATCAAACCGCCGTTTTGTGCAAAATGGGTGCAAAAGTTTTTACGATTGAACGCCAAAATGAATTGTACAGAAAAACATCGGTTTTATTACCAAAATTAGGCTACCGACCACGAGTTGTTTCATTTGGCGACGGATACAAAGGCTTGCCTAAAGATGCACCGTTTGATGGCATTATTGTTACAGCCGGAGCACCTTTTATTCCACAACCGTTAATGGCACAGTTAAAAATAGGAGGCAGGTTGGTTATTCCCGTAGGCGATGAAAAGCAAGTAATGACCTTATTGATAAGAACATCGGAAACGCACTTTGAACAACACGAATTTGGCGATTTTAAGTTTGTGCCGATGTTGGAGGATAAGAATAGGTAGGTTACGAGAACCAACTGATTATTTCAGCCAAACCAACAAAGAAGCAAACCCCAAATATTATAAAAAGTAAAAAACAACCAATTGGAATAAGTTTTTCATAAAAATTAGATTTTGTGGGTTCTATAACTCCCTTACGTTTGCCTTGAAATTTCTCAATATATCCAATTATTGTTGATGAATCTTCATCAATCCAATCTACAAAATGTTCAAAAGGTATTGTTTTATCTTTTGAACTATCTGTAATAGTGTTAATGTTTTTTGAAGCAATCAACATGTACATTGAATAAAGAAGTAAGCCTTCTTTATTAGCTTTGATATAACTTTCATCATTACCACCACCGTATTCAAAAATTCCGAAATAAGCATTTTCCTTTAATTTTTCAGAATCGAATTGATTTATCAATTCTTGAATTTTTTGATCATCCATAAATATAATTGCCTAACGATTATAATATCTAATAATACTATCGCTTTCTGAATTCGTTTTTAATATTATTTTCTGATTTGTTACTGTATCAATTTCAACACAATTCCTTAATCTACCAATATGGCTACAGTTTAAATTATTAAAATCAGTTATATTTTTTTTCTGGTTATTTTTTATATCTAATAAAATTAATTTTTCATTATTTTGATTCTCACTAGTTATATAAAGTAACACTTTTTCGTCTTCATGACAATCAACAAAGATACCTTTTGTTAATGACTTTCCGGTTTTCTTTTCAATTAGTTCTATTTGATGTGGATTACCTGAACCAAATGATTGTACAAAAAGAAAAGACTTTCCAAAATCGGCACCAATATAGCCGAGATTTTTGTGTAGTAAAGGATAATCAATCACATTTAATTCTTTGATTTTAAATGTGTCTCTTTTAAGAGTTAAACTCTGAAGCTTTTGATTTTCAATTGTATCCTCATAAATTTTATATGATAAATAATATCCATCACTTAAAAGAGTGTCGAAATCATAAGGATCATATGAAATTATTTTTTCTTGAAATGAAATATTTACTGAATCAAGTTTTTCTTTATCAGATATATTCTGTTTCTTTTCACAAGAAATACAACATATAAATAATAAAAATGAAAGAAAGTTACTTTTCATAAGTTACGTTTTAATCAAAAATAAAGAAAACTTATTAATATCTTAATGAGCTTTTATATATTTGAGAAAAAAATATGAGAATAAGTTTCTGTCTTTTTCTATTGTCTATTTCTGTTTTGTCTTGTAAAAAAGAAGAATCAGTAATAACTGATATTCCCATATATCCAGATCGTTTCTTTATCGATGAAAATGCTTTTTTTGAACAAATGAGATTTAATGACACTTTAACATGTTACATAATGTTAGATAAGTGTGGTGAATGGGGTGGACCTCAAGAATATTATAAAATTTACCAAACACATAAAGATAGTATATATTTAAAATATTATTGGTTTGATATGGATTGTGAATCAAATAGAATTTGGAGAGATTCAATGAGATTTCATGAGAAATCACCTATTCTTTTAACCCAAAAAGATAAAAAATACCTTTCAGATTTATTTCTTCTTATTATGAAAGGAAAAATAACAGAGAAAGTTGGTAGCAATGCAGGTGATTATGTTCATTTATTTTCCAAAGATTCTACTTTGAATGTTTCTTTTCACACCGATAATGATTTATTTGAAAGAGATTATAAAGGAATAAAAAATCAATTGTTTGAAAATTTTTAACTCTATTAACTATTTAATCAAACAAAAAATCATATCAATTTCCTAATAAGCTTTCTTTAAACGGTCTAAACTAATTTTATTTTCGCGGTCTTTAATGGTTTCGCGTTTATCGTATAGTTTTTTACCTTTTGCCAAAGCAATTTCAACTTTTGCCAAGCCTTTTTCGTTGGTAAACAAACGCAGTGGCACAATGGTTAAACCTTTGTTTTGCACACTTTTATTTAACGATTTTAATTCTTTTTTGTTTAAAAGCAGTTTGCGTTCGCTTTTTGCTTTGTGGTTGTAATGTGTTCCAAACGAATATTCTTCCACATGCGAATTAATCATAAACAATTCACCGTTTTGAAACTCACAAAAACTGTCGGTAATAGAAGCTTTCCCCAAACGAATGGACTTTATTTCGGTTCCTGCCAAAACAATTCCTGCCGTATATTTTTCAATAAACTCAAACTCAAATTTGGCACGTTTGTTTAATATGTTGATATTTTTCTGCATAGTGCAAATGTACTAAAAGTTGGTGTTTTGTAAAACTATTTGTCTTTTTTCCAGATAGAATAAATAATAACGATGCCTAAAATACCGGAAATTAAAAATCCTAATAAGCCTAAAAACGAATTTCCATAGAACAACGGCGGAATATGAGCCATCATTAAAATAGACGAGCCAATTGACAAAGCCGCAATAATTATGGCATACGTTAATCGATTCGATGCATTTTGCAGAGTTTGTCGAACATCTTCTAAGCCCTCCACTTCAAAATTGATTTTTAATTTATCGTCTTTTATTTTCTCTAATAAAACGGTTAAATCATCGGGCAGGTTTTGCATATTTGCTGCCAAAATTTTTAAATGTTTTATTGATTTTTGGGCAATTTGTTTGGGACCGTATTTTTTTAAAGCCAACTCATTTGCATACGGACGCATGCTTTCCATAACGTTTAGCTCGGGGTCTAACTGCTTGCCAATTCCTTCAATGATTGAAATTCCGCGCATCAGCAAATAGATAAATTCTGGCATCAACACATGATTATTTGCCATAATCGATTTTACTTTTGCCACAATATCGTTCACGTTAATCTCGTTCAAAGCGGTGTGTTCCAGCATGTGAAAAATATCGTAGATTTCCCGTTCCAACGTTTTTTCATCCTCAATATGATATTCAATTGCCAAACGCTTGGTAAGACGAATGATTTTTTTGGCATCTTGAATCATAAAACTTTCAATAATTTCTTCTAACAATGCCATATCGCCTTTCATAATCTGACCCATAGAACCAAAATCTATAAAGCAGAATTTTTGGTTGTTCATTATAAACACATTGCCCGGATGCGGATCTGCATGAAAAAAACCGTCTTCTAAAACCATTTTCATAAACAACACAATGCCTGTTTGCGCCACATCCTTTGGCAGCATGCCGTTTTCAATGATTTTTTCTTTATTGTTTACTTTAAAACCATCGACAAATTCCATGGTAAGCATGTTGTTGTTCGATAGTTCTTTATAGGTTTGCGGAACATATACTTCGGTGCGGTTTTCGAAATTTTTGCGAAATTTTTCTATATTATGCAGTTCATTGGTCAGCGATAATTCGCGATACATATTGTTTTCAAACGAATTAATAAGCTGCTTTAAACTCATTTTTCGGGCAGTATCATAATTTTTTTCTAAAATATTTGCCAAATCTTTCATGATCATGATATCCGACCGAATTATTTCTTCGATAGTGGTTCTCTTAACCTTAATCACCACTTTTTCACCGTTAATCAATCGCCCCACATATACTTGCGAAATAGACGCAGATGCAATAGGAGTAGGGTTGATGTACTCAAATTGTTCTTGAGGATCAATTAAAAGTTCGTCTGCCAATTTTTGGAATATATCCATATCTTCAGGCGGCACATTATCTTGCAGTTCGGATAATTCGGCAATCATTTCTGGCGGAAGAATATCTTCGCGGTTGCTGAACATTTGTCCGAGCTTCACATACGTTGGTCCCAATTCTTCCAACACCAAACGCACACGCTTGTAAACGCCGAGTTTAAAAATTTCTTCGCCGCGTTTTGATTTTAGGAAACCTTTGGGCAGAAATTTTTCTGCACTGGTACGCGCAATAATATCATCGAATCCATATTTAGATAAAATACTGATTACGTTGCCAATACGTTTTATTTTTTTGATTTGATTCATAGCTTTTTTGTTGACCAAAAGGTATAAAAAAAGTAGTAAGGTTTTCTTACTACTTTCTTAAAATTTTGATTGATTTAATTTTTTAAAGAAGAATTCGCGTTTTTCACGCTCACCTTTAATTGGTCTTCATCTTTCATTTTATCCATCACTAAAACATCATTTTCGTGAATGTTTCCGTTGATAATTTCTTCAGCCAATAAATCTTCCACATATTTTTGGATGGCACGCTTTAACGGACGCGCTCCATATTGTTTGTCGAAACCTTTTTCGGCGATAAAATCCAAGGCTTCCTGTGTTAATTCTAACTGATAACCTAAAGACATCACACGTAAATATAATTTTTCAATTTCGATATTGATGATTTTATGGATATGCTCTTTTTCTAAAGCGTTGAATACCACTACATCGTCAATCCTATTCAAAAATTCGGGTGCAAATGCTTTTTTCAAGGCATTTTCAATGACCGATTTTGATAAATCTTCTTGTTGGTCTTGTTTGGATTTAGTTCCAAAACCAACGCCTGTTCCAAAATCTTTCAACTGGCGTGCACCTACATTCGAGGTCATAATGATAATGGTATTTCTAAAATCAATCTTTCTACCCAAACTGTCGGTTAAATGTCCGTCGTCTAAAACCTGAAGCAGCATATTAAACACATCTGGATGGGCTTTTTCCACTTCATCTAATAATACCACTGCATAAGGTTTTCTGCGCACCTTTTCGGTTAACTGACCACCTTCTTCGTACCCAACGTAACCCGGAGGTGCACCTACTAAACGAGAAATGGCAAATTTTTCCATGTATTCGCTCATATCGATACGGATTAATGCATCTTCAGAATCGAATATTTCTTTAGCAATTACTTTTGCCAATTGTGTTTTACCAACACCTGTTTGCCCAAGGAAAATAAACGAACCAATTGGTTTGTTAGGATCTTTTAATCCTGCACGGTTTCTTTGGATTGATTTGGCAATTTTTGCAACTGCTTCGTCTTGACCAATAACTTTTCCTTTAATCGCATCGGGTAATTTTGCCAATTTTTTACTTTCGGCTTGTGCAATTTTGTTAACAGGAATACCCGTCATCATTGAAACTACATCGGCCACATGGTCTTCGGTAACAGTAATTTTATTGTTTTTAGAATCTTCTTCCCAACGTTCTTGTGCAACGGCTAAATCTTTTTCAATACGTTTTTCGTCATCGCGCAAAGCTGCAGCTTCTTCGTATTTCTGACGTTTCACAGCATCGGTTTTTTTATCGCGCACTTCTTCTAGGTCTTTTTCCAGACTTAAAATTTCATCGGGAACCTCAATATTGGTTATATGTACCCGCGATCCGGCTTCGTCCAATGCATCAATAGCTTTATCTGGTAAAAAACGATCGCTCATATATCTACTTGTTAATTTCACACAAGCTTCAATAGCTTCGGGTGTGTAAATCACATTGTGATGATCTTCATATTTAGGTTTGATATTGTTTAGAATAGTAACTGTTTCTTCTTCGGTTGTAGGTTCCACAATTACTTTTTGAAAACGACGTTCCAAAGCGCCGTCTTTTTCAATATATTGGCGGTATTCATCTAAGGTGGTTGCACCTACACATTGAATTTCTCCACGCGCCAAAGCAGGTTTAAACATATTCGATGCATCTAATGAACCTGTTGCACCGCCGGCACCAACAATGGTATGAATTTCATCGATAAAAAGAATAATATCATCGTTCTTTTCCAATTCATTCATTACGGCTTTCATACGCTCTTCAAACTGTCCGCGGTATTTTGTACCTGCAACCAAGCTTGCCAAATCTAAAGTTACCACGCGTTTGTTAAACAAAATACGCGATACTTTCTTTTGCGTGATACGCAGCGCCAAACCTTCTGCAATAGCCGATTTACCCACACCAGGTTCTCCGATTAAAAGCGGATTGTTCTTTTTGCGGCGCGATAAAATTTGCGAAACACGCTCTATTTCTTTCTCGCGACCAACCACCGGATCTAGTTTACCAAGTTCAGCCATTTCTGTTAAATCACGACCAAAATTGTCTAAAACCGGAGTTTTAGATTTTTTGCCTGACTTGTTTTGAGCAGTTGGATTATTAAAACCGTCTGACATACTGTCACCTCTTTCTTCATCGTCGAAAGCGCTGTTTCGTGGTTGTTCATTCATAGATTCTGAATTAGATAATAAACCTACAAATTCTTCCTTAGCACTGTCGTAATCTACTTTACAGCGGTTTAAGAGAATAGTGGATGGGTCTTCGGTATTTCGAAGGATCGACATAAGAATATGTCCTGTGTTGATCACATCGGTTTTGTATAATTTTTTTTCCAAAAACGCTCTTTTCAAGGCATTTTCAGCTTGTTTTGTTAAGTGAATATTCTTTTTTTCTGTGTTGATGATTTTATTAGGGTTCTCAGGAATCAACGCTTCAAAGCGGTTTCTAAGAAATTCTAAATCAATTGATAAGTTTTGTAATATCGTGATTGCTTCGCCTTGGCTTTCGCGCAAAATACCAAGCATGATATGCTCTGTACCAATATAATCGTGCCCTAAACGTAAAGCTTCATCTCTACTAAAGGTAATTACTTCCTTTACTCTTGGTGAAAAATTGTCGTCCATTTTTAAATATTTAGGGTTTTTTTAATTAACATATCAAATTTCGTACCGTTACAATTTATATGTCAGTTTGTTTTATTTGACTATAACTAATATATGAAACTATTTTGTATTTTCCTACAATTGTTAAAAGAAAAAAGACAGCTTAGTAGCTATCTTCATTTATAGAGTTAATGATTGATGGTTCAACTGCAGCTTCCGTTGCGGCCTCAGTTGCAACTTCGTCATAGCCTTCTTCATAATATTCCTCAGGTTCGTTCATTGATTTAATTTCCTCATCGGTATATTGATAGTGTATATTAAACTTTTTTGATTTTTTGTCATACACAATCGCATCTTTTCGATAATCGGTCTTCACTATTAATCCACCACAAGAAGCAGGTGTCAATTTTGCTTCGTTTTCATAAATTTTTGAACCTACTTTGAAAGAATTAATGGTTGATAATTCACCAGTATATTTTTTTATGAACAAGCCTTCCCCTTTATGATTGAAAATTACCAACATACTGCTTGTGTAATCATTGTTTTCAAACAAAACCGCTAAATCGTCTTCATCATTGTCGTCATCGGTAAAATCGCCAAACGCATAAACCGATTTTGCCCGATCTGGAATTTTAGTTAAAAAGTAAGTGCCGTCTAAATAACCGTTATGTTCCATAAAGTCATAGATAAATTGCTTATAATGATCCGGAATTTGATCATATTCGGCTACAGAAAATATTTGTTCGTAGGCTGGGGTAGCGGTTTCAACGGGCAATTCTTCCTCATTTTTTGTTGTTGCTTTCCAAAAAATTCCTGCCGAAATAAAAAGCAGTGCTACAATGGCTAAAATGATATAGAGCCCTTTTTTAGATTTTTTTGGCGGCACGGAACCGTACCTTTCCTGTAAATTTTCATTGGTTGTTTCCATTTTTTTCTTTCTAAATTTTATCAAAAATAAAAAATGATTTGATACGAGCGCTATTTTTTTAGAGCAAAAAATAAGCCCGATACAACTATCGGACTTATCTGTATATTTGGTTAGAATAATAATTATCTAAATTATGATAATGCTTCTTTAACGCGATCTGATGCTTCTTGGAATTCGATAGCCGATAAAATTGGCATACCAGATTCATCAATAATTTGTTTAGCTAAATCAGCGTTTGTTCCTTGTAAACGTACAATAATTGGCACATTAATATCGTCGCCCATGTTTTTGTATGCATCAACAATACCTTGAGCTACACGGTCGCAACGAACAATTCCACCAAAAATATTGATTAAGATTGCTTTTACGTTTGGATCTTTTAAAATAATACGGAAAGCGATTTCTACACGTTTTGCATCTGCAGTTCCACCAACGTCTAAGAAGTTTGCTGGTTCAAAACCTGCATACTTAATTAAATCCATTGTAGCCATTGCCAAACCAGCACCGTTTACCATACAACCTACGGTTCCATCTAAATCAACATAGTTTAAACCTGCTTCTTTAGCTTCCACCTCGATTGGACGTTCTTCTGTAGTATCGCGCATTTCTGCATAATCTGCATGGCGGTATAAAGCGTTATCGTCTAAAGTAACTTTTGCATCAACAGCAATGATTTTGTCATCTGAAGATTTTAAAACTGGGTTAATTTCAAACATTGAAGCATCGCAACCTACATAAGCTTTGTACAATGCATCAACAAATTTCACCATTTCTTTAAATGCACCACCAGATAAACCTAAGTTGAATGCAATTTTACGTGCTTGGAATGATTGTAAACCAACCGCTGGATCAATTTCTTCAGTAAAGATTAAATGAGGTGTTTTTTCTGCTACTTCTTCAATATCCATACCTCCTTCGGTAGAATACATAATCATGTTTTTACCAGTACCTCTGTTCAATAAAACAGACATATAGAATTCTGAAGTTTCGCTATCGCCCGGGTAGTAAACATCTTCAGCAATTAATACTTTGTTTACTCTTTTACCTGTTGGAGGTGTTTGTGGAGTAATTAAATCCATGCCAATGATTTGACCTGCAATTTCTTTTACTTGGTCTAAGTTTTTTGCTAACTTAACACCACCACCTTTTCCACGGCCACCAGCATGAATTTGTGCTTTAATAACATGCCAACCTGTACCTGTTTCTTCTGTTAACTGTTTTGCTACTGTTACTGCTTCTTCAGCTGTGTTAGCTACATGACCGCGTTGAACACGTACACCGTAACTAGAAAGTATCTGTTTACCTTGAAATTCGTGTAAATTCATTAATTATACGTTTTTTAGAGTTACAAAAATATAAAACTTGTTTTACATTGCCTAAAAAAAATGAAATATTGTTGTTTTTAGGCTAAAACTTGGGTTTTTATAAAGCCAAATCGGTTGGATCGGCTGATTTGTTGTTTGCAATAGTTTGTTTTTCGCTGTCGTCTTGTTTAAAACCAATTTTGTTGATTGGTGCTTTTTTAGCTTGAAACGATTCTAAATCGGCTTCTAATTCTAATATGCGGTGCGGAAAATCTTGTCCTAAATTTTGTTTTACTTCAATCAGGAAAATTGCGCAACGCTTGATATAATCGGTTGTTAATTTAGCTTTTGCTTCGTTGAATGATGCCATGAGCACTTTATCGCTCAATTCAATATTTTTAGTTTCATCTTTGCGGTGCAAGGCATACAAACGCTTTTTTAATGACTGAGTGAAATCAATAATCATGGTATTTGAAAACAATTTCATTTGGTTTGCCAATGGCTCCCAAAACGATTTGCACAAAGCATTGTGTTTTCTAAGAATGGCCAATAAAGGCGATTCGTCTATTAAATTTTGGGTGAGGTGGTAAATAATGAGTTGGGCGCGCTCGTCTGCATTGGGTGGAAAAATGGGTATTTGCATATCAAACCTTCCGGGTGCCAAAACCTCATCATTAAATAAATTTAAAATTTCTGCCGAGCCCACAATCAGCAACTCTTGATGAATGTTTTTCTGAGAATGACGCAAAATAGAGTTGATTAATTCCATATTTTCAGAAAAAACACTTTGTTCGCCATTTTTGGTAAGCAATTCGTCTAACGAATCGATAAAAAGCATGGTTTTTGGTTGCTGCAATTTAGCATTTAAAAAGTGGGTAAGCGAATTTTTATTGGTTTTTAAATTTCCTGCTAAATAATCTTTGTACACATGCACAAATTCATAACCAATCATTTGTGCTATTTGTTGTGCCCAAAAGATTTTACCACTGCCCGGCGGACCATAAAGCACCATTCCTACAGGTTTTGAAATACCCCACGTTTTTGATTGATCTTTGTTTATAAACGGATCCATCATATCGCTTAGGTAAAAGTATAAATCGGTGTATCCTACCAATCTTTTGGCTGCATAATTCTGGGTTTCCGGAAATGCTTCGTCTATAAACGGGTATTTTCCACCTATATATATATGTATTAAAAAACTAGAGATATGCGTTTTTATGTTTTTTGCCAATTCTTCGGGAATGCCGTTCGATACAAAGAATTGCAATACCAATTGTTCATCAACACCAATGGTTTTTGCTATTTCGGGTAATGTTTTTTCTTTAGAATGATCTTCGGCATATTTCTTCAGAAAATCGATGTTTTTTAAAGTAAATTGTTTGAATTTTTCAGTAACATTGAATTGTTCATCAATACAAAAACTTAAATCTATATTGAAATCGTAAATAAAGTTTTGAAGGCTTTCTAACGATATTTCTAATTCGTTGGATAAATTTTTTAGTTTCATTTTCATCTATTTTGATTACCAAGATACTAACTGATGTTAAAATTTTAAATGAATTTATATTTGTTTTAACTATTTTTTGGTGTTAGTATCGCATCCATTTTTTGAAGAATAGCTTCGTGCGATTCTTTATTGGTGTTCACAAAGGTGCTTTTGTTGCCATATGGTGCATATACTTCGGTTCGCGTTACCGAAAACAAGCCTATTGTGGGGGTTAATGCCGCACTGCTTAAATGCATCATGCCTGAATCGGCTGCAACAATCAATTCGCAATTTGCCATTACCGATGCAATTTCGCGGATATCTTTACTGTAAAATGTGGGGAGTTTTCGTTCCAATTGTGAAATGTTTTCTACAGGTAAAATCTCTATTAAATGATATTCTGCTGCATATTTTGGATAGAATTTTTCATAAAAAGCGTTCCACCATTCCACCGAATAGCATTTAGCGCCTGTTGCAAATGTAAAAAAAGCAATGGTTTTTTTATCTCCACTTTTTGTTACATCGTTTATTTTTAATCGACCTTGGGCAAGTTCATCGGCAGATAGTTTTATATCTAAAACAGGAACAGCGCCGCTAAAAGGTTTTTGATGAAGTATTTCTAAAAATCTACGGAAATTATAAACAGGATATTTGGCAATATGCGCTATATCGTTATAAACACTTTTCAACTCTTCAAAATCATCGCCATAAAATTTAAAGTTTGCCGACGGAATGATGGTTGAAATTCTGCCTGATGACGAACCTTTTTCCACATTAATTACTAAATCATATTTGGTGCGTTTCAATGAAAACCAAACTTTTAAATATTCCGAAAAATCTTTTAAAGGTTTTTTGGGAAGTTCAATAATGTTTTGAACCTGTGGATAATTTTGAAAAATAATGGGCGTTATTTTTCCTTTTACAAATAAATCGATGGTGCAGTTTGGAAAAGTATTGCAAATTTCCTGCACTAAGGGCGTAATTAAAAGCATGTTGCCCAACCGATGATTGGGCCGACTAATTAACACACGCTGCACTTGGAAATTGTTTGCTTTTTTTTGCATTTCGCCGATCGATTTTTTCCCAATGTTTTGGGTTAAAGCGTGCATTAGCTTTCTGCGAACCACATTGGCTTTCGATTTTAAGCTCATTTTATAGCAGTATAGATTAGGTTTATTCTTTATTTTTTGGGTTGAATTCGTTTTCGCGATGGGTGGTGTATAAATAAATATTGGTCATAAAAAACCAGATAAAACCAAATAAAAACCACTTAAGAATATCGGCAGTGCGAACAATTGCTTTGTTATAATCTTGTAATAATTTTAAAATCTGACCATCTGTTTTAATATCGTTAACGGTTTCAGGATAGCCAAAAGTTTCTAATATTGGGGTAGAAGGTACGCACAACCATAAAACCACCGAATAAATACCGAAGAGTATTAATGATAATTTCATTTTGCTAAATGCATCCACATTTTTGCTTCTAAACCGAACAAAATATGCAGTGAGATACATTAAAAATAAAAAAGCTACTACATATATTATAGGTATTTCTTTTAGCATAGTTACAAATTTATAAGTTATACTTTTTTTGCAATTTATTAAAAACCAATTGATCAACCGGCAATGTAAACGGATTATTTCCATCGATTGCAACCCATTCTATCTGCTGAATGTTTTCATCTAAGACTTGCATTTGCTCTATATTTAAAATAGTTGCAAAAAAATAAAGCGTTAACAATTGTTTGTGGTCTTTTGCTAATGAATCTACAAAATTTTCCTGGATATAAAAAGGTTCATTGACATCAATTTTCAAATTGAGCTCTTCTGCAAATTCCCGCTTCAGACAATCTACCGTTCCTTCGCCCAATTCTAAACCGCCACCCGGAAGCTTAGTGACCACTACACCCGAAAAAGGTTCTTTCAATGTTAATAACTTGTTGTTTATAACACACAATGCATATACCCGAATGTTGAATCCTTTTAAATTGCCTTCCATCTTTCAAAATTATTCATATTTAATGAATTTTTTATGATTTTGCTTTTAATTTAGAGCGATTTCACAATAAATAACGACACAAATCATCTGAAAGTATAATTATCGGTTTTAAAGGCGATAATTAAGATTATCGGTTGAATAAGCGATATTTTAAAATATAGGTTAAACAAACGATATTTTTTTTGTATCTTTAACTTTTAATACATTCATATACATGATTGCAATTATAACAGGCGATATCGTTTCATCGCGCACTTTAGACCCCAAAATTTGGCTTCATCACCTTAAGAAAGGTTTAGAAACGCTTGCAGCATCATCCTTTCATTGGGAAATATACCGAGGCGACAGTTTTCAATTTAAAACCACCCCCGAAGATGCTTTATTACACGCCATTTTGTTAAAAACATGGGTTAAACATTTAAAGGAGATAGACGTGCGTTTAAGCATTGGAATTGGAGAACAATCGTTTGAAGGAACAAAAATTACCGAAGCAAACGGTTCTGCTTTTGAGCTTTCGGGCGAAGGTTTTGATGCATTAGACAAGAAAAATTTAACCATAAACACACCCCATAAATCGCTAAACGACACTTTTAGGGTTATGACCGATTTATCTTTGCTGATTATGGATAAATGGTCGGATAAATCGGCCGAAATTATCTATTTAAAACTTAAAAATCCTACTTGGAACCAAACACAAATTGCAGCACAATTGAACAAAAAACAAAGCACGATAAGCGAAGCCTTGAAACGCGGCGGTTTTGAAGAAATTGAACAATTCATAAATTATTATAAACAAACAATGATACATTATGTGGCTACTTTTACTTAAATTTCTGGCAGCTCATTTTCTGGGCGATTTTGTTTTTCAGACCAAAAAAATGGTGCAACACAAAAAGAAAAGCATTTATTTTTTAAGCCATATCGTGATACATACTGCATTGCTCATTGTTTTTTTATGGAACGATGAAATGTGGTGGGCAATAGCTTATGTGGTTGTTTTACATGCAATTACCGATTGGTTGAAATTGCAATTAAGCCATAAAATGAAATCATCTGTTTTGTTTGTATTGGATCAGCTGCTGCATTTTGCTTCGATTACATCGGCATTGATGCTTTTTTCAACATTGCGCATTTCGCTTGATTTTTTAAATAATCCGCAATGATGGTTGGTGTTGGTAGCAATTATTTTAGTAACCCAAGTAACCGCCATTTTTATCCGAATTATTTTATCGCCTTATCAAGAGCACAAGAAAATTAGAAAAGAAGACAAACAAAATGACAAAAAAGTGTTATTCAATGCCGGAAAATACATTGGAATATTAGAGCGATTGTTTATTTTTGGCTTTGTAGTAGCCAACTTTTGGGAAGGAATAGGCTTTTTATTGGCCGCAAAATCCATATTTAGATTTGGTGATTTAAACAATGCCAAAGAACGCCATTTAACCGAGTATGTTTTAATAGGCACTTTTTTAAGCTTTGGTTGCGCCATTTTAGTAGGCTTGATTTTTAATTATGTTTTAATAAATTTAATATGAACAATATAGAAGATTTTCGCGAATACTGTTTATCGTTTAAAGGGGTTACGGAAAAATTTCCGTTCGATGAAACCACACTTGTTTTTTATGTAATGAACAAAATGTTTTGTTTGGTGGATATTGAAACCTTTGAATATTGCAACTTAAAATGCGATCCAGACCAAGCCGAAGAACTGCGTGCAGAGCACAACGGTATTAAACCCGGCTACCACATGAGCAAAAAGCATTGGAACAGCGTGTATTTTAACAGCGATGTTTCTCCCAAATTGCTAAAAGAATTAATTGTAAACTCTTACGATTTAGTGGTTAAAGGATTAACCAAAAAAGATCAAGCTGTTTTGAAGGAGATGTAGTTTCTGTTTAATTTAAGAGATCTCGGTAATTAAATATGTAAACTTTACGGTATCAATCAAATTAGTAATCTTGTATTAGTTTTGAAAATTTAACAAGTAAAAAGTCAAAAAGTATTTGTAAACTGTTTTACATCTTTTTTAGATCAAACTTATAAGCCAAACCAATTTGGAATGCGTGGTTTTTAGCATCAGCCGTCGTTACAGCATTTTATTATTTTGGTAATTTGTCTTCGTTATAAATATTGCTCAGACCAAAATAGTAACGCGCTTCGAAACAAAAGTTTTTAAGAAAAGTATAAGAAGCTCCTGCAGTAAGACCATAATTTGTTTTTTTGAATAATTCCATGTTTTTTTGTTCAGTAGTTTCTGTAATTTGTTCTTCGGTAAAAGGCATGGTGCTTACAATTTCTTCTTTTGATTTAGATTGTATCAATTGGTTTATCTGCAAACCAAGACCAAGTTTTAATTGATCAATTAATTCATATTAAAAAAATGGGTAGCGAAAGATAATCTTGTTTAAATGTACTTTTTTGGTTTTCTACCATTTTACCTTATGCACCCATTTGGTTGTAAATAAGCTCGGGTGTTATGCTAAGATAAAAATTTCTATGCTTCTTTCGCAAATTTCTGTAGATCTTCGTTAGCTCCGTAAATCACAATAATATCGTTTTGCAATAGGATAGTGGTGGGTTCGGGGATTCCCTGAACGCTTGCTACGGTTTTGCTTCGTCCAAGAAAGGTTTTCTCTTGTGTATCGCGAATAATTGTTAGTATCAACACATTGTGGCGTTCGGTGAATTTCACGTCTGCTATTGTTTTTCCAATGTACTTTTGAGGCACAACAATTTCCACAATACTGAAATTTTTGTTTAATTCAAACGAATCTACAACGCCTTTTAAACATAGTTTTTTAGACCAACGCTCGGCGGTTTCTTCTTCCGGACGAACAATTTCGCTTACGCCAATTGCTTGCAATACGTTTTCATGCAAGGGATTAATGGAGCGGCTTATCAATCTTTTAACGCCTAAGTTTTTAAATAGCGCTGTAACCATAATGTTTGCCCCTTCATCTTCACCAATACATACCATCACCACATCGGTGTTTTTTAATGGTAAATGCGATATGGAAGTTTGGTCGGTGGCGTTCATGCAAATCGTGTGCGACAGCTTATCTTTTAATAAAGAAACTCTTTCTGCTCTTGAATCAACTCCAATTACTTCGTTTCCTTGCTGTGTTAATTTTTCGGCTAAAGATCCACCAAAATTTCCTAAACCTATTATTATAAATTTCATTTATTCTACTTTTAATTAATTAATATTTCATCAGAAGGATAATGATAATTTGCTTGCCTGCTTTTCTTGAAAAATGCAATTAAAATGGTAAGCATACTTACCCTTCCTACAAACATAGTGGTGATTAAAACCATTTTGCTTTCACTGCTTAAATTTCCCGTGATACCTAAACTAAGACCTGTGGTGCTATATGCAGAAAAGCTTTCAAAGGCAATGTCTAACAAAGGAATTTCA
The DNA here is from genome assembly GCF_028473145.1 of Flavobacterium sp. CBA20B-1. Lineage (NCBI taxonomy): Bacteria > Pseudomonadati > Bacteroidota > Flavobacteriia > Flavobacteriales > Flavobacteriaceae > Flavobacterium > Flavobacterium sp. CBA20B-1. The sequence continues at coordinate 438,671 of NZ_CP092370.1, forward strand.
TTATTAAAATGTGAAATTAAGAAAATACTAAAACCTATCGCAATCAATGATAAACTCATTACGGCAAATGCCCTACGAACTGAAATATCTGCGATTTCGCGTCTGAAAGCTTCTATTTTGGTTTTTCCTTTTGCCAAACTAAAATAATTCAATGTGGCAATTGCAAAGGTGCTGGTTTTTATACCACCACCTGTTGAAGCTGGCGATGCACCAATCCACATAAGAAAGATAATGATAATGATTGATGAAAAATGCAGTTCACTAAAATCTATGGAGTTGAAGCCTGCAGTCCGCGGTGTGGTAGCTGTGAACAAAGCCGTAACCACCTTTCCAACGCCTGTATGCATATGCAATACATTGTAATATTCTTTAATATAAATCACTGCGGTTCCCAGAACAATTAAAATTAAAGAAGTGCGCAAATTAATTTTGTTACTAAGGGTTAAAATCCATGGGCGGTAGTTGTTTCTTTTCTCTGTGAATCTTAAGATGTATCGAATGATTAAATGCTTTAGATATCTAATGGAATTGATAACAATTGGAAATCCTAATCCACCGAAAACAAAAATAAGAATGATGATGAATTGCAAGGAATAATTATATACATATCCGGTTTCCATTAAACCATTTGGCAAGGTTGAAAAACCAGCGTTGCAGAAAGCTGAAACCGCATGAAAAATAGAAAAATAGATGCGATCGCCCAATGCAGGCAAAATGGTTTTATCTAAATTTATAAATATAAGTAATGCACCAATGGTTTCAATAAAAAAAGTAATGGCTAAAATGCGCTTCACAGTGGTAAAAACTTCGCCTATTTTTTCTGAATTGGTCATATCGCTCAAAGCCAATTGATTTTCGTAGGTTGATCCACCTTTAAAAAAATAGCTGAAATAGCTGGCAAATGTCAAAATTCCCAAACCGCCAGCCTGAATTAAGAGTAAAATAAGCGTTTTCCCAAACAAGGTGAAGTAACTGCTGGTATCAACCACGATTAATCCGGTAACACAAACGGCACTTGTAGAGGTGAATAATGCATCGATAAAACTGATGCCGTTGGTAGTAGCTTTTGGCAACATCAATAACAAAGCTCCCGACAAAATTAGCATCATAAAGCTAATAATGAAAAGCTGTGCCGGATTAAGCAAAGAGCGTTTATAGCTGATTTTTGCGCGGGTAAATTCGCGAACAAGTTTTAAAATTACTGCTAAGCGCAACCAATGTGTGGTGTCTGAAAAACCTTCTAGCGAAATTTGTTTTAGTAAGCAATATACCACAAAAAGCACGCTGAGTACATCAAAAATAAAAACCGATAAAATGATATCTTTACGGTGGTAATAATACTTTAAAATGGTAAAGCTCACCCCAATCACAAGCACCAAGATATACAATACCAAAATGCTGTTTTTTGCAAACGGATACAAGCTGTAACCATAATCTAAAATAAGACTAACAAGCGCCGCTAAGTGTAAAAATACTATAAATTGCTGTATCCATTTTGCATATAAAAAATCTTTCATGGAATCGTTCTTTATTTATTTTCATCAACATCCTGTAAAAGTAAGGTGTTGGAAACATTTAATCGCTGGTTAAGCCATTTTTTTATCTTAGCGATATCGGGTTTTTTTTCAGCATCTTGTAAATGATACAAAACCACCCAATCAATTTTGGCACTATCTGTACCTGAGTATTTTTCAATTTTTCCCAACGAAACTTCTTTTAATTCAGGGAAAAGCACATTAATTTCTTTTACCAAGCCAGGCTCGTTTACTTTGTATTTATTTAATTCTTGGCGCAGGTTGTTAATGGTTACATCTTTTTCAGAAAGTGTAGCGTTTTGTTTGTTTACTTCGCTTAAAATTTCAGCTTTTAAATCGGCATCGTCTTGTCTAAAAATCATTTGGGTGTTTGTAAGCCCTGTTTCCTGTAACATTTTGTTATACAAAGCCATATCCTCTTTGCTCAACTTTTTATTTAAAAAAGCCAATTCCACTTTTTTCGGATTGCTGTTATACGATAGTTTTTTATAGATAACCGTGTAGCCACGGCTGTTGAATTCCGTATTAATGAAATCGTCAATATTTTTATTGAATTTTTTTTCTTGATACAGATTATAAGCCAAATAAAAACTTGGTATAATCATCACCATCATTAAAGTAGAAATACCATAGCGAATTCTTTTTTCGTTTTTTGGATCGATAGCAGCCGATGCCGGGTATTTTAAGTATTTAATTACAAAAAATGTAGCCAAACATATAAAAAAGCAGTTGATGGTATACAAATAGAAAGCTCCTGCAAAATAAGAGAAATTAAAAGTAGCCAAGCCATAACCAGCAGTACACAAAGGCGGCATCAATGCGGTTGCAATGGCCACACCCGGAATTGGATTACCTTTTTCAACTCGGGTAAATGCAATCACACCTACTAATCCACCAAAAAAAGCAATTAATACATCGTAAATATTCGGAGAAGTTCGAGCCAATAGTTCTGATTGCACATCTTTAAACGGACTCAAATAAAAGTAAAAAGCCGAAACAAATAAACTTACAGCTGTGGCAATTAATAAATTTTTTATCGATTTTCTTAACAGCACAAAGTTGTATGTTCCCAATGCTAAACCTGCTCCTAAAATAGGACCCATTAAAGGCGATATAAGCATGGCACCAATCACCACTGCTGTTGAATTTACGTTTAAACCAATTGATGCAATTATGATTGCACAAGCCAAAATCCATAAATTAGATCCTCTAAAAGAAATGTTTGCAGTAACATTTTCTAAAACTTTTTCTTTATCTTCTTCACCATAGTGCAGATTGATAAAATCTAACAGTTTATTGCTCATTAAACATTATTTTAGTTGTTCTTTTTTGCCTGTTTATTGAGAACAATATATCCCAAAACACCACCAATAATCGATGCCACAAAAATACCTATTTTGGCTTGAATCATATATTCTTCATGTTTAAAAGCCAATGAAGTCACAAACAATGACATGGTGAAACCGATGGATGCCAATAAGCCCAAACCAAACAAGTTTCGCACATTCATACCAGCGGGAAACGATGCAATTTTTAATTTCACCAAAAGCATGGTAAAACCAACTACTCCCACAACTTTTCCTACTAATAACCCAAGTGCCACACCCAAAGCTACATTGGTGCTAAATAAATGTTCAAAATCAATATCCAAAGAAACGCCCGCATTTGCCAACGCAAAAATTGGAATGATGATAAAGGTTACCATTGGGTGCATGGCATGTTCTAATCGTTGCAAAGGCGGCGTGGCGGCCACCGTATTTTCTTTAATCTCGTCTAAAACATGCAACTGTTCGTTTGTTAATGTAGGTTTGGTGTTGTCGGGGTCTAAGCTCTTGAATTTATCCAATAAATATTGTATGCTAGAGCTGAATACTTTTTCATCTATTTTTACATTTGCCGGAATGGTAAAAGCTGCTAAAACGGCTGCGATTGTGGCATGAACACCCGATAATAAGAATGTTGACCACACGCCACCAATTCCCAGAATGGCATAAAACAAAATGCTTCTAACCCCCAATTTGTTTCCAATATACATGGCCATTAAAATCAGTATGCCCACAACCAAATAATACATTGATATTTCGGATGTATAGAAAAATGCAATTACCAATACAGCTCCTAAATCATCTACAATTGCCAATGCGGTTAAAAACACTTTTAACGTTAACGGAATACGGTTTCCAAGTAAATAGAGCACTCCTAGCGCAAAAGCAATATCGGTTGCCATAGGTATTCCCCAACCGCTGTGCACTTCGCCCGATGGGTTTAATGATAAATAAATAATCGCCGGAACCACCATACCGCCCAAAGCAGCTGCAATTGGCAACAATGCTTTTCGGGGATTTGATAATTCGCCACCCACAATTTCGCGTTTTAATTCTAAACCAACCACAAAAAAGAAAATAGCCATTAAACCATCGTTGATCCAATGATGCAGATTGTATTCAAAATAAGTGTTTCCGTCTAACTGAAACCCAAATTTATGCTCTAAAATATGATGGTATTCGTCAGCAAAAACAGAGTTTGCTAAAAACAACGCGATAATTACACTGATTCCTAAAACAATTCCCCCAGATTTTTCTTGTTTAATAAAACTTTGAATAGGCGATACTATTTTTTCTATAGGGGTCTTCCTTTTGTGCTCCATTTAGTTTCCTTTTTTAAATTAATTGGGTAATTAAAAAATAAATTATGTGGTGCAAAAATAAGGAATTATAAGTTAATCTTTCGTAAAATCGTTCAATATCAAGTGGTCTACTATATAAACTCTTTGTTTCTTGCTTCCTATTTATTGCTTTTTCTAAAAAAATCACGTTCTTTAGCAATTAAAATCATAGAAGCTGCATTGATGATTAATTATTATGTTGTTTTAGAAATTCCTAATTTTTCAGAGGAGACCGTTATAAAGAAAGCTTACCGAAAGCTTTCCAAAAAATACCATCCCGATGTGAACAAAGATCCGTTTGCCCACACTTATTTTTTGAAAATAAACGAAGCATATGATTTTTTAATGGATGCCAATAAGCGGTTTCTATTGCATCAATACCTTCACACGGTGCAACATGCAGCTGCCACAAACTCTCAAGAAACCAACCATGTGCACCAAAAAGCAGTTGCACCCGATATTTTGCTTTTTGCTGTTGATAAAAAGTATTTTAAAGTGGGCGATTATATACTGTTGCAATGGAACATATCCAACTGCCGAAGGGTGCATATTAGTTTGTTGGGTGATGTGCATTTTTCGGGAACACACTACATTAAAATGGAACATTTCACCGAAGAATTTATCATTTTAATGACCGTGGAAGCAACAGATGGAACATTGTATAAATACCAAATTAAACTTTTGTACGACAACAGCAATCCTGTTCAAGCGGCCTTTGAAAAAATAAAAGCTCAATTTCCGCAGGTTGATGAAATTCATTTTAAAAAAGAATCATTTTTTGGAATGAATGCCCGAATAAACGGCAATGAATTTAAAAATCGAATGCTTTTTCTTGGAACTTTGCAAGCAATTTGCCTTGTGTTTTTTATTTTAACTTCCTTAAAAGTAATTTTGTTTTTACTAGGATTAATCCTTTTTTGGTTGACCTTCGCCCAACTTTATAAACGGGCACACGACACCTTGGCATACAAAAATAAAGTATATTATTTATTCGTCCCTTTTTATAATTTATATATTGCCGCCCAGCTTTTTAAAACACCTACCGAGCCTGCTGTAAATGAATTTGGAATGCTTCCAACCGCATCAAAACATACTTTTTTAGGTTGGATACAGCAGCGAATTGGAACAATAAACCAGCATTTAACAAAGCTTCAAAAAATATCAATGGGTAGCTTTGTGCTGCTTTGGTTAGTAGTTTTTATCAAAGCTTCTGTTACCTACAACGAACAACCCATGCAGCTCACAAATCATTATACCGAAACTTCGCGCCCTTCTAAACAAAGTGGTATAAACGTTGATTATTATCTAGTTTTTAACGAAAAATATGCTGTAAATGTGAGCGAAGACCAATTTTACCAAATCGTTCATCGCAAAGCATACAATCGGTTTGCCTTGGCACAAGAGCGTAGTGGAGAAGTGGCATACGTTCGCATGACCAACTCAGAAACCCAACAAACCGATAAGTTGCGTTTTGGGGTGTTGCAAAGTTCCAATCCATTGTTGCTGTTAGTGAGTTTGTTGTTTTTAAGTCAGTTATATGTTTGGCAAAATTTAACAGCACCAAAAGAAAAATCTTTTGCAAATGGATATATGATATTTGCACTTCTATTTTATCTGTATGGTATTCTTGTAACTGTTTTTTAAAAAGTGTACGATTAAGAATGGATTATTTAGGCATCTTCTTTTTAAAAGGAATCAAATAGCTCACTGTGTAACCAAAGCCCACGCCAATATTGCCGCTGTATTTTTGATCAAACCCTGGATAATACAAGTTTTCAAAACCGTCGGGTTGTTTTTGAAACAGCAAACCTTTTAAACGAACGTTCATACCAATGAACACATTTTGTGCCACTTCGGTTTTAATTCCAACCACCAATTCCAACCAATGCGCAGAAAGTCCGGTTGATTTCAATTCTGGATATTGCAGCTCTTCATCAAAATATGCCGTACCGGTATTCACACGGTAGCGGTGCAAGGTTTGGTTGTGTAAACTTAACCCATATCGTCCGCCTACAAAAATAAGGTTGTTCATATCCAACCAATTCTTGTGAAAGTTTTTTTCGGCCCCAATTTTTAAAAACATACCGCTGGTGGTAAACGAAAGTTGTTCATCTTCTTGAAAACGGTCTTCAAAACCCGCTTCGGCAGCCAAATACCAATTTTTATTGTAGCGGTAATCAGCAACCACTTCAAATCCCTTGTAGTTTTTATCCCAAATGTTCCGAGAAGCCTTCACCAAATCAGTACCAATACGCAATCCGTAAACTTCTGGATATACCTTTTGAGGTGCTTTTTGTTGAGCCGAAATTTTTGCAGTTATCAGCAAAAGCAAACTAATAGTAAATCTGAATGTGCGCATTGTTGTTGTTTGAAATTTCGTTTGTTACTTTAAAAATATTTTCAATCCAGCCATCACTGGAAGTATTGGGTAATTTTACACTGTTAAAATTGTAGAAAACCGTTTTGTAGCCACAAGCTTTTGATACATAAAACGCTTCGGGGGTATAGGTAAACCGCAATTGATCGTTTTTCAAAATGGTATCATTTGACGAATTTAATTGATGCAAACGAATATTCCAAACGGTTTCAGTAGTGTTTATTTGCAACGGAATTTCTATTTTAGAAGTGTTTCTAAACACAATTGTATCTGTATAACCTTCCACAAAAATACTGATTTTGGGAGCTGGTTTTAACAATTGCGAATCAAGCCGATCAAATAAATCAATCACCACATTGGGCGTAACCGACTCGCCGCCCACACAAATATCATCTTTTTCGCAAGCTGAAAATGCAAAAAGGCATAGAACAACACATGTTAGTTTTTTCATAGGGTACTAATATGCGGTAAAAATACAAAATCATTTTGTAAAAAAAGCAGAGGTGAAACAGGTCTTATTAATTTGTTGAAAAATCAATAAACAATACAAAATGTAGTATCACCAAATGAATCGCATGCGTTTTTTTTTGTAAATCAATACCATTTTTATAGTATTTTAATAGTTCGTTTTGTATCTATCTATTATTTGTTTATTTTTAACAAAAACTATTCATTTATGAACATATTTCATGTACTTATTTTATTCTTAAGTTGCCAAATAATGGGAGCGCAAACCAATGATTATAAAATTACCTACAAACGCTTTGAAGATAATCTTAAAAAAGACGCTATTTTGTATGTAAAACAAGGTGAACCAACGGTAATGCACATTATTTCAGCCTCTACTGTTCCTGTAAAAGTGATAAAAGACACCACTTATATAGATGAAAACGGTGCTACGGTATGGAAAAAAGGCACTGGTTCTACAGATTATAGTAAATTTCCAGATGATTATATAAAAGTAGATCATATAGCCAATAAAATAGAAATGATTAAAGATGTTCAAAAGAGGAATTTCTTGGTTACAGATGAGCTGAATTATATGTGGAACATAACAAACGAAACCAAAAAAATTCAAAATTATACGTGTTACAAAGCCACCACTTCCTTCCGTGGGAATACTTTTGAGGCGTGGTTTACGCCCGATATTCCTATAAATGCAGGACCTTGGAAATGGTACGGTTTGCCAGGTCTTATTCTAGAAGCCACCGATACAGACAAAAGTGTGGTTTTTAAAATAGAAAAAATGGAACAACTCACAGTCGTAATACCGTTTCCTTCAAAAGGATTAGAAAAAATAACTTTGCAGCAGTATTTTAAAAAGGGAGATGAAGCAATGGATGCTCTCTTGGTAGAAATGAGTAATGACCGAACTACTAAAATCACTTATACACCTTTAGGTAGATTTGGCTTGGAACGGGTTTACGAATGGGAACAAGAACCCCAAAAACAATAGCATATTTATAGTATTTTAACATAATTTTTTGTGTTTTGTTTTTGTAATTTGTAATTTTTTTAGTGCATTAGCTTGCGTAGCTTTTGCTGGAAGCAGTTTTGCTTCAAATGAGATTGTTTGCAACTTATCAAAAATTGAAACTAATGAAGTAAAAGTTTTCAAAAATTTTGATGACTATGCAGGTTTGTGTACAGTTGTTGTTGAAATTTATGACAAAGCTACGGGAAAGTTATTGCATAGGTCAACACATACAAAGATTACAGAAACACCGAAAGAATGTGACGATTGGGGATATCAACTAAAGATGACTATAATGTTTAGATACATGATCTTACAACCTTCACCTCAATTTTAAAAAAGAATACTAATATCTGCTATACCAAAAAGGTATGGCAGGTATTAATACCAATTTAAAATGCATTTTTATGAAGTATAAAATTTTGATTGTTATGTTTTGTGTATTTAATTTTATGAAAATACAATCACAAAACATAATTGTAAGCTATCAAGAAATATTTAATGTTCATTTGCCTATTAACAATAATTCAAATTTGCTAATAACCGATATGCTCAGTTATTACATCATCAATCATAACTCAAAAAGCGAAGAATATAATGTTGAAAACGATATGAGTAATGAAGGTAAAAATACGGTTCAATATTTTGTTGGAAATGAGCAAAGTGTTTTTGTTAAAAACTTAAATAAAAATATCATTGAATATAATCAAATGTTAGGTAACAATCAATACATAATAACAGATTCGCTTCCTAATATTCAATGGAATATAACTAAAGAAGAAAAACATATAGCAAATTATAGAGTATTAAAGGCTACTACAAAATTTAGAGGGAGAAATTGGGAAGCATGGTTTACTCCAGACATACCTGTTAGCGCAGGGCCATGGAAATTATCAGGTTTGCCGGGTTTAATTTTACAAGCATATGATACTACCAAAACGTATCAATTTGTTGCTAAGAAGATAAACTATGCTGATTTTAAACCACCAATTTTCTCAACTAATAAAAAGGTGGCCTTAAAGGATTTTATCAAATTAGAAAAAGAAAATTATGAAGCTTTCCTTAGTTTAATTCAACCAGATAGATCTAGTAACGAATCTATGACAGTTGATGAACTTCCTAATTCAGATAGAGAACTCCTCTACGAATGGGAAGAACAACCTTTAAAACAATAGCATATTCATGGTGTTTTAACATATTTTTTTTTATTTTGTTTTTGTAATTTGTAATTTGAATTTTTTTTAGTGCTTTAGCTTGCGTAAGTAGAGCAACTTCTACATTAAAATTCGTTCAATAATAAATTGTAGCTGGATGCACTATTGCGTCCAGCTTTATTAAATTTTATCATGACTAAAACAATATCAATATTTCTTTTTCTGTTTTTTTCAATATCGGGTCATACGCAAAATGATTTATACTTCATTTATAAAAATGTTTATAATACTGATTATCCACTTGAAAGGCAATCGGTTGTGAAGTATAATGAAACACACAATTCGGTTGTGTATAATGAGATAATGAGTTCCACAAAACATCAAACAGCATTAAATCAAATTACGCAAGAAGAAAATAATATTACAGTTAGAACACCAAACGCAGATTCCTATTTAACGAATAATTCAGGCACAATAAATTTTACTAAAAAATATGGTCTTAATACCATTGTTAGTGTTGCCGATAGTGTTTCCTTTCAATGGCAACTTACAAACGAGAAAAAATTGATTAACGGATATGAATGCTACAAAGCCCAATCCAATTTTAGAGGACGAACATGGGAAGCTTGGTATTGTCCTAAAATAGCTGTGAACTATGGTCCCTGGAAATTTTGGGGATTGCCCGGACTAATTTTTGAAGTTTCTGATACCAACAAAATTTATAATTTTTTCTTAACCAAAATAGAAAAACAGCTAGATATGAATATCGAATATCCTAATCAATATAAACAAATTACACTTAAAGAGTTGATTTTAAATGAAGAATATGAAGGTGTGCTAGATAATTTAGACAGAAATGTAGAAGTAGAGGTAAATTTTGTAAGAAAAACCCCAGAACTCATCTACGAATGGGAAGAAGAACCTAAAAAACAATAGCATATTTATAGTGTTTTAACATAAAAATTTTGTTTGTATTATTATTATTATTATTGAATCATAAAAAAAATTAATTTAATTTATTATGAAAAAAATGTTTTTAAGTGCATTAGCTTGCGTAGCTTTTGCTGAAAGCAGTTTTGCTTCAAATGAAGTTGTTAAAAAAAATATTTTAACAATTACAGAAGAAAGTAATAGTATTTTAGATGATTTCAAATTTTCGGAGAGCCCTTGCCAGTTTGGAATTACAGTTACTACACCTGATGGGGAATTTTTAGATGGTTTCATAGGAATTGGAAGTGAAGGAGGTACACCTTGTATAAACTTCATTGCAGAAGAACTCCATAGAATGCGTGAACTTTACCCAGGTGCTATAGTAAACGTAAACATTGTTAGAATGTAGTAAAACTATTTAAAGCAACACTAATCATTTCAAGATTAGTGTTGTTAATTTTTAAAAATCTAATAAAATGAAAAAAAAATCTTTTACTATTATTTTTTGTTTATTTATAGCGTGTTATTCTTTCGGTCAATCTAATGGTATTTTAATTGAGTATCTTCAAGTTTTTGATACAGAAGTACCTGTTGAAATGAAAGGTTATTTATACGCTTTACCTTCAGAAGCAATTTATGAAGAGTTACTTGAAACAAGAAGACCTTTAAGTGAAAAAATTGTAAAAAATGAAAATGAAGTTGTTGAAGTTTATCAGCCTTTAATTAATGATAACAAAATATTTAATGTTGATATTAATAATAAAGATGTAGAATATTTTGAATATTTAATATCATCTAAAAAATCTAAAATCACAGATGAATTCTCCATAAAGTGGACCACTCTTAATGAAAAAAAGATGATAAATGATATTGAGTGTTATAAAGCAACTACCGATTTCAGAGGAAGAAAATGGGAAGCTTGGTATGCACCTTCAATTCCTTATTCATTCGGACCTTGGAAATTTTATGGCTTACCAGGTTTAATCATTTCCATTCATGATGAAAGTAAACGTTATAATTTTGCAGTTAAAAAAATTGAAAACCTCAAAGAAAATATTTACAATGACAAATTAAAACAATTTAAAAGCATTAAATATGATGTGCAACAAACGTTAAAACAATTTGTTTTGGAAAGAGAAGAAATTGTGGAATCAGCTTTTTCTAGTGGTGCCACTGAAAGAGGAACTGAAATCATCAGGGAAAAAAGAAAACGATCAGGAATAGAACCAATTTACGAATGGGAAGAACAACCAATTGAATATTAGTGTTTTTTTAACATAATAAAGATTATTTTTTTATTAATATTGAGTTAGTAACTAAAAAATGCAAAACTGTATTTCATAACTTTTGTAGAAAGATAAATCAAAATGAGTAGCAAAATAGAATTATGAAAGCCACTAGAATTACATACATTTTTATGCTAGTGTATTTTACAGCACAAGCTTCTTTTTCACAGAAGCTTGTTACTATTGATTATACCTCATATTATGATTTAAACTTTCCCAAAAAAATACCTTCACAGTTAATTTACAATAACAACGAATCAATTTTTGTAGAGTATATAAGCAAAGCTGAAGATTGGGATAGTCAAAATGTAACAGACAGTATTCTAGGGATTTCCTTAGCAGGTTTTGAACAAACATTTAGTAGTCCCATCACTTCTGAGAGTTTTTTTTATCGTATCAATATCCAGCCACAAACAATTCTATTTAATGAGATCTATAAAGCACAAAACGCTTGGATAAAAGATGAATTTGAAAAAATAGAATGGAAAATAACAACAGAAACCAAAAATATTGCAAGTTTAAAATGCTATAAAGCAATAGCAAACTTTAGAGGTAATGTTTGGAACGCTTGGTTTTCGTATGATTTACCAGGATCTTTTGGTCCTTGGAAACTTTCTGGTTTACCAGGTACCATTTTACAGGCAAGCACATCAAATAAAAAAATTCAGTTTATAGCAAATAAAATCAGCTATTCAAATGAACCGATTACAATAACGCCCGTAGTAAAAAATGATCTTGTTAAGTTTAAAGATTTTATTGAATTTAAATACAATCTAACTCCAAATGCAGACTTAAGTCGCGGAGAATTGCCTCAAAATATCCTTTTTCGAGATCCCTTAGAACCAATCTACGAATGGGAACAAGAACCCCAAAAACAATAGCATATTTATAGTATTTTAACATAAAAATTTGGTTTGTATTATGGTTGTTGTTATTATTGCATCATCTAATTATTGCGCAAGAGAAGATAGTAGGAAAAAATTGCAACAGCTACTTTAAAAAACTGCAAGCAAAAAAACCAAATAATAATAAACGATTATGCGTAAAGTATTTTTAAGTGCATTAGCTTGCGTAGCTTTTGCCGGAAGCAGTTTTGCGTCGAATGAAGTTGTTAAAGATTGAAGAGTTAAAAAGCATCAATGAATCAACAACTGAACATTTAGATCAACCAGACGGTCTTAAAGAATGTATTGTTGTTGTGAATTATGTTGACGAAAATGGTAATAAACGATCAATTACTTATAAAAATTGGTTCAACGACTCTAGATCAGGAGATTTTCAGTGTTATAATTTTGCATTAATGATTCAAAGACAGTATGATCCAAGTAGAGCAACTTCTACATTAAAATTCGTTCAATAATAAATTGTAGCTGGATGCACTATTGCGTCCAGCTTTATTAAATTTTATCATGACAAAAACAATATCAATATTTCTTTTTCTGTTTTTTTCAATATCGGGTCATACACAAAATGATTTATACTTCATTTATAAAAATGTTTATAATACTGATTATCCCCTTGAAAGACAATCGGTTGTGAAGTATAATGAAACATACAATTCGGTTGTGTATAAAGAAATAATGAGTTCAACAAAACATCAAACAGCATTAAATCAAATTACGCAAGAAGAAAATAATATTACAGTTAGAACACCATACACAGATTCCTATTTAACGAATAATTCAGGTACAATAAATTTTACTAAAAAATATGGTCTTAATACCATTGTTAGTGTTGCCGATAGTGTTTCCTTTCAATGGCAACTTACAAACGAGAAAAAAGTGATTAATGGATATGAATGCTACAAAGCCCAATCCAATTTTAGAGGACGAAAATGGGAAGCTTGGTATTGTCCTAAAATAGCTGTGAACTATGGTCCCTGGAAATTTTGGGGATTGCCCGGACTAATTTTTGAAGTTTCTGATACCAACAAAATTTATAATTTTTTCTTAACCAAAATAGAAAAACAGCTAGATATGAATATCGAATATCCTAATCAATACAAACAAATTACACTTAAAGAGTTGATTTTAAATGAAGAATATGAAGGAGTGCTAGATAATTTAGACAGAAATGTAGAAGTAGAGGTAAATTTTGTAAGAAAAACCCCAGAACTCATCTACGAATGGGAAGAAGAACAAAAAAAGTAAACCTATAAATGCCAAAAACACTAATAACCCTATTGCTAATACTACTCACAACCGTTTCTTTGTACTCACAAACTGTTTGCAAAGGAACGGTTGTTTCTGTGGCTAAAGAACCCATTTCAAATGCATCGGTTTTAATAAAAAATACCGAAGATCATATTTTGCAGTTTGGTTTTACCAACGCACAAGGCAGTTTCAGCATTCAAACCGAAAACGAAGGCAGCTTTGTGGTAGAGGTAAACAAAATGGGCTTTGAAAAGCAACAACAACCCATCACCATTACCAAAGACAAAAAAGAATACAACCTACTGTTTACGTTAGAAGAAAGCAATGAAGTGTTAGAAGATTTGGTCATAGAAATCGATAATCCCATACAGCTGCGGGGCGACACCCTTAGCTACGACGCTAAAGCGTTCAGCACCGGCCGCGAAGTGGTAGTAGAAGATTTACTGAAAAACATTCCGGGCATTACCGTTGAAAAAGACGGTAAAATAAAGTTTGAAGACACCGAAATTGAAAAAGTAATGGTAGATGGCGACGATTTTTTTAACCGTGGGTACAGCATTCTTACCAAAAATATGCCCAACAAACCGCTTGATAAAGTGCAGGTTTTACGCCGTTACAGCAACAATAAATTATTAAAAGGAGTTGAAGAAAGTAACAAAGTCGCGCTAAACCTAACGATTGATGAAGAATACAAAGACTTGTGGTTTGGCGATATCAGTGCCGGTTATGGTTTGGCTACAGAAAACCGCTATGAAGTTTCGGGCAACTTGATGAACTTCAGTAAAAAATATAAAAACTTTTTAACCTACGGTTTAAACAATGTGGGTCAAGACCGTGTGGGATCTTTAGAGAGCATGTTTTACAACAATTACGAAGTAGAATCTATTGGAAATGGCGGACAGCTGTATCAGCTAATGGGTTTATATGGTGCAAGAGCCGGTCAGTTAAAAGACCACCGCACCCGCATCAATAATGCCGAACATGTTTCGCTGAGTTCAATTGTGCCCATAACCGAAAAGTTAAAAATAAAAGCAGTTGGTTTTCTTGGATTCGATGAAAACTATGCTTTTAACAACAGTTACAGCATTACCAATGTGGGTGCAACGTATTTTGAAAACACCGAAAACAACCTGTTTAAAAGTCATTTAAAAAGTGGTTATGTGAATCTTTTAGCAACCTATGATGTTTCTAAAACCCAAATGCTGCAAGTTAGTTCGGTTTATAATCAAGGAAATACCAACAATACCAACGATTTAACATTTAATGGCAAAAATACTTTAGAAAATCTGCAAACTAACAACACCTTTTTCGATCAAAAAATCACTTATACCCACAAATGGAACGATAAAAATGTTGTATTGCTAAAAACCAGGTATTTTACCAACAAGTTGCCGCAATTTTACAGCATCAACGATTATTTAATGGGCGATTTGTTTGCGTTTGATGCAACGGCAATGAACAACGACATCACCAACAACAAAACATTCGCAGGCATTGAAGCCGATTTTAAACTGAAACAAAAAAACAACGATTTAATTGAATTTCAAGTAGGATATGAGCATCACAACCAATCCATGAATACTGTTTTTCAATTGTTTAATGATTCGGAAATTGTTCGCCCCGATGGATTTCAAACCGATAGTTCGTTTACCTTGAGCAATTTCTATGCAAAAAGCGGATACACTTGGAAATGGAACACCTTTAAAGTTTCGGGTAGGGCAGAAGCACATCAATTGTTCAATAGTTTTTCTACCATACAAACCAATAAAAAACAGCATCCTTTTTATGTGAATCCTTCCGTACATTTCATGTGGGATGTAACGCCTACGCATCATTTCAACGGATCGTACATGATTAATTTTAACAATACTTCGTTTGTTGATGTGAACGATACGTATTTGTTAACATCCTCACGAAGTTTCTCAAAAGGTTTGGGGCAATTCCGCCTTACCGATTCGCAAATGGCAAATATCGGATACAGCATTCGCCACTATTTAAACCGCTATCGTTTTTCGTTAAATTTCAATTACAGCAAGCAAACCAATGTGCTTACCAATCGCAGTTTTATTGAACAAAACAGCTCGCTAAGCGAAAGTGTTTTTATAAAAGGCGGCGATACTTTTGGAGTGAATTTTGCAAGTAATTTTTATTTTAGAAAGATAAAAAGCAACTTAAAACTTGAAAGTAATTACACCTATTCCACATCATTTAACGAAGTAAACAATTCCGGACTACGCAAAAACAATTTTGCCAATCAGCGCTACAATATGGAATGGCGCACCAGTTTTAAAAGCCCGTTCAATTTTCATATCGGCAGCGAATGGAATCGTTTCAAAGTAAAATCGCCCGATTTTGAAAACAGCTTTACAAACGTTTTCAACTTTTTAGATGTGTATTATAAAATTGGGGAATTATTAGATATTAAAGCAGTAACCGAACATTACTATTTTGGCAATTTAGCAGCTAACCAACGCAACCATGTTTTTCTAGATTTCGAAGCCACTTATAAATTTAAAGGCGATAAATACACCTTGAGTTTACGAGGAAATAATTTGTTTAACAAGCAAAATTTCACAACTTTCAATGTGAGCGATATTGGTTACAGCAGTACTAGCTATCGTTTAATGCCTCGTTTTTTGTTGCTAACCGCAAAATACAGGTTCAGTTTATAAAAAAAGCAGCTCAAAAGCTGCTTTTCACTATGATCGTTTTTCTAATAAAACTACATTTTCCACGTGATGTGTTTGCGGAAACATATCCACAGGTCGCACACGAACCACCTTATACATTTCGTCCATCAAAGCTAAATCTCTGGCTTGCGTTGCCGAATTACAGCTTACATAAACCACACGTTCCGGAGCAATTTTTAAAATTTGAGCCACCACATCTTTGTGCATACCATCGCGCGGCGGATCGGTAATAATTACATCAGGTTGCCCATGTTGCTCTATAAAAGCATCATTAAACACATTTTTCATATCGCCCACAAAAAAATCGCAATTGGTAATATTGTTGCGTTCGGCATTCACTTTTGCATCGGCAATTGCTTCTGGAACTGCTTCCACACCAATTACTTTTTTTGCATTTTTCGATACAAACTGTGCAATGGTTCCTGTTCCGGTATATAAATCATACACCAGTTCGTTGCCTGTTAAACCTGCAAAATCCCTGGTAATACTGTATAATTCGTATGCTTGATCTGAATTGGTTTGATAGAACGATTTGGCATTAATACTGAATTTTAATCCTTCCATTTCTTCTAAAATATAATCACGACCGTGGTAGCAAATTACGTTTTGATCGTATATGGTATCGTTTAATTTACTGTTGATCACATATTGAAGCGATGTAATTTCAGGGAAACGATTTTTTAAGAAATCAAGCAACAATTCACGTTTCTTTTTATCTTCTTTAAAAAATTGAATCAAAACCATGATTTCTCCGGTTGATGCTGTTCTGATCATCAATGTGCGCAACAAACCGGTATTTTCACGTGGATTGAAAAATTCCAGACCATTTTCATTGGCAAAATCACGAATTTCGTTGCGAATAGCATTGGAAGGATCTTGCTGCAAATAACATTTTTTAATGTCTAGAATTTTATCCCACATTTTTGGAATATGAAAACCTAGTGCATTTTCCTTACCCAACTCTTCGCCCGATTTAATTTCATCATCGGTTAACCAGCGTGCATTTGAAAAAGAAAACTCCATTTTATTGCGGTAGAAAAATTGTTCTTTCGAACCTAAAATTGGTTCAAACTGCGGAAGTTCAATTTTTCCGATTCTTTTTAAATTATTCTCCACTTCTTGGTGTTTGTAGCCCAACTGAAATTCGTAACCCATGTTTTGCCATTTACAGCCACCACAAGCTCCAAAATGCTCACAAACAGGTTCAACACGCTGTGAAGATAATTTGTGAAAAGCCACGGCTTTACCTTCGTAATAAGCCTTACGCTTTTTAAAGGTTTGAACATCCACCACATCGCCGGGAACAACATTCGGAATAAAAATGATTTTACCATCGGGAGCTTTTGCAACCGAAACGCCTTTTGCGCCTGCATCAAGTACTTCTACGTTTTCGAATACGATTTTATCTGTTTTTTTTCGTGCCATGCTGCAAAAATACTAATTGTTTGTATAAAACGTAAATTGTAGTGTTATTTATATTGTTTATAAAATTTAATCACTAAAATAATCTTCAGCAGTTCTTGAACCTTGTTTGTTGGCAGAGTAAATGAATATAATAGTCTGTGACATTTACTTTAAAAACTTTTGAAATTCTTTTTTCTTTAAGGTAAACCCTTGTGTTTTTAAAATTTTTCCGTCGGTGGATACAATCGCAAAATAAGGCTGACTTTGATTTTTAAAACGCTCTTCTTGTATCTTCATATAAAAAGCGCCATACGTTTTCATTAATTTTCCTGTTTTTTCATTTTTTGTAATGTGTTTTTTAGGAACTTCTTTCTTCTCATCCACAAATAATGTTACGGTATAATAATTTGCATTTAAAAAATCTAGTATGTCATTGTCATATAAAAAAGCATCTTCCATTTTTCGTGAATTAACATCCGCATAAGCGGTAAAATAAATCAGTAAAGGTTTACCCCAAATTTGTGCAGTTAAAAGCAACTCATCGTAATCAATTATTTGGGCATCAGAAAAAAAAGGAGTTTCTTCAGCCAAGGGTTCTTCATCATTTATCATAGAATCAGCAAGTTTATTAAATTCATCTATCATGTCGCCATAAGTTTCAAATTGATCAGGATCTTCTTTAATAACTTGGTAAATGGCATCAACAGCACGTTCATCCTTTACCAATCTTAATAAAATTTGACTGTCTGCCTCCCAGTTAGCAAGATCAATTTTTTTACTGCGTAAGGTTATAAAATCATTATAAAAGACAACTGATTCTTTATATTCAGAAGTTGCTTTCATTTTTAAGACTTCATCTAATAACTTTTGATAGGTTACCATTTCAGAATCTTCGTTTAACCAGCCAATAACCAATGTTGCTAAAAAAGGAGGCTGACCCAAAAAAAGAATGTCTGTTTCGTCTAATCCACAATCGGTAAGCTTAGAAAAGTTTGTTGTAAGTTCCAACTGTGTTTTTTCTAAATCATCATATAGATTGATTTTCTGCGCTAATAGTTGTGTACAGTCGGTTTGCGCTTTTAAAGAAATGGTTGATAAAAGTAGAAATAGTGTACTAAATAATAGTTTCATAAGCGTTTTTAAGTTGTAATTAAAAGCTTCAAATATAAAATATTCACTAGCAACATCGTATTTTAATTTACAATTTTACAGAAAAAAATGTCAATTTGTGGGTTTCCACATCGCATTTTCCTTTGTTTTCATTTCTTTTGCTTTTTTACATTTAGTATATTTACCTTCTAAAATTATGACCCACTACCTTTAAATATGAAATTACAATTCAAAGAACAAAATTTTCAAATACAGGCGGTTGAGGCTGTTGTAAAGTGCTTTGAAGGGCAGACACTGAAAACCAATAGATTTACCCTGGAAAAAACGGCCGAAATTTTACGCAAAGCTCGTGAGCAAGCTAAAGGCATTGCAACATTAGGGTATGAAGTAGACGAATTGATTGGTTACAGAAACAGCACCATACAAATTACAGAATCCCAAGTTTTTGATAATATCGTCCGCGTTCAAAGAGAACATTACCTCATCGAAAATCAAAAAATTGATACCGTTACAAGTGCAAATATTGGCTACAACTTCACCATTGAGATGGAAACCGGTACGGGTAAAACCTACACCTACATCCGTACAATGTATGAGCTGAACAAAAAATATGGCTGGAGCAAGTTTATCATTATCGTTCCGAGTATCGCTATACGAGAAGGGGTTTTCAAAACCTTTGAATTAACGCAGGATCATTTTCAGGAACTTTACGGGCATAAAATAAGTCCGTTTATTTATAATTCTTCCCGTCCGCAAGATATAGAAACCTTTGCCTCAGACGGGCGCATCAGCGTTATGGTGATCAACACCCAGGCTTTTGCTGCAAGAGGTGCCGATGCAAGACGTATTCATCAGGAATTAGATCATTTTGGATCACGGCGACCGATCGATATTATTGCACAAACCAGACCTGTTATCATTATAGATGAGCCACAATCTGTGGGTAAAGAAGGTTCGGTTACGCTGAAAAGTATGGAAGATTTTCATCCGCTGTTCACTTTGCGATATTCTGCTACGCATTTGGAAGAATACAACAAAATTTTCCGTTTAGATGCGCTGGATGCTTACAATAAAAAGCTTGTAAAGAAAATTCAGGTGAAAGGAATTAATTTAAAAGGATCTTCCGGCACAACGGGATATTTGTATCTGGAATACATCAGGCTGAGTGCCAATAAACCGCCAATGGCTATTTTAGAATACGAAGAAAGATCGGGCAACGGTGTTAAACGTGTACGAAAACCAATTGCTCAAGGGACAGATTTATTTGAAATCTCTGGCGGCTTACCGGCTTATAAAAACTGTTTGGTCACAGAAGTCAACGGTTATTTGAATAAAATTGTGGTCAATGGTCAGGATATTTATCCCGGCGATATCATCAATGATAAAGACGAATTGGCTTTTCGCAGAATTCAAATCAGGGAAACCATTCTTTCGCATTTGCAAAAGGAGAAAATCTTGTTTGAAAAAGGCATTAAAGTACTTTCTTTATTTTTCATTGATTCTGTGGAGAAATACCGGAAGTATGATGAAATGGGCGAAGAAGTTTTGGGTGAATATGCGCAGATCTTTGAAGAAGAATACAGAAATGCCATCAACCAGTTTATCGATTTATTCCGTCAGGATTATACCGATTATGTGATTGAAACCGACATCAACAAAACCTCAAAAGTCTATGCACCGGGAAATTATTTAGATTATCTGCAACGTGATGATGCAGACCGCGTGCATAACGGTTATTTTTCCATCGATAAAAAAGGCAAACCTGTAGACCCGACTATCAAAAGAGGAAGTGAAGATTCGGATGACGTTTCTGCCTATGATTTGATAATGAAAGATAAAGAACGCTTGTTGAGTTTTGAAGAACCCACGCGTTTCATCTTTTCGCATTCGGCTTTGAAGGAAGGTTGGGACAATCCAAATGTATTTCAAATCTGTGCATTGAAAAATGTGGACAGCGCAAGCCAAACCAGAAGACGGCAGGAAGTGGGGCGTGGAATGCGTTTGGCGGTGGATAAAAATGGGGTCCGCCAGGATTTTGAACTCGTGGGATAACAGGTACACGACCTCAATATATTGACCGTAATTGCCTCTGAAAGTTATGAAGAATTTGCCTAAGGCCTGCAAAACGAAATCGCAAAATCTCTCAAAGAACGTCCTGTAAAAGCAGATACCAAATTCTTTCTGGGTAAAATATTGACCAATGAACACGGCGAAACCTTGCGCCTTACCGATGAAGATGCTAAAAAACTCAATAAGTTTCTCTACAAACACGATATTCTGGATGATGATGATAAAATTACCCCCGAAGGAAAAGAACTGATCGAGAAAAACGAAGTTCCTGTTCCCGAACACTTAACCGTTTACGCTACTGCCATCAGTCAACTGTTGCAAACCGTGTACAATGGCGAAGGCATCAAACCTGAAAATGCCAGCGAAACCGTTCCGCTCACCATCAATAAAAATTTTGCCAAAAAAGAATTTCAGGAGCTTTGGAAAAAGATCAGTCTGAAAACCGTTTATGAAGTGAAATTTGATACAGATACCTTAATAGACGAAAGCAGAATACGCATTGATGCAGACCTGCATATCTCTGAAAGAAAATACGAAATCAAGACGGGTGAAATGAAGGAGGTTTCTAAAGAAGATTTGAAAGAAGGAACTGCCATTAATGTAACCAAGACAGATGCTAAAAAACTTTCTGCCGACCTCTACAACGATGTGGCTTATGACATCGTGGGCGAAATAGAAGCATTAACCAACTTAAAGCGAAGTACGATTGTACAAATTCTCAAGAAAATAAAACCCAACACTTTTGCTTTTTTGCGCAAAAACCCCGAAGAATTTATCGCCAAATCTGCAAGGCTCATCAATGAAACCAAGGCTTCGCTCATCATCAATAATATTGCCTATCAAAAAACAGAAGAATATTTTGATGCCAAAACCGTTTTTACCAACGGAAAAAATGTATTGCGTACCCAAGAACTGCTTCAAAAACATATTTACGACTATTTGGAAACCGATTCTACAATAGAGAAAGAATTTACCAAAAATCTGGAACAGGCTACCGAAGTGATCGTCTATGCCAAATTGCCCAAAGGCTTTTACATAGCCACACCTGTTGCCAATTACAGTCCCGATTGGGCGATCGTTTTAGACAATGAAAAAGTAAAACACATTTACTTTATAGCCGAAACCAAAGGTTCTGAAAATGAGAATGATTTACGGGGCGTAGAAAAACTAAAAATACATTGTGCCAAAGAACATTTTAAAAGCATTAGTAATGGCGAAGTAAAATTTGATGTGATAACCACGTACAGTAAATTATTGGATATTGCACAATTGCGGTAGTTGCAAGGCACGCCTTGGGTAGATACAAGGCACGCCTTATACCTCTGTCAACAACAACAAACTAAGGATGAATAAAAACAATTAATTTGGATAAATATCAAAATAAATACAGAATCCCTTCTGCCCGCGCCACTTGGTGGAATTACGGTTGGGCAGGTGCCTATTTTATTACAATATGTACCAAAGGTAGAAAACATTATTTTGGGCATATTGAAAATAAGAAAATGACATTATCTCATTGCGGACTATTGGCAGATGTATTTTGGCACGAAATTAAAAACCACACCACCAATATAGAATTAGGCGCATTTGTGGTAATGCCCAATCATATCCACGGCATTTTGATTTTAAATGGTGATAATAATTTGGTGATTGATAATGATTCCGCAATCGATCCCCAATCCGAATCCCAAAAACGATTCCGAAATCCCGGAAAAAATACCGCATCATCCATTATTGGCGGATACAAATCTGCCGTTACCAAACACGCCAATAGATTAGGATTAGAATTTGGCTGGCAAACCAGATTTCACGACCATATTATTCGCAATGATGCAGAATACCAACGTATTAATGATTATATAGAAAACAACCCTAAAAATTGGAACGATGATAAATTCTATTGATAAATGATAAATGATCGATTTTTTCGCAATGGATTTCAATGCAATACAATCAATCCAATCCAATTTAATCCAATCCAATCCAATTATGTACAGACAAGGCATGCCTTGTCTCTAGCAGATCGCGGATCGCGGATCGCGGATCGCGGATCGGATCGGGGCGGATCGGATCGGGGCGGATCGGGGCGAATCAAATCAAATCGAATCAAATCAAATCGAATCGAATCAAATCGTATCGGAACGAATCAAACCAAACCAAATCAAATGAATTAAAACAATCTATCCAATCGAAATAAAAAAAACAAAAACAATGAACGATAAATCTGTACACACAGGGCAAGCCCTGGATATGAAATCCACCGACATCACCAGCCTGAACATAGAAAAAATAGCTGCCCTTTTCCCCAACTGCGTTACCGAAACGGCAGAAGGAAAACGAATTGATTTCGATTTGCTGAAACAGGAATTATCCAACCAAATTGTAGAGGGCAACAAAGAACGGTACCGACTGGAGTGGCCGGGCAAGCGCGAAGCCATTGTTACCGCCAATATCCCCACCACCAATACTTTGCGGCCGGTGCGGGAAGATTCTGTAGATTTTGATACTACCGAAAATATCTACATAGAAGGCGACAACCTGGAAGTGCTGAAACTCTTGCAGGAAAGCTACCTTGGCAAGATAAAAATGATCTACATAGACCCGCCTTACAACACGGGGAAAGATTTTGTGTACAAAGACAATTTTGCCAAAGACGGCGACGAAGAACTCTTTGAAAGCGGACAAAAAGACGAATACAACCAAAAATTAGTACAAAACCCCGAAACCAGCGGACGCTACCACAGCGACTGGCTTTCTATGATGTACCCACGCCTAAAACTGGCAAGAAATCTATTGACCGATGATGGCGTTATTTTTATTTCTATCGGTTCTGATGAAATAGCAAACTTAACAAGAGTATGCGACGAAATTTTTGGTGAGACAAATAGAATAGCAATTGTAGGTAGACAAGCGAAATCAGGTGGGAATAAGGGGAGATTTTTCTCGCCTAACATTGAGTATCTTCTTGTTTACTCAAGGAACATTACTAACGTTAATAGCTTTAGTGACGATATGGATCCCCAGCTTATAAAAAAAGTTTATACAAAAGTGCAAGTTGATGGCGAAAGAAAAGGCGAAAAGTATAGAGCAATGGGATTATATCAATCATCATTGGACGCTAGAGCAAATCAACGATATTTTATTGAAGCCCCAGATGGTTCTTTAGTTATTCCTCCTGGTTCAGAGTTACCCGCAATAAAAAAAGAAGGAGAAAAAATAGTTCCTAAAAATATAGAAGATGGATGCTGGAGATGGACTTATGAAACATATCTTTTAGAAAAAGCAAAAGGAAATATAGAATTTTCAAAGACAAATAGTAAAGTTTTGGTAGATGAAAATGGTGGGTTTTCCGAGTGGAATTTAAATACTAAAATATGGTTAAAAGATAGACAAGAAGCTGGCCAGTTACCTAATGATTTAATTTTAAAGTACGAAAATCGACATAGTGCTAAGGAATTGAAAGATTTAGAAATCCCATTTGATTTCGCAAAACCAACTGGACTAATTAAATATTTAGCAAAAATATCTCAAACAGGTGATAACGATATAATTCTTGACTTCTTCTCAGGTTCCGCCACCACCGCCCACGCGGTAATGCAACTTAATGCAGAAGATGCTTCGACAGGCTCAGCACAAGTTGGCAAGCGCAAATACATAATGGTGCAACTTCCCGAAGCCACCGATGAAAAAAGCGAAGCCTACAAAGCCGGTTACAAAAATATCTGCGAAATAGGCAAAGAAAGAATTCGCCGTGCTGCCAAGTCAATTTCGAATGAGGAAATTACGAATTACGAATCCAAAAAGAATACATTAGAAAAGATGATTGGAAAATCTTTAGTGGAGAAAGATGATGAAATTTCTTTTCCAAATGATGCAATCATCGATGAAAAAGCGGAAAATTTATTACAGGAACTTCGCAATTTAAAATTCGCAATTCGTAATTCAGACAAAGGTTTCCGTGTGTACCGTTTAGACAGTTCCAATATGCAGGATGTGTATTACAAACCGCAAGATTATACCCAAAATACGCTGGACCTTTTTGCAGACAATGTAAAAGAAGGCCGCACGGCAGAAGATTTGGTAACGCAGATAATGCTCGATTGGGGATTGCCATTGTCCCTGCCTATAGAACGCAAAACCATTTCGGGTAAAGAAGTGTATGCCGTAGCCGGAAATTCGCTGTACTGCTGTTTTGACAAAGATATCGATGAAGCCTTTGCCAAAGAAGTAGCCAAAGACCAACCGATGCGTATTGTATTTAGAGATAAAGGTTTTAAAGATGATACTGCGAAGGAGAATGTGAAGCAGCTCATCAAACAATTAAGTCCGAATACGGAAATGAAAGTGATATAATTCTTAGAAAGGAGAAGTTCGCTTCTCCTTTTTTTATAACTAATTTACTAATCATCACTGAACTATGCATCAAAATAATAAGCTAGAACTTTACTCGCTATATCAGTTACACAATAATAAGATTCTACTCAAAGACGATAATACTGAAGTTAAAGTTAAATACTACATAGATTCTTACCAAAGAGGCTATCGTTGGGATAAAAAACAAATTGATTTGTTATTAGATGACTTATGGGAGTTTCATCAAAAATACAAAGACAAGTCGTTAAAAGATAACGAGTATTATTGCCTGCAACCCATTGTGGTAAAACCTAAAACATTGGAAAATGAATCAATTTGTTGGGAAGTTCTGGATGGTCAGCAAAGACTAACATCTTTAAAGATTTTACTGAGCTATTTACTTCGTGAGACTTCTCAAGATTTAGAAGATGAGTATGCAATACCAAATTTTGATATTACCTATAAAACAAGAGAATTAAGTCAAGCATATCTAGATCAAATAAGCAATAATTTCAACACTGATAAGAAAAAGGATAATATAGATTTCTTTTATATGTCTAGCGCATATCAAGCGATTATTGATTGGTTTGACCAAAAAAAGATTGTTCAAAAAAGAGAAAAAAGGGATTTTTTAGATCAATTACTGGCAAGTCAGGATAGGGACAATCCTATTAAAGTAATATGGTATGAAGTAAATGATGATACAGATTCCTATGATATCTTTACTCGTTTAAATATTGGTAAAATAAAGCTTACGAACTCTGAACTTATCAAGGCATTGTTTTTACGAAATATTAATTCAAACGAGCTAGATTCCCAATTAGCATTATATGAAATTGCAAACGATTGGAATAATTTAGAAAGTAAATTACAAAAGGATGAGTTTTGGTACTTTTTGTATAACCCGAATAATCCCATTAAATATGCGAATCGTTTAGAATATATCTTTGATTTATATTGTGAAAGAACAATAGAGTCCGAAGAATATCATACATTTTTTAAAATCAATTCCAATTTTAATGCAGAAGATTCTATTAAAGAAAGACTTCATATTTGGAGGAATTTCAAGAGTTATTTTTCAAAAATTGAAGGTTGGTTTATCGATATCAAATTCTATCATTACATAGGCTTTTTAATTGCTATAGGATATTCGATTATTGATATTTTAGAATTAAGTGAAGGAAAAAATAAAGACGAATTTTTTAAAGAACTACAAAAAAAAGTAAAATCTCTTATTAATTGTACTGAAGATGAATTGAGAGATTTGAAATACAACAACAAATTGATTTTCCGCGTATTATTGCTGTTTAATATTCTGACCGTAGCTTCTGATAAAAAATCAAATTATCGTTTCCCTTTTAATCTTTTCAAAAGTCAGCAATGGGATATTGAACATATTAGATCAAGAAATGATAAGGAATTAAATAAACCAGAGGAATGGAAAGCTTGGATAAAAGATATAGTTGAATATTTTACTAGTAAAGATATTGATCAAACACTAATTGATGTTTTAACTGATATAAGTATAGAAGAGCAATTTTGTTTGAAAGATCTTGATAAGGATGTCCAAAAAGAATTGATAAAGATGATAGTTGCCTACAAAGAGGATACTATTCAAAAATCAGTTCTACAGCTTTCATTTAGTTTCTTTAGAAAATATTTTAAAGAAGACAAAGATGATTTAGATAAAGATTCAATTGGTAATCTATCACTACTAGATTCGTATACAAATAGAAGTTATGGTAATGCATTTTACACATTGAAAAGAATAAGAATTCAGGAGAATGGTAAATATGGGTTATTTACTCCCGTATGTACAATCAATGCCTTTATGAAAGTGTATAGTAGAAAGTTAGATAATCTTAATTTTTGGAGTACAGAAGATGCGGATAACTATACTACTGAAATTATTAATGTATTAAAACCTTATCTAAAAATATCAATTGATGAGTAAGTATTTAGAAAATGGAGTTCGTATCTCTTTATCACAATTATTAGAAGATAATACAATTTGTGTTCCCAAAATACAAAGGGATTACGTACAAGGAAGAGTTGATGAAAATGAAGTTCGTACAGAATTTCTACAAGCTTTATTAAGTTATCTTGAAGATGGAAAACCGTTTAGGGATTTAGATTTTGTATATGGATTTTTAAATCAAAATAATGTATTATATCCATTGGATGGTCAGCAAAGGTTGACTACTCTAATGTTATTACATTGGTTTTTAGCAAATAAAGAAGGGAAATTTGAACAGTATAAATCATTGTTTCTAATAGAGGATAAGGAACAATTACATACCAAATTCACTTATGAAAATAGATTAAGCTCAAAGGAATTTTACAATGAATTATTTACCAAGGCACTCGAGTTTAATAATCTTTTAAAGAGTGAGGAAGGAAAAATTAATAGTTTATCAAAATCAGTTAAAAATTTAAGTTGGTATGCACCTGCTTGGGATTGGGATCCAACAGTTCAGAATACTTTACTGATGTTAGATGCGATGTTAGATGTGTTCGATTGCAGCCAAGAATATTTTGATAAATTGGTTGATCCAAAAAATCCTATAATAACCTTCTTATTCATGGATCTAGGGAAGAATAACCTTTCTGATGATTTATATATAAAAATGAATTCACGAGGTGTACAATTAAGTCCTTTCGAGAATTTTAAAGCTAAGTTAGAAGGGTTTATTTCTAAAACTAACTTTAAAAATGAATACATTTTTGAAATAGCGGGCAAAGAGAAAAAAGTTGATTTTAAAACATATTATACAACTCAATTAGATAGCCGTTGGTCAAATTTTGTATGGGAAATCATGAAATTAAATGATCCATATTTGGAACACCCTAATTATTTTGATCGCTTCTTTTCAAATTTGTTTAGAATATCATTTCTACACTCAAGCATAAATTTGAATAGAAATTTAGACATTACTATACCTGTAATTAAAACTTTTCTAACCCATAGAAAAGACTTTTCATATTATGATTACCAGGAATTGTTCAATATAAATGGATTAAATAGCAAAATAATTACTAATGAAAGCCTCAATGAGTTAGCGGAGTTTTTTGACATATTAAGTACGGTATTTTATTCTAGCTTAGATAATAAATTTGAATATTATAATTCATTTGAAAATCTTCTTATTTTAGTTAAGTCTGATCATGGTACGAGATATTATCACGAGCGTATAATGTTTTATGCTCACATGGAGTATTTAAAAAAACATAGAGATAATTTCAATACAAATGGTTTGAATATGTGGATGCGTTTTATTTCCAATTTATCAAATAATACAGCTCCATATAACAATGAAAGAGAGTTTATTAATGCACTTTCTTTTATTCGAGAAACTGTTCAGTATTCAGATAATATAGATGAATATCTAAGTAATCAGTCATTTAAAGATATAGTTGGGTTTGATTCCTTTCAATATAAAGAAGAGATTTTAAAAAGAAAAATTGAAAAAATTGATCCCTCATGGAAAGATAATTTTAAAAATGTTGAACTTCATCCTTATTTGCAAGGGCAAACCTATTTTCTATTAATGCTTGTCGGTATAGAATTTGACTCTTTAGAGGATTTAGATGTTACATTTTTAAATAATGTTCAAAGTCAATACGATTTGAACTACAATATTTTTAAAGTTTTATTCACTGAAAAAGGATTGAATCAAGACTTTTCTAGAAATGGAAATTATTTGTTTGAAAGAACTTTATTATCCATCGGTGATTATACAATTTCTGAAGGTTCAAATTTCAGTTTTTTAATTGATAGTGATCGTGATATTTCTTGGAAACGATTTTTAAAATTAGATAAAAAATTAGAACATCGGTTAATTATTAAACATTTGTTTGATAATCTTTTATCATACTCAACAGATATTTCTTCGGGCTTAAAGAAACTTTTGGATGTTGAATGTAATGAATGGTGGCGTTTTTTAATCATTAATAATCCAAACATATTAAATTACTTTGATAAAGGTAAAAAGAGATATTTTAGACAAGAATCTAATCATGGCTTTGTATTGCTAAAAGGTGAAAAAATTAGCGGTTCTCATGCAGAAATTGAATCCTATAATTTTTATCTAAGTAACAAATTTGAAGATGAAAAATGGAATTATTATTCAGTCAGTGGAGAAAATAATGACGATTATCCATGTGCATATTTCGATTTCATTTTTGATAAAATTCCTTATGGATTTGATGTTAGATTCATTAATTCACAATTTAATATTGCTATTAAAAGAAGACAAGCTGGTGATTATAGTAAACAATTGATTGAATTTTTTGATAGTGAATGTTTTCAGAAGGTATCCAATTATTATTCTAAAGAAGTTGGAACTTATGACGAATGTTTAAGATATATACATATAAATTTAAGCGGTATAGTAGATGAAGCTAATTGATAACATAAATACACGACTGATTGACGATTTAAAAGAAAGTATTCATAAAAAAAGTAAGATGGCAATTGCGGCATCTTCTTTTTCCATATATGCTTTTGAAGCTTTGCGGAAAGAATTGCAAAGTGTAGATGAATTACGTTTTATATTTACTTCGCCAAGTTTTTTACAAGAAAATCTAAAGAAAGAAATACCAAAATTCTTTATTCCGAATTGTTTAAAGAAGCGGATTTATGTGGTGGCGAATTTGAATTGCGTTTGCGCAATCAGCTCACGCAGCGTGCTATTGCCAAAGAATGCAGTAAATGGGTAAAAAACAAAGTGATTTTCAAATCCAATAAACAAACAAATTATCCTTTACAGGGAATGATTCACGCAGTAAATTCTGTTAGCGAATCTTTTGCCTGGACAAATGTCAATAATTTTACAACTGCCGATTTGGGTGTAACACCCAAAAAAGGATTTCCAACATTGATTCAAAAGACAGATTTTCCGAATGCCAAAGTCTATTTGGAGCATTTCAATCAGGTTTGGGAGGATGAAGAAAACCTAGAAATCGTTACCCAAAAAGTACAAAAGTATTTCGAAAAAGCCTTTCAGGACAATAGTCCGGAGTTTATCTATTTCATCACGTTGTACAACATCTTCAATGACTTCTTGGATGACTTGACTTTAGATAATTTGCCTGATGATCGCGTTGGGTTTAAAGATACCATTGTATGGAACAAGCTTTTTAACTTCCAGAAAGATGCGGTGATTGGTGCGATTAATAAATTAGAAAAATACAAAGGTTGCATTTTGGCGGATAGCGTTGGTTTGGGTAAAACTTTTTCGGCGTTAGGCATCATCAAATATTACGAAATGCGTAATAAAGACGTTTTGGTATTGTGTCCTAAAAAATTAGAAGCCAACTGGAATACCTATCGTCACAACGATAAAACAAATATTTTAGCCAAAGACCGTTTTAATTACGATGTGCTTTTTCATACTGATTTGTCGAGAGAATCGGGAATAAGCAACGGACGAAATTTAGCTAACGTCAATTGGGGAAATTACGGATTAGTAGTCATTGATGAATCGCACAATTTTAGAAATGCTGGATTAACCTATTCCGATAAAGAAAATCGTTATCAAGCATTATTGCGCAAAGTAATGCGAGAAGGAATCGAAACCAAAGTGTTGATGCTTTCGGCTACGCCTGTTAACAATCGTTTCAATGATTTAAAAAATCAATTGGCATTAGCTTATGAAGGTGATGCAACACGTATTGATGATAAGCTAGATACAAATAATGGAATTGATGTGATTTTCAAACGAGCACAATCTGCTTTTAATACTTGGTCAAAATTGGATATTTGGGAAAGGACTACCGAAAAGTTATTGGATTTATTGGATTTTGATTTCTTTGAAATATTAGATTCTTTGACCATTGCTCGTTCTAGAAAACATATTACCACTTATTACGATACGAGTGATATAGGTAAATTTCCAACAAGGAATAAACCAGTTTCTTTAGCTTGTGCGTTGACTAAAGATGACTCCATTACGTATAATGAAATAGCAGAATTATTAGTTCATTTAAATTTATCAGTTTATACACCTTTGAAATATATCCTACCAAGCCAAATAAGTAAGTATGCAGAAAAATATGACAAACAAACTAAAGGTGGAAAACTAACACAATTAGATAGAGAAAAAAGTTTGCAACAATTGATGCGTATCAATTTATTAAAACGTATTGAAAGCTCAATTGATTCATTTAGAATTACAACAAATGGAATTTTGTCTCAAATAAAAAACACAATTAAATCTATATCTAAAGAAGGAATTGTGTCTATTTCGAGTATTCATTTTGATACGCAGGATGAAAATTTTGATTGGGATGCAAATTGGGGAGATGAAGAAAATGTAATCGGTAAAAAAGTAAAAGTACATTTAGCTGATTTGGATCGCAGGCAATGGAAAGAAGATTTGGAAGAAGATTTAGCTATTATTAATCAATTGATGGATAAAACGAACCTGATAAAACCTGCATTAGATTTAAAACTACAAACTTTAATACAATCCATTGAAAATAAAATTGAAAAACCACTTAATCCCGACAATAAAAAAGTAATTATTTTTACTGCTTTTGCCGATACAGCTGATTACTTGTACGACAATATAAGTAAACATTTTAAAGCCAAAAGTAATATTCAATCTACCTTGATTACAGGATCAAGAAGAGTAGCAACAACGAAAACTATTCCAACGGAGTTGAATGCTTTGTTGACTTGTTTTTCTCCAAAATCAAAAGGAAAAGATTTGCTTTTCCCCACCATCAATGAAGAAATAGATATTTTGATAGCAACCGATTGTATCTCTGAAGGACAGAATTTACAAGATTGTGATTATTTGATAAATTACGATATCCACTGGAATCCAGTACGTATTATTCAACGTTTTGGTCGTATCGATCGTATTGGGTCAATAAATGATACCATTACTTTAGTTAATTTTTGGCCAGACATTACTTTAGATAGCTATATAAATCTAAAACAACGTGTTGAAGATCGTATGATGATTTCTGATATGGCAAGTACAGCCGATGATAATATCCTGAAAGAAAATCAAAAGGATTTAGAGTATAGAAAATTACAATTACAAAAATTACAAGATGAAGTAACTGATTTAGAAGATCTGCGTGAAGGAATCGATATTACCGATTTAGGTTTGAATGATTTTAGAATTGATTTGTCCAATTTTATCAAAGAATATGGAGAAATGTCGGATATTCCAGAAGGAATTCATGCTGTGGTACCATCAACCGAAATTCTAAAACCCGGCGTAATATATGTATTGAAAAATATGAATGAAAACATCAATATTAATAAACTCAATCGTTTGCATCCCTTTTATTTAGTTTATATCGATCAGGTAGGTAAATTATTATTTAATCATATTGATTCTAAGAAAATATTGGATGCCGTTAGAATGTTGTGCAAAGGTGTTAAAGAGCCTATCACGGCATTGTGCGAAAAAATGAATTTAGAAACTGATGAATATCACAATATGTCTGAATATTCTGATTTACTTAAGAAATCCATTGGAACAATATTGGAAACAGAAGAAGAAAAAGAAGTCTTAAGTTTATTCAAATCAGGTGGTACAAACCTGATGAAGGATAAGTTCAAAGGAATTGAAGATTTTAAATTAATCTCATTTTTGATTGTAAAATAAACGCATTATTTAATATGTTTCATCTTCCTCAAAACACCAAAATTCAGAAAGTAATCCCTAAAAACGCTTTTGATAACTATACCAACACAAAACAAAAGAAGTCGTTTACAGATAAAGTTCAACGTATTACCTGGGCAAATAAAATTGCGTTTGATACGGTAAACCTTAATGGAATTGATGTTTCAGAAATTCAACTCTTTAAAATTTTACTAAAAGAAAAAACAGTTATTAAAGATTTACTTTCAATTATAGAAAAATCAATTCCTTATCATATTATTTTTTGGATAGAATTTGGCGATGAATTTTATATTTCAACTTCTGTCAAGCATCTACATCCTCAAAACGAAGATGTAGCTGTTATTGATTATACATTTACCTCTGGCTGGAAATCAATTGAAAGTAACAACTATCAAATTGAGTTAAAAAATAATTTAGATTGGGTTTTTAAAAACTTTTGTGATCAATTGAAATCTATTGATATAGACACAAAATCTATAAATGAATTAATTGAAAAACAAAAAATCAACGATGCCATTTTGAAAGAAATTAAAAAGCTAAAATCTGAAATAGAGAGATGTAAACAGTTTAATAAAAAAGTTGAATTGAATTTGAAATTGAAAGAACTTCAATCAATTTTATAATTTATTGACAATGAATACAACGACTCAAATAGAAAATGCTTTAAAGGCGATCAACCAAGCTAGTTTTCAAACCTTAATTAATCACTTATTATATTTACAAGTAAACAAATATGTTGGTGCTCCAGGTGCAGCAATTGGTAAAGAAAAAACAAGCAAGGGAACTCCGGATTCTTATTTTATAAATGAAGATAAATACATTTTTGTTGAATGTACAACTCAGGAAAAAGTAGACAAATCAAAATCATTTTTTGATAAACGTGTAAAAGACATTGACCACTGCTTCAAAGGAGATGCAACAACAATAAGTAAAGAAAAAATTGAAAAAGTAATTTTAACCTGCAATGAAAAGGTTGGTGTAGAAGAGTTTAATTTGAAAATTTCAATAATAACGAATTTCATGTTACCACCGAATTAACTTGTAAATCGGGTGATGAGGAGTTTCGACCTGATATTACGGTTTTAATCAATGGAATGCCTTAGGCTTTTATTGAAGTAAAAAAACCGCATAACCAAGAAGGTGTTATCAAAGAAAGAACCCGAATTAACGAGCGTTTTACTAATAAGTATTTTAGACGATTCGCTAATATTACCCAGTTATTGGTTTTTTCTAATAACATGGAATATCAAGATGGAATTGTAGAACCAATTTTTGGTGCTTTTTACGTTACACCAGCTTACTGTCAAGTTTCGTTCAATTATTTTAGAGAGGATGCCGATTACCCTGTGCAACAGAAACTAAAAGAGGTTGACGAAAAAACAGAAAATGATTTACTGAAAGATAACATTTTGATTGTTATTAAAAATAGTCCAGAATACATTACCAATAAACAATCGAATACGCCAACCAATAGAATTTTGACTTCTTTGTTTAGTAGAGAACGTTTGAAATTCATTTTGCAATATGCTATTGTGTATGTAGAAGAGGTGGTAAGGAAATCTCTAAAATAGTTGGAAACATAATTCTACAAAAATCTACGAAAGTTGAATTTGAATATAATACAATTGAATCGTTAGTAAAAAAAGCTACTTCATCGGAAAACAAAGTGAGATTTGTTAATTTATATTTTAATGATTTAGATAATAATAACATAATATCATTATTGAAAAACATTTTCGAATCTCATAAATTTTTTGAAAAAGGAAAGCCTACATATGTAAAATCAGATTACAATACCACATTATTAGGAAAGTTAAAAACAAAAAACTTTATTAAAAACAACTACGATGATAAATGGAGTGATTCAAAATTTAGAGTTACAACAAATTATTAACCCCCTAAAATAAATAAACCTCTCAAAATAAAGTATTTGAGAGGTTTTTCTGTGGTCCCACCTGGGCTCGAACCAGGGACCACCTGATTATGAGTCAGGTGCTCTAACCAACTGAGCTATAGGACCGGCGTCAATTGTTATTAACGAGTGCAATATTACTATGTTTTTTTAGTATTTGCAAGTGTTCGTTGAATAATTTTTATTTTTTATTTTATTTCTTGGCACAGTTCTATTAAAACGCCATTTGTTCCTTTTGGATGCAAGAATGCAACTAATTTATTATCAGCTCCTTTCTTTGGGGTTTCATTTAAAACAGTGAATCCTTCCGCTTTTAGTCGTTCCATTTCAGCTAAAATATCTTCTACATCAAAAGCAATATGATGAATGCCTTCGCCTTTCTTTTCTAAAAATTTTGCAATGGGCGAATCGGAATTTGTTGCTTCCAAAAGTTCAATCTTGTTGGGACCGTTCATAAAAAAAGAAGTCTTTACACCTTCGCTCGCCACTTCTTCCTCTTTATAGGCAGGGGCACCGAACAGCTTCTCAAATAAAGCATTTGATGTTTCCAAACTTTTAACTGCAATACCAATATGTTCAATTTTACGCATACTACTTCATTTTGTTTCTACAAAGATAAATATATATCTGTTCGATTTTTGTATTTTTGCAAATATGGAAACAAACAGACAAAAAAAAATGGGGGCTTTGTTACAAGCCGACTTAGTTGATATACTGCAAGGGGAAATCCGTAAGAACGGTATTTCAAACCTTATTATTACCGTTTCAAAAGTAAATATTACCACCGATTTATCTGTGGCAAAGGTATATTTGAGTATTTTTCCTACTGAAAAAACGGGCGAATTGTTAAAAGCTATCCAATCAAATGCGCCGCTTATAAAACATGATTTGGCACAACGGGTGAAAAATCAATTGCGAAAAGTGCCCAACTTGGTTTTTTATATCGACGATAGTTTAGATTATATCGAAAAAATCGATAACGCATTAAAAGGCGATGAAAATCCTATTGAAAACAGAGCGCTATTAGCTCGTAGAAAGAAAAAATAACATACTTTGAACACGGTATTCTATATAGCAAAAAGGTATGCTTTTAGTAAAAGTAAAACCAAAGCCATTAATATAATCACACGCATTTCAACCATAGGAATCGTGGTGAGTAGTATGGCTTTGTTTGTGGTGCTGTCGGTTTTTAGTGGATTAGAAAATTTTGCATTATCATTTGCGAATATGATTGATCCGGATTTAGTAGTTCTACCATCAACCGGAAAAAAAATTGCGATTAGCGAACAACAAGAAAAAGAATTAGAAAGATTTCAGAAAAGTATCGCATTTTCCAAAGTGATTGAAGATCGGGTGATTTTTACCTATGGCGAAAAGCAAATTGTAGCTTTTATTAAAGCTGTTGATGCCAACTATACCAAAACGGTTGCTATTAACGAGCATATTGCATATGGGCAGTGGTTGCAAAGTAATACCAACGATGCCGTGTTAGGAAATGGTCTGGCAAATGAAATTTCGGCAGGAATGTATTCCAACGAAAAGTTGCTCGAAGTTTTTGCAATGAAACCCGGAAAAGGTATGATTACAATGCCTGATGAAGCCTACACCAAACTTCCGCTTTATCCATCGGGAATCTATAGCCTGGAAAATATGGAAACCGACAATAAATATATTTACACCGATATTTCGGTTGGAAGAGATTTATTGCATTATAAACCAAACGAAGTTTCAAAAATTGAACTAAAACTATTGAATGCTGTTTCTGAAAAAGATGTAATCGCCAATTTACAAAAGATTTTTCCGAATACCGAAATCAAAAATAGGGCACAACTCAATGAAGGTTTATACAAAATGCTAAAAACCGAAAGCTTGGCAATTTATCTCATATTTACCCTCATTATCATTGTTACGTTGTTTTGTTTAACAGGTTCATTAATCATGATTATCCTTGAAAAAAAAGAACATATAAAAACTTTGTTCGATATGGGATTCACTCAAAGAAAACTCCAACAAATATTTTTGTATCAAGGTCTAATTTTAGCAGTATCTGGAATTGTTGTTGGCTTAACTATTGGAGTTGTTATCACTTTATTGCAACAACATTTTGGCTTTGTGAAGATATCAGAAAACTTTCCTTATCCAATTGTTTTTTCATGGCAAAACGGAATTTTGGTAGTAGTTACGTTGCTTGTTTTAAGTATAATAGCATCATTCATTGCAGCAAGCAGAATAAACAATTTAATGAATCGATGAGCTTTCCTGTTGTAAACAAACCACCTTTGAACATATAAGAAAAAAAAAAATCGGAAGACCACTCTTCCGATTTTTTTATGAATTATCAAATAATGGTATAATTATCTAATACTAAAAGATTGTTGTTTTTCTGCTGGTAACTGACTAAAACGCTCTTGGCATTCTTTAATCATTGCAATAGCTGCTGCTTTATCACCAAAACCATTGATTTCAACTTTTTTGTTTTCTAAGTCTTTATATACTTTAAAGAAATGTTCAATTTCTTTGATAAGGTGTTTGTTGATATCACCTAAATCGTTCAATTCGCGCATTAAAGGATCGCCTGTTGGTACACAGATGATTTTTTCATCGTTACCTTTGTCATCTGCCATGTAAAACACACCAATTGGTTTTACTTCCATTAACAAACCAGGAATGGTAGGTTCTGTTGTTAAAACCAAAACATCTAACGGGTCATTGTCTAAAGCCAATGTTTCTGGGATAAATCCGTAATCTGTTGGGTATTTCATTGATGAAAATAATAAACGATCAAATCGCATCATTTTTAAATCAAAATCGAACTCATATTTATTTCTACTTCCTGCTGGAATTTCGATGAATACATCGAATTGTTCAACGTTTGTCATATCTGTATATTTCTTTATTTCAAAATTGCTTGCAAAAGTACGTTAAAATTCAGTTTCTTACAAATTAAAAATGGAATCCAAACACCACATTCACGCCCATTTTGCGTACATTGGGATTTTCGAGATAGTTTCCGCGCCAATTTACGTTCACCCGCATGCATTTAAAGATGTTACCAACTCCCACAAAATATTCATAATACACCTTGTCTGTTGGTGCGATATAAGGAATATTTGAAGCGTTAATGTCGATGTTTTGCTGCGAAACATCACCCCAAACGCCACGAATTCCAACAAACTCTCTAAGTGCCAATTTGCGCAAGCCAGGAATTCTAGAGAAAATTCTTCCATTAAAATTGTGCTCTAAGTGCAAAGCCACATATTCATCGGTAATAAATTCATAAAAATTCATTTGACTGAAAGCATTATCTATAATAAAATAGGATTGATTTCCAGGAATTACGCTCATTAATCCTAATGGAACCGTTCCATAGGTTTTACCGGCTTCTAGAGTAGGGGTGAATCTACCAAAACCGCCTACTAGAATTGGATGACGGTACAATAACTGCACTTTTTTATAGTCGAAATCGCTGCCCAACATTCCTTTCACACCCAATGAATAATTGAAAAATAAATGGGCGTAATTGTAATCTACATCGGTTCGGTCAACGCCATAACCAACTGTTTTTCTGCGTGGTGTGTAATCCACTGATAAATTGATTTCCGATTGATGCAATTCGGGTTGCACATTTCCGTTTTCGTCGTAATAAGCCAATGAAAAGGTGGGCGATGCAGAGCGCAATGTTTTGTAATGGAACGATGTTGAAAACTTTAGGTTTTTTAACGGTTCTATTTCTAAACCGGCCGATGTAAGGTTGATGTTAGATAATTTAGTATTATCGCCACTTGCCAACAAGGCACTCGATGCAAAACTTCTGCCTAAAACATCTGTAATGGGTGATAAAGAAGCAGCTATTTGCTCTACATCTCTGCGGTTTCCTGCAAAGAAAATAAAACGCGAATCTTTATCCAACATAAATCTGCCCGAAATTCCGTATTTAAACTTATTGTCTTTAAAACCGTAAGCGGTGTATCCTTCCAAACGCCACATATCGTTTTGTCCAAAATAGGTTCTACCGCCGGCTCTTAAACGAAAACCTTCGATATCATTAAATCCAAATGAAGAAAAAATGGGTCCGTAATCAAAATTGCCTATTTGCACATAATCGCTCGCTAAAATCGTTGCCAAGTTCACATAGGTTTGAAAGCGTTTGTTTTGTTTTAGTTCGCTTAGCATAGTGTAAATGCCTTTTTCTTGTTCCGATAAAGGTTCAAAACGGTATCCTTCCCAAAATTCATCCGGACGATTCATCAAAGCTTCGTTATAGCTGTTTACTTCGCTTTTGTAGAAATTGATTGGTTTCTTTTTATCAAATTGAAATTGTTTGTAAAAAGTAGTTCTTTTGCCATACATTCCCTTCGATTTTTCATTTTGACGGATACTGAAATCGGTCATTAAATGATCTTTCGTAAGCAAGAAAACCGAATCGTTCAGCACATCAAATTCTTGTTCAATATAAATATCGCGCACCCAGTTGATATTGGCATCTTTGCTGATTGCCATATTT
This sequence comes from Flavobacterium sp. CBA20B-1, assembly GCF_028473145.1. Lineage (NCBI taxonomy): Bacteria > Pseudomonadati > Bacteroidota > Flavobacteriia > Flavobacteriales > Flavobacteriaceae > Flavobacterium > Flavobacterium sp. CBA20B-1. The sequence continues at coordinate 477,931 of NZ_CP092370.1, forward strand.
ATTTTCTTGATTGCCCAGGTGCCGTCGTTCACCCAAAAATCGCCTTTAAAAGTTAGTTCGCCTTTTCTGCGCGGATAGTACACAATATTGTAGCATTTTTTGCCGTCGATGTCAGCCGTATCAGTCAAAACGTAATTATATACGTTGATGCCGGTGCGAGAAAGCGGACTCACAAAATCTTTATCAAACAATTTTAAATAATTGTCGTAAATATCATATTCTATATACAAATCCTTTAAAAACGCCATTATGTGCTGGTTGTTTTCAAAGCCTGAATTTTTATTACCTGCTAAAATTTCTTTTTTTAAGTTGGCTACATTGTCGCCATAAACGTTTGATGCTTGTTCATTAATAAAGATGGGCAGATAGGTTTTTCCGGTGATATTCGAAGTGTCAACCTTTTCAAAAATAAATTCCATGCCTTTAAAAACGCGGCTTTTCATATAGGCACTGTCGATGGAATTTAGATCGAATTCAATTTTTTCGTATTTCTGATAAGCATATTGATCAAATTTATGCAACCCGTTTTTTCGGCGGTTTTCCCATATTTTCCGAAGGATGTCTAGTGCCGGATTGTCTTTCTTTGAGGTTTTGCCCGTATATATTTTTATTTCTGAGAGAACATTATCTTCTCGCAATTCAATGTTTAGATCATAATTCACAGCTTTTTCAAGAGGCAAATAAACATCTGCAAAGCCTGTGAACGATACTACCAATGTATCTTGCTTGTTGTTGGATTCTAAATAAAATTTACCATCTTCATTTGTAATAACGCCCTCTGAAGTGTTTTTAAAATATACGCTGGCATAGGCAACTGGTTCGTTTTTCTCATCAAAAACTTTTCCGCCTACTTTGGTTTGTGCCATTACTTGCAGCGAAAATAAAGTAATAACAATCAATAACAACTTTTTCATAAATAAAAAAACTCCAATCTTTTTTGATTGGAGTTACAAATGTAAATGAAATTTTACTATTTTTTATACATAACTTTTTTAACTGCTTTAATCACATCTTGTGCATTTGGCAACCATTCTTTTAATAAGGCAGGTGAGTAGGGTGCAGGTGTGTCGGCAGTTGTAATGCGTTGTACGGGTGCATCTAAATAATCAAACGCGCGCTCTTGAACCATATATGTGATTTCTGAAGCAACCGATGCAAACGGCCAAGCTTCTTCTAAAACAACTAAGCGGTTTGTTTTTTGTACCGATTTAATAATGGCATCATAATCCATTGGGCGCACAGTACGTAAATCAATGATTTCACAAGAAATATTTTCTTTAGCCAACTCGTCTGCAGCAAGATAGGCTTCTTTAATAATTTTTCCAAAAGATACAATGGTTACATCGGTACCTTCGCGTTTAATATCAGCCACACCTAGAGGAATAGTGTATTCGCCTTCTGGCACTTCGCCTTTATCGCCATACATTTGTTCCGATTCCATAAAAATCACTGGATCATTGTCGCGAATAGCCGATTTTAATAACCCTTTTGCATCGTAAGGGTTTGATGGTACAACCACTTTTAAACCAGGCGTGTTTGCAAACCAGTTTTCAAAAGCTTGAGAGTGCGTTGCGGCTAATTGTCCTGCAGATGCTGTTGGTCCGCGGAAAACAATTGGCATAGTGAACTGTCCACCACTCATTTGGCGCATTTTTGCTGCATTGTTAATAATTTGGTCGATACCAACTAAAGAGAAGTTAAACGTCATAAATTCTACAATAGGTCGTAAACCGTTCATTGCAGAACCTACTGCAATACCTGCAAAACCAAGTTCTGCAATTGGTGTATCAATTACTCGTTTTGCACCAAACTCGTCAAGCATTCCTTTACTGGCCTTGTAAGCTCCGTTGTATTCGGCAACTTCTTCACCCATTAAATATATTTTATCGTCGCGGCGCATTTCTTCGCTCATTGCTTCGCAAATAGCCTCTCTAAATTGAATTGTTTTCATAATATCATTATTGATAGGTGCACAAAAATATAAAATTATAATTTGTTACGCTTTATTTTATGAATAAAAAATGTTATTGGTTTTTATAAATGATTTGTGAATATAATAATTGAGAAAAAAAATCAATCGTATAAATAAATATGATTTACTTTGTAAGATGAATTCCTTGGAAAATTATGGATAAAAAAAGACAATCTTTTTTGTTAACAATTATCACAACAGTTTTTACTTTACTGTGGTTTGCCTTTTTTCTTCTTTCATCATTTAGTGATGTTTTAGACGAGCCTGGTTTTGGATTAACTTTATTATTGATGCTTTTTGCTTTTTTTTCGTTTATATTTCCGTTTGCTGGTTTGTATTTATGGTATTCAGATAATTTCAGATTAAAATCAAAATACTTAATTACCATTGCTTTTTCTTTAACACCGTGGATAATCGTTTTGTTAGTTTCGATAAGAAATACAATTCTTGAATGGCTATTTGGTTGATTTTTTAATTTAATGCTTTTACTAACCTTCTTCGCAGTGGCTGTGATATTTTATATTTTGGTGCTTTATATTCTGCAAAATCTAGTAGAAATCAATCATGAATAGCAAAAATTAAAATTGCTAGAGAAAATCTAACACATTACCCTATAACCCCTTCCGTCTTTTTGGTTTTCTTTAACTCATTGCAGCAGCTAATTGATAAGTAAAATCCCACATAAAATTGTATTTTTGTAAATCATTCAAAAAAAGTATAAAAATACATGTCTAGCGTTATACGTTTATTGCCCGATCACGTAGCCAACCAAATTGCCGCCGGAGAAGTGGTGCAAAGACCTGCATCGGTGGTAAAGGAGTTGCTTGAAAATGCCGTGGATGCGGGTGCAACTGCAATTAAATTGGTGATTAAAGATGCCGGAAAAACGCTTATTCAGGTAATAGACAATGGCAAAGGAATGAACGAAATTGATGCCCGCATGTGTTTTGAACGCCATGCTACGTCTAAAATTTCCATTGCCGAAGATTTGTTTCAATTGCAAACCAAAGGTTTTAGAGGCGAGGCATTGGCATCTATTGCGGCCATTGCACATGTAGAGTTAAAGTCTAAAGAACATACTGCCGAGTTAGGCACTCATGTGGTGATTGAAGGAAGCAAAATTATATCGCAAGAAATTGCGGTGGTTCCTAGCGGCACTTCGTTTTCTGTAAAAAATTTGTTTTTCAATATTCCGGCTCGTCGCAATTTCTTAAAGTCTGATCAGGTAGAACTGCGCCATGTAATTGATGAATTTGAGCGTGTGGCTTTGGCACATCCTGCAATTCAGTTTACATGTATCAACAACGGAAGCGAGCTTTTCAATGTGCCTGCATCGAATATCAGACAGCGTATTGTGAATGTTTTCGGCACAAAAACCAATGAAAAGTTGGTTCCCGTTCAAGAAACTACCGAAATTGTTGAAATCCATGGATTTGTGGCAAAGCCCGAATTTGCTAAAAAGAGTAGGGGCGAACAGTTTTTTTTCGTGAATGATCGCTTTATAAAAAGTGGCTACCTGCATCATGCGGTTACTGCCGCTTTTGAAGGATTGCTGAAAGATGGTACACATCCTAGTTATTTTCTGTATTTAACCTTGCCTCCAAACAGCATTGATATTAATATTCATCCCACAAAAACCGAAATTAAGTTTGATGATGAGCAAGCCTTATATGCTATTTTGCGCGCAACCATTAAACACAGTTTGGGACAATTTAATGTGGCTCCAGTGCTCGATTTTCAAAAAGACAGTGATTTAGATGTTCCATACAGTTATGAAGGTACAAAATCGGTGGAACCAACGGTTGAAGTAGATGCTTTTTACAATCCGTTTGAAAGTATGAAAGCCAGCAACACCATGGCACAACAAATAGGTGCGGGGTTTAATCCTTTTGAAAGTGTGAAGCCAAAACCTTCGGGAACTTCTTTTTCGGGTATGAATTCTTTTCAAGATAAAAAGCCACATCGTTCGGGCAGTTGGGAAACTCTTTACGAAGGTATTTCAGATGCAAAAGAGTTCATTTTAACATCTGCAAATCATCAAATCGATGAAGAGGTCATCACAGGTTCGCTGTTTGATGAGGAAACACCACAAGCGGCAAATCATCAACAAACCTATCAATTTCAAAAAAAATACATCATCAGTCCCATAAAATCGGGCATGATTATTATCGATCAGCGCAAAGCCCATCAACGGATCTTGTATGAACACTATATACATGCATTGGCGGTAAAACAAAATGCAAGTCAGCAGTTATTGTTTCCATTATCGTTATATTACACGGCTTATGAGTTGGAATTGCTGCGAAATATCGAACCACAATTGGTGCAAATGGGTTTTTTGTTTGAGGAATTATCAAATGAAAAAATTGTGATTTTAGGTATTCCAGTTTCTATAACCGAAAGTGAAGTTTCAATTGTTTTGGAAGATTTACTGAACGATTTGCAAGACGATGTTCCTAGTGATCACAGTGTTTTAAACGACCGTATTGCAAAATCATTGGCGCTGAGTTTAGCGATTAAAACGGGAACATATCTCACCGAAAAAGAACAAGAACATATAGTAAATAGTTTGTTTGGATGCACAGATCCGCAAACATCGCCTTTTGGCAAAACTACTTTTATTACTATGAAAGTAGAAGATATTGATAAAAAATTTATGTAATGAATCAGATTACCCCTGTTGTTAAACAATTGTTAATTGTAAACATAATCATTTTTGTTGGAACCTTTTTTATTCCGCAATTAATGGATTATTTTCCGATGTATTATTTTGAAAATCCCAGTTTTGAATTTTGGCAGCCTGTTACAAGAATGTTTTTACATGCCGGTTTTTTCCATGTTTTTTTTAGCGTTATTGTATTATTTTCTTTCGGTTCTGTTTTAGAACAAATTTGGGGCGGAGCAAAATTTCTTATTTTTTATTTTGCATGCGGATTAGGAGCTTGTATTGTAGATGCTTTATTCAAATATTTTGTTATTCACGACACGGTAAATCTTTTAGTTTTAAATGGATTTTCAGAAAGTAGTATATTTGAGTTGTTAGGAAAGGGCATGTTTGATAATCAATGGTCTGAGTTTGTAAGTGATAGTAAACTTCAAAATATGCTTTTGGCTTATATGTCCGTTTCGTTCGGATCCACAGGAATTATTTATGGTTTAATGGTTGCATTTGCTTTTATGTTTCCCAATACCAGCTTGTCATTATTCTTTGTTCCGGTACCAATTAAAGCAAAATATTTTGTACCTATTATTTTAACTTTGGATTTAGCATTCGGTTTTTTTGGAGGCGTATCTGTTTTTGGTAATGGTATTATAAATTATTTTTCTCATATCGGCAGTGCGGTTGTAGGTTTTATTTTAATGTGGATTTGGAGAAAAAAACAGTTTGATCAATTTCGTTGGGATAAATAACAAATTATGCAAAAGTTCGATATTAAAAATCTAAGTGTAGAAATTAAACTTATTATCGTTGTAAGCACTATCAGTCTTTTGGTAATGCTAATGAAGCTTGTTGCCCCTGGTTTCTATATAAGTATTATTGAACAATTGGCATTGTTTAGCAACTTTCAGGTTTTTAATTACCGCATCTGGCAATTTGTTACATACAGTTTTCTGCATGCAGATATTATGCATTTGCTGCTTAATATGCTGATGTTGTATCTTTTTAGTCAGATGTTTTTTACGTTTTTTAATGAAAAACAATTTTTAAAAGCCTATTTTTTAGGTGGTATATTTGCCGGATTGTTCTATTTTGTTGTATCAAATATTTTTGGAATCAATACATTTGTAGTTGGAGCATCAGGCGCAGTAATGGCAGTTTTTTTTACTGTAGTTGGATACAATCCAAAAATGCAAGTTCGTTTAATTGTTTTTAGTGTAAAAATATATTATATTGCGATTGCACTTCTAATTTTTGATATACTTCAATTGTTTCTTAGTAATTCAGGCGGTCATTTAGCTCATTTAGGCGGAAGTATCTTTGGTTTTTGCTACGGTAAATATTTAGGCGGATTTACGTTTGTTTTTCCAAAAAAATCAAAAGTAAAAAGCAATTTGCGAACGGTTCACAATAAAATGAATCCAACCAAAAATAATTCTACCAATAATAGCGTTCAACAAAAAATAGATGTTATCTTAGACAAAATTAGCAAGTCGGGATACGATAGTTTAACAAAAGAAGAAAAAGAATTTTTGTTTAAGCAAAAATAGATGTATGAAACAGCTAAAATGGTTCAATAAAACAGCCTACGTTATAAACATTATGTTGGTTATCCTAACATTAATGGGCTATGTATTGCCTTCTATGGCTCCAAAACTGTTTCCTTTTTTATCGGTTTTAACACTTATTTTACCTACACTTTTAATGCTGAATTTGGTTTTTGTTTTGTATTGGGCATTGCAGTTCAAAAAACAAGTGTTGCTTTCGGTTATTGTATTTTTAATCGGATATACTTTTTTTACAAAATTCTATAAATTCTCCGCAACCAATAAAGAAACCTCAGAAAGCGATTTTACTGTTTTAAGCTATAATGTTCGGCTTTTTAATCTGTTTGAATGGTTGCCAAACGAGAATGTACCAGAAAATATTAAGCGATTTATAGAAGAACAAAACCCTGATATCATTTGCTTTCAAGAATATTCCAAGTCGGCTCGATATGAATTAGACGACTATAAATTCCGTCATATTATCATGCACGGAAAGAAAATTAAAACGGGTCAAGCTATTTTTTCAAAATTCCGAATTATTGATGAAGGCGAAATTGCCTTACCCAATTCAGATAACAATGTGGTTTATGCGGATATTGTAAAAAATAAAGATACTATTCGTGTGTATAGTATTCATTTGCACTCGGTTAATATCAGTCCGGATATTAATGAAATTGATGAAAGCAAATCCAAGCGAATTTTTAACCGCTTAAGCGAAGCTTTCAAAGTACAGCAATTGCAGTCGGAATTAATTCAGGCACACATGCAAGACTTTAATGGGCACAAAATAATTTGTGGCGATATGAACAATACGGCTTTTTCGTATGTGTATAAAAACATAATTGGCGATATGAACGACGCCTTCGTAGAAGCAGGTAAAGGCTTTGGGCAAACCTATAGCTATAAATATTATCCGGCACGAATTGATTATATTTTGGTAGATGAGGTGTTTGATGTGAAAGAATTTAAAACCTTTAATACCTTTAAAAATTCAGATCATTTCCCCATCATGGCACGATTAAATATGAAGATAAAACGGTGAAATAGTTTTTGTTTTCCGGGTATTGTCTGCAATTTTAAATAGAATTTCAGTTGCATGAATGCTTCCTTTGAAAAAATATTCTTAAAAATTTACATTGAATTAATTTTACCTAAAGGATTATTGCAAGAATTGGCAATGTTTACCATGCACACCACTTGCGGAGTATTGCATTCAAAAACGAAAGTCATAAATACAACCGCTTATTTATACCAATGATTGGCGGCGAATTTATAAAGCAGGATTTAGCAATTCCGTTAAACCCAACATCGGTTAACTAAAAATTGAAAAAAGGATATTGAAAAATATCCTTTTTTGTTATCAATAAAAAAGCCTTGCTATGCAAGGCTTAATTAGTTTTCTATCATAACTAAAATATTAGTGAGCAGCTGGAGCTTCTTCAGTAGCAGCTGGAGTCTCAGTAGTAGTTTCAGTTGTAGTAGTAGTAGTTTCTTCTACTGGAGTAACTGGAGTTTCTTCAACAGCTGGAGTTTCCTCTGTAGTTGTAGTTTCAACTGTAGTTTCTTCAGTTGTAGTTTCTTTAGCTGTATCTTTACAAGAAACGAATGCTACAGAAGCTACTAATACTAATGATAATGCTAATTTTTTCATTTTTTTAATTATAAAAGTTAATTATTAATTCTCTACAAAGATATGAATTTTTTAATACCACAATATTTTTTTGTATTTTTTTTTAGAAAATATTTTTGGCTTATAAAACATTGATTATTAACGATTTGTTTTTTTGTTTGTGCTCGGTTTTATTATTTTCATCTCTTCAATCAGGTGTTTTGCACCTGCGTATTTGTCAATAACGAACAAAATATAGCGCGAATCTACCATAATATTTCTGCAAATAGCCGGGTCGTAATGAATATCACTCATGGTTCCTTCCCAAACGCGGTCAAAGTTTAAACCAATTAAATTTCCGTTTGCATCTAAAGCCGGCGAACCTGAATTTCCGCCTGTTGTGTGGTTAGTTGCAATAAAATTCACAGGAAGCTTCCCGTTTTTATCTGCATATTGCCCAAAATCTTTGGTGTTATATAAATCAATCAGTTTTTGTGGAACATCAAACTCATAATCCCCAGGAACATATTTTTCCATAACTCCGTCTAAATAGGTTACGTGGCTGTAAGTTACCGCATCGCTTGGTTGGTAACCGTTTACTTTTCCGTAAGTAACACGTAAAGTGGAGTTGGCATCTGGGAAGATTCGTGCATCAGGAAACAATTCCAATTGTGCTTTCATATAAGTACGTTGTAAACCTTCTAATTCTAACGCCATTTTATCATACTTGGGTGCAATTACATTAAAATAATTTTCCGAAAGATTTTTTGCCAAGGCATAACCCGGGTCTTTTTGCATATTTTTAATTACGTCTTCTGCCTTGCCGTTCATTAACTTTTTTAAACCATCGTAAGATGTTAAAGCCGAGTTGGAATAAATATCATTACCTAATGCTGTGTAATTTTTATTTTTAATAGCATCTGGGGTTAAATTTGCAGGCGCTTTTGTTCCGTACAATTTTACGACTTCGTTGAAAATTCCCTGATCAACATCTTTATTATAGTCTTTATATAAGGATGCTAATCCTTTTAATAAATTTTCTTTACGGTCGTTAAACCCTTGTTCGCCTACTTTTGTATAAGCATTTTCTAACTGATACAAACGAAAACCAACAGAAAGCAACTCATTGTTTCGTAAAACAACTTCCATAAAATAGTCGCGTGCTAATGTATAAGGCGTTATTTCATTATAAATTCTTTCAAACTGTGGCAACAAATCTCCGTATTCGTTCATTTTGTTTTGTTGCTTGGCACGTTTTAAAAACTCTTGTTCAAATGCTTTTTTTATAGCAACTGCATTCGATTTTTTTAAACCTTGACTTTCGCCAATCCATTTTTTCCAATAATTTGCAATTCCGGCATATTTTGATGCATACTGAATTTTTATAGCTTGATCTTGGCGCATAAACCCATCGGCTACTTTCAATGCCTTGTCGCGAATTTCAATTTTTGCCGGATTCAAATCGTTCACAATTTGTTCTACTGCAAAAGATGGCAAATATTCTTGCGTTCTCCCTGGATAGCCATAAACCAATGTGAAATCATTGGGTTCAACGCCTTGTATTGATACAGGAAAATAATGCTTTGAAGTGTATGGCACATTGTCTTTTGAATATTTCGCAGGGCGGTTGTTTTTATCGGCATAAATTCTAAACAACGAAAAATCGCCCGTATGTCTTGGCCAAACCCAGTTATCGGTATCCGATCCAAATTTACCGATAGATGATGGCGGTGCACCCACCAAACGTACATCTTCATAAGATTCGGTTACAAACAGCATGTATTGATTTCCTTCAAAAAACGTACGAATCATCACATTTTGCCACGCTTCGCGTTTGAATGATTTTTGCAAATCGTTCATGTTTTTTTGAACGGCAGCTTTTTTTTCGGCTTCACTATTTATAGCATCAACACCGTTCATTATTTCTTTGGTCACATCGTGAATGCTCACAATAAAAGTAACTTCTAAATCGGGATTTGGCAACTCTTCTTCATACGATTTTGCCCAGAAACCATCCTGCAAATAATCGTGATCAACGGTAGAATGCGATTGAATTTCACCATATCCGCAGTGGTGATTGGTTAAAAGCAAACCCTTCGGTGAGATTACTTCTGCAGTACAACCGCCATTGAATTGGGGCACTGCATCTTTTAAACTTGAATTGTTTACATCGTAAATATCGGTAACCGACATTTTCATGCCCAAACTTTTCATTTCTTTTTCGTTCATTCCTTTTAATAAAGAAGGAACCCACATGCCGCCTTGTTGCGCAAAAATGGGAAAAGAAACCAATAACACAAATGTGCGTAGTAATTTTTTCATTTTAAGATTTGTTGATAGACTAAAAAATTAAAGTGCCCAAGATACAAATTTTAAACCATTTTTCTTTATGTTTGATGTTTTATAGCTTGATTTTATGAAGTTTTTACAATTTAATTTACGCTTTTTTATAATCACCCTGATTTTATTTTTGGTTGAAGTGTTTATTGCGCTTTTTGTTCACGATACTTTTATTCGTCCGTTTGTGGGCGATGTGATTGTGGTATGGCTGATTTACTATTTTTTGCGTACATTTTTAAAGATAAAACCTATTTATTTGGCGTGGTTCACTTTGATTTTTTCGTTTGTGGTTGAAACAGCGCAGTATTTTAAACTGGTAACCATTTTAGGTTTGCAAGATAATAAGTTGGCACGAATTGTTATTGGAACATCGTTTTCATGGGGCGATATGTTGTGCTATTTCGTGGGGTTTTTGCTGTTGTTTTTGTTTGATAAAGATTTAAGGAAAAACCATTAAATCGCGTTTGTGTTTTCGGAATTGTTCTTTTTCATATAGCTGTATGGCGCGATGGTTGTGTGGTTCTACTTCCAGCACAATTTTTTTGTAGTTGTTTTTTTGTGCGTATTGCTTGATGAATTCCATGGCTTTTTTACCAATTCCTTTCCCTTGAAAATTACTGTCGATATATAATTCGTCTAGCAAAAGCACATTTCCACTCATTTCAAAGCTGAAGAATTGAACTAAAACAATATATCCGCAAATTTCATTGTTAAAGGTAATCACAAAACATTTTCCGGCTTCGGGTTTTTTTACAAATTCAAAAAACAGATTGGTAGTGGTTTCTTTGTTGATAGGATACCCATCAATTGCATAAAAAGCAACCATAAGGTTTACAATTTGGGGAATGGTTTCGGTTTTTAAAAATTCAAACTTTATCATATCTTTGAAAATAAACATAAAATTATGGAAAAACTAGTGAACGATTTTAGTTTTGGACTTTTCTTTTGGCAAATGCTACCAATTGTAATGGTTATTCCATTTGTTTGGGCATGTGTACTTTTAATTAAAAATCAGAAAGAAACTTCTATATCAAAAGCGGTATGGGTTGCGGCTTTTTTCTTTGTTCCTATTGTTTCTTCGGTTTTTTATATTGTGAATTTTTATGTGAATCGTAAGAAATATTAAATATTTCTTTCAATAAACTCCATCACAATTTTTGTAGCATTTTTGTTTTTCAGAATAAATTCTTGGTTTTTTTGCCCTAATTCTTTTCTGTAATAATCATCAGAAATCAATCGTTTAAAAGTTGCGGATAATTCCTCCTTATTGTTCACAACCAAACAACTTCCCAACGCAACTAAATCTTTTGCCTCTTGAAATTTTGAATAATTCGGACCAATAACCACAGGTGTTCCATAAGTTGCGGGTTCTAAAATATTGTGCAATCCGGTTTTAAAACCGCCGCCAACATAAGCAATATCGGCATAAGTATAAATCTGCGTTAAAATACCAATGGTATCAATTATAAAAACATCGGCATCTTTCAAGTCTTCAAATTCATAATTGGTATATCGAACCGTTTTTTTATCAATTTTTGTAAGCAATCGGAAAATTTCTTCTTCCTTAATATTGTGTGGAGCGATAATAAATTTTGTGTTTATACTATTATTAAGGTAGGGCAGATAGGCAACTTCATCATCAATCCACGAACTGCCAATAACAATTGTTGTAGTGTTGTTTTTAAATTCGTCAATAAAATCTAAAGGTTGTACGCGTTCCACAATATGTGCCACTCGGTCAAAACGCGTATCGCCGTGCACAGTGCTGTTCGAAAACCCAATGCTTTGCAGCAACTTTTGCGAGGTATCGTTCTGAACAAAAAAATAATCGAAACTTAAAAGGGCTTTTCTGTAAAAACCGCCGTACCATTTAAAAAACAATTGGCTTTCTCTGAAAATTCCTGAAATCAAATACGTTGGAATGTTTCTGTTTTTTAGTTCGAACAAATAATTTGGCCAAAATTCATACTTTATAAAGAATACCATTTTAGGTTGCACAACATCTAAAAAGCGTTTCACGTTGCGCTTTGTATCTAAAGGAAGATAAATTGTAACATCTGCAATTTTGTTGTTTTTTCTGATTTCAAAACCAGAAGGCGAGAAAAAAGTCAAAACGATTTTATATTCGGGATATTTCGCTTTAAATGCTTCCATCACTGGCAAACCTTGTTCGTATTCGCCCAATGATGCCACATGAAACCAAATATAGTTTTGATTTTTATCGATTTGCTTTTTTAAAACAGTAAACGATTGCTTTCTTCCATCAACAAACAATTTCATTTTCGAACTAAAAAATCTCGAAATAGGTAGTAAAATTGCCGCTAAATTAATGCCTAACTGATAAAGAAAACCCATGAAACAAATTTAAGCAGTAAAAATACAAATTACCTTTAAATTGCCCTATGAAAAGATTTTAAAGATTGAAATTTCTTACATTTGACTAAAATTTTGTGAAATGATAAAAAATATCTTTACAACGGAAGGTGTCAACGAAGTGGTAAATCGCATTAATAATTTGCAAAACAACACACCTGCAAAATGGGGCACTATGAATGTAGCTCAAATGCTGGCGCATTGCAATGTACCGTATGCTTATACTTTTGAACCAGAACAGTTTAAGAAGCCTGGATTTTTTATGAAACTAATGATGAAAGCTTTTGTAAAAAAAATAGTTACAAGCCCCAAGCCTTATAAACAAAACGAGCGAACTGCACCTGAATTTGTAATTAGCAATGAACGCGATTTTGAAACGGAAAAAGTTAAATTAATTAGCAATATTTTAAAAACACAAGAATTAGGCGCGCAGTATTTTGAAGGAAGAGAAAATTTTTCGTTTGGAAAAATGACTGCCACCGAATGGAACACGATGTATTTCAAACATTTAGATCATCATTTGCGTCAGTTTGGCGTTTAAAAATAATAAATTATGGAAAAATTACAGTTTACAATTGCAATCGAAGCTTCTGCACAAAAAGTGTACGAAAGCATGCTTGGTTTGAACGATAAAAGCACTTACGAAAGCTGGACAGCCGCTTTTAACCCTACATCAACTTATGAAGGTAGTTGGGAAAAAGGCAGTAAAATTTTGTTTGTGGGTACCGATGAAAAAGGGGTGAGAGGCGGAATGGTTTCCATGGTGGAAGAACATATACCCGCAAAATTTGTTTCGGTGCGTCATTACGGTTTTGTACAAGGCGATCAAGAAGTGACCGAAGGCGAATTGGTTGAAAAATGGTCGGGAGGTCATGAAAATTATACGTTTACGGAAGAAAATGGCATTACAACCGTTACTGTGGATATTGATGTAATCGACGAATATTTAGATTATTTTAAAAAGATTTATCCGCAATCATTGCAGTTGTTGAAAGAAACCGTTCATCAACAATAACATTTTAATTATCTTTGCAATAAAGCTACTTTAATTAAAATGAAAAAACTACAAATGGTTGACTTAAAAAGTCAATACGAACATATAAAAGAAACAGTAAATGCCGGTATTCAGGAAGTGTTGGATACAACAACCTATATTAATGGACCAAAAGTGCATGAATTTCAAAAGAATTTAGAGCAGTATTTGGGCGTTAAACACGTAATTCCTTGTGCAAACGGAACCGATGCTTTACAAATTGCCATGATGGGTTTGGGTTTAAAACCGGGCGATGAGGTTATTACTGCCGATTTTACCTTTGCAGCAACGGTAGAAGTGGTTGCTTTGTTGGGCTTAACACCTGTTTTGGTGGATGTGGAAGAAGATACGATGAACATTTCGGTTGAAGCCATTCAAAAAGCCATTACACCAAAAACCAAAGCCATTGTGCCGGTACATTTGTTTGGGCGTGCGGCAAATATGGACGCAATTATGGATCTTGCAAAAGAACATAATCTATTTGTTATAGAAGACAATGCGCAGGCAATAGGAGCAAATTACACGGCTGCAAATGGTACTAAAACAAAAGCGGGTGCTATTGGGCATGTAGGCGCAACATCGTTTTTTCCTTCTAAAAATTTAGGATGTTATGGCGATGGAGGTGCTATTTTTACTAATGACGATGAATTGGCACACACCATTCGCGGAATTGTAAACCACGGAATGTACGAACGTTATCATCACGATGTGGTGGGAGTGAATTCTCGTTTAGATAGTATTCAGGCAGTAGTTTTAAATGCAAAATTGCCACTTTTAGATACTTATAATAAAGCTCGAAGAAAGGCTGCAAAGGCTTATAACGATGCTTTTTCTGTGAATGAAAATATCATTACTCCTGCATTTGATATGGAGGGAGACGATCATGTTTTTCACCAATATGTTCTACGCATTACCAACGGAAAGCGCGATGCACTTTTAACGCATTTACAGGAAAAAGGAATTCCGTGTGCCATTTATTACCCAATTCCGTTGCACAAACAAAAAGCGTATGCCGATGAAAGATATAACGATGCCGATTTTCCGGTAACCAATCTATTTGCAGAGCAAGTAATTGCTTTGCCAATGCATACCGAATTAGAAAAAGAACAAATAGATTTTATCACAAAGACCGTTTTAGAATTTATTCAATAAGGTATATTAAACATCAATTACTAATTTTAAAAACAAAAAACATGGGCAAATTTGTTGTAAGTAAAAGAAAAAACGAAGAATTTCAATTTAATTTAAAGGCTTCTAATGGTCAAATCATTTTATCGAGCGAAGGCTACACAACCAAAGCAGCTTGTATGAATGGTATTGAATCGGTTAAGAAAAACAGCCAAGACGAAACTAAATTTGAAACATTACAAGCAAAAAACGAAAAGTATTATTTCAATTTAAAAGCTACAAATGGACAAATTATTGGTTCAAGCCAAATGTATGAGTCAGCTGCAGGATGCCAAAACGGAATTCAATCGGTTATGAATAACGCTCCCGAAGCAGAAGTTGAAGAAGAATTGTAAAAACTTTTTTATGCAACAGTTTTATTGTTGCATATAAAATGGTTATATTTAATAAATTTAAAAATTAATTGTAATGGGTATTGTAAAAGTAATAGAAGTAATTGCGCAATCAAAAGTAAGCTTTGATGATGCTGTACAACAAGCAGTGGCAGAAGCATCAAAATCAATCAGAAATATTGATTCTGTTTATGTGAAAGATATGAAATGTCATGTAAACGATGGTAAAATTACCACCTACGGAGTTATATGTAAAGTATCATTCAGAGTAGAATAAACGATAAAAGTCCTCAATTGAGGGCTTTTTTTATGAGTTGTAATTAACTTATATATTCTTCGTAAACTAAAACAATTTGCCATTTCCCATTTATTTTTTTTACGAATAATTTTTTTCCATATCCGCACAAAAAACCGCAATTGTGATGATAAAACATAAAGGCTGTGTTTTTTTGTTTGTTGAAGATGGGGAAGCTAATGGCAACGTACGGAAGGTATTTGTTTAGTGATTGATTTAAACTATCAAATTGTTGATCCGTTTTAATGTTTGTTAAGTCGTAATCTACCAATGTTATATTATTTATTTTACCTTTTTGATAGTAACTATATTTCAAAGCTTCTTTTTGATTTTCAATAGCAACTTTGTCAAATTCCCCAAAATATTCTTCTGCATAGCCATAAAAATTATCTCCATCCATTTCCAAATCAAAAAGAAGCGGGTTGGCAAAATCAATCATATAATCTACAGAATCTTTTTTAAACTCAGGCAGTTCCAAAACAGCATTTATCACTTCGTAAACCAGAGGGTCGTTAATATATTTTTTTTCCATTTTTGGCGCAGTTTCAACAAGTTCTTTCTTTTTGCAAGAAACGCATATAATTATAATACAACTGATATATAAGAGAACGATTTTCATAGTGATAGATGATTTGTTGTGTTTTTATGAAATATAGCGCTAAATTTAATGTTAATTTTGAGTAAATAGTAGTAAATTTATCAATAATTTGGAAAAATTACTGCTTACAGCGTTATATATTGCTGTATCATTTAAAAGAATATTAAAATTTTCGATAAAAATGCCCCAAAAGTGAAAGACAATTTGGGGTATTTATAAGGAGATTTGCTATCGCTAACAATCAAAAATTCTATTTAAAATTTTTTTAGCACGTTTTAGTGAAATTGAACAGTTAACTATCAAACGATTGTAAGGAAACCAGTTTAGCGTATGTTCCATTTTTTGCTAAAAGTTCTTCATGTGTGCCTTGTTCGGCAATTTCGCCACGATTCATCACCACAATAACATCGGCTTTTTGAATGGTTGATAAACGGTGGGCAATTACAACGGAGGTACGGTTTGCCATCATTTTTTCGAGCGCATCTTGAACCAAGCGTTCGCTTTCGGTATCTAATGCCGATGTAGCTTCGTCTAAAACCATAATTGGTGGATTTTTCAACACCGCACGCGCAATAGAAATACGCTGTTTTTGTCCGCCTGAAAGTTTTCCGCCGCCATCGCCAATATTGGTGTTGATTCCTTCCGGTAAATGCTGCACAAACTCAAACGCATTGGCAATTTTTAACGCATCAATTACTTCTTCATCGGTGGCATTTTGTTTTCCAATTCTAACATTATCAGCAATACTGCCGTTGAACATGATGCTGTCTTGCGTAACCAAACCTAATTGATCGCGCAGAGAAACCAGACGAATATCTTTAATATTTGTACCGTCGATTAATAATTCGCCTTGTTCCACATCATAAAAACGCATCAATAAATTGGCAATCGTACTTTTACCAGAACCCGACTGACCAACCAATGCAACGGTTTTTCCTTTAGGAATTTCAAGATTAAAATTCTTCAATACATCATATTCGCCATTATAAGAAAAAGTGATGTTTCTTAAAGAGATTTTGTCATTAAATGATTTGAAATCTTTTGATATTTCTGTATCTCGAATTATGTTTGGTGTATCAAGAATTTCAAAAACACGTTCGGCAGCAGCCATACCATTTTTAACTTGATATGATGCTTTTGAAATGGCTTTTGCCGGCGTTAAAATATTATAAGCTAAACCAATGTAAGCAATAAAATCAGATCCTTTTAAAGAGCCTTCTACTAAAACCAAATTACCACCGTAAATTAATAAAACACCAATGACCACAATTCCCATGAATTCACTCATTGGAGATGCCAAATTATTTTTTTTAGCAATGGCATTTGTAAGGTTATACAAACGATTAATTGAATCATTAAAAATTTTAGAAAAATAATTTTCTGCATTGTATCCTTTCACCACTTTTAAGCCGGAAAGCGTTTCTTCGGTAATCGAAATTAAATACCCGTTTTCTTGTTGTGCTCTGGTTGATTTTGATTTTAAACTTTTTCCGATTACCGAGATAACTAATCCGGAAATAGGTATGAAAATGAACACAAAAACAGTTAATTTCCAACTAATAGAAATCATTGCAATTAATGAAAAAACAATGGTTAGAGGCTCTTTTACGATTAATTCTAAAATCATAAAAAACGAGTTTTGAACTTCGTTTACATCACCCAACATACGTGCCATTACATCACCTTTTCTTTTTTCAGAATAATAAGAAACGGGTAATGAAATGATTTTACTAAACATTTTTTCGCGTAAATCACGAAGTACTCCGTTTTTAAGTTTCGTTAAATTTTGAAGAGCGAAATAATTGGATAAATTTTTAAGTAAAAAGGTAACTAAAACCAAGCCTACGGTTAGCATTAAGCCGTATTGCACGCCATATTCAATAGAGTACTGATTTACATAGTACGAAATGTATTGTTGCCAGTTTCCTAAAGCGTCAAAAAAGCCTTTGTATTTGGGAAGCGTTATAATTTGCTTTTTCTTTTCATCGAAAAGAACCGAAAGAACGGGCATAATAAACACCATTCCTAAAGTTCCAAAAAACGCATATAGCACATTGAACCCAATATTTGCAACAATATTGAATTTATAGTTTTTAGCAAATGGAAATATCTTTTTTAAATTTTCGTCCATTAATTCCATTTCATATCGTTAATAATGCGTTGAATTTTATCTGCAAGATATTCATCGGCATCTTTTATTTCTTCAACGTTTTCAATTGGTGTGTTGGTGCTAAAATAGAACTTAATTTTAGGCTCGGTTCCACTTGGTCGTGCACAAATTTTAGAGCCGTCTTCTAAATAATAAATCAACACATTTGATTTTGGTAAAAACAAAGGCTCGGTTTCGTTTGAAAACAAATTAGTAGCGATTGAACTTTGATAATCTTCTACAAAAACCACACGTTCACCAGCAATTTCTTTCGGCGGATTGTTGCGTAATTCGGTCATCATTTTTGCGATTTCTTCAGCTCCGTCTTTTCCTTTTTTTGTCAACGAAATTAAATGTTCTTTGTAATAGCCAAAATCGGCATATAGGTTTTGTAATTCTTTGTAAACCGATGAACCCGATGCTTTTGCAATAGCCGCAATTTCGCAGATTAATAGGGTAGAAGCCACAGCATCTTTATCTCGAACGGCATCGCCCACCATGAATCCAAAACTTTCTTCGCCACCACCAATAAATTTTTGGTCAGGAAAATCTTTTATAAATTTCGCTATCCATTTAAAACCGGTCAATCCCACTTTACAATCCACTTCATAAGCTTCGGCAAGTGCCAAAATCATTGGTGTTGATACAATGGTTGATCCTACGAAATGTTTTTTACCTTCTAATTTTCCCTCGCGTTTCCATTGTTCCAATAAAAAGGCAGTCATCACCACCATTGCCTGATTTCCACTTAACAAAGTCATTTTTCCTTCGTTATCGCGCACTGCAATTCCCAATCGGTCCGAATCGGGATCGGTTCCTATTACAATATCGGCATTTGTTGCATGTGCCAAATCAAGTGCCATTTGCAACGCTTCCGGTTCTTCCGGATTGGGCGATTGAACCGTAGGAAAATCTCCGTTTGGTTCAGCCTGTTCCGCCACAATATGCACATCGGTATATCCTGCTTTTTCTAGAACATTCGGAATGGCTTTGATCGATGTTCCGTGGAGCGATGTATAAACAATTTTTAAGTCTTTACGAGCATCTTCAGGAAGATTAAAGGTTGCATTTTGTATAGATGATTGTGCAAACGCTTCATCGATTTCTGTGCCGATGTATTCAATTAATTCCGGGTTTGCATCAAACAAAATATCTGAATAATCCAAACTGTCAATCACCTGAATGATTTCTTTATCTTGCGGTGGAACCAATTGTCCGCCATCTTGCCAATATACCTTGTAACCGTTGTATTCTGGGGGATTGTGCGATGCGGTTAACACAATTCCTGCATGACAATTTAAGTATCGAACCGCAAAAGACAATTCGGGTGTTGGGCGTAAATCTTCAAACAAAAAAACCTTAATCCCGTTTGCAGAAAAAACATCTGCAACTATTTTTGCCAATGATTTACTATTGTGGCGGCAGTCATACGCAATGGCTACCTTTATTTGCTCGTTTGGAAAACTTTGTTTTAAATATTGTGATAAACCTTGGGTGTTTTTCCCCAAAGTATATTTGTTGATTCGGTTGGTACCAACGCCCATAACGCCTCGCATTCCGCCGGTTCCGAATTCTAAATTGCGGTAAAAAGCGTCTTCTAATTCTTTTGGCGAAGAGCTTACTAATTCTTTAACTAAGTTTTGTGTTTCTGCATCAAAAGGATCTTGAATCCATTTATTGCTTTGTTCTAATATGTTTTTTGGGATTTCCATTTCTTGATAAATTAAATTATAAGTTGCTTTTTGTGGATATTTTATAACGCGGTTCGTTGTTTTTTGTTCTAAGGATAATTTCTCCTAAGAAACCTGCTAAAAACAATTGTGTGCCTAATATCATGGCGGTAAGCGAAATATAAAACCACGGATTGTTTGCTACCAAAACAGCCGGTTCGTGCACAGAAAGCTTGTATAGTTTATAGATGCCGATAAAGGCTGCACTGCAAAAACCAACGATGAACATGATTACGCCCAAAGCTCCGAACAAGTGCATTGGTCTTTTGCCGAATTTAGATAAAAACCAAATAGTAATTAAATCTAAAAAACCGTTTACAAACCGGTTCATTCCAAACTTTGAAACGCCGTATTTGCGTGCTTGGTGCTGTACTACTTTTTCACCGATTTTGTTGAAACCTGCATTTTTTGCCAAAACGGGAATGTAGCGGTGCATTTCGCCATACACATCAATGTTTTTTACCACTTTGTTGCTGTAAGCCTTTAAACCGCAATTAAAATCATTTAGTTGCACACCCGAAGTTTTGCGAGCTGCCCAATTGAACAATTTCGATGGAAGGTTTTTAGAAACAACGGAGTCGTACCGTTTCTTTTTCCAGCCCGAAACCAAATCGTACCCATCATTTACAATCATTTGGTATAAAGATGGAATTTCATCGGGGCTGTCTTGCAAATCGGCATCCATTGTAATAACCACATCGCCTTTTGCCATTGCAAAACCAGCATGCAAAGCCTGCGATTTTCCGAAATTTTTCTGAAAACGGATTCCTTTAACATGGGCATCCGTCACAGAAAGTGTTTCAATAATGTTCCAAGAGTCATCGGTGCTTCCGTCATCAATAAAAACCAATTCATACGAATAGTTGTTTTGTTGCATTACTTTTGTAATCCAAGCGTGTAATTCAGGTAGTGATTCCGCTTCGTTCAGTAAAGGAATTAGTAAAGTAATGTTCATTATTGGTTGGTTTGTGCTGAAACTTCTGATTTATTTTTAAAGGTCAATGCAATTAATAAACCTGCGATTGATGCACCTAAAACGGTTTGTGCATAATTGAAAAATAAGGTTTTAAGAGAAAAATTTTCATCGGCATTATTGTTCACTATGCTGATTTTCTCGTTAATTTCAGCTTCGGACAAGTTTAAATCTTTACCAATTTTCTGCGTCATTTCAATCATTAATTGATTATTCACGATTTTTGCTTCTGGATTTACAAAGTTGAACAATATATATTGAATAATATAGTTTGCAAGGAAACCTATAACAATCATTATAAAAAAAGCAGTAAAACCTTCTTTAAAAGTAATACGATTTTTTAAACGTTTTTTAGTTATCCATATACAAGAAATTCCTAAAATCAGTACCACCACAATGTTTATAATGGTTAGGTATGATTTCACAAACAAGGTGTAATCTGCAAAAAAAACAATAAGGTTTACCAATACATAATAAGCCATTAAAATAAAGCCAAACGTTAAACCTGTTTTTTTACTTATAATATTCATAGAATGTTGCGTTTTATAAAATCTTACAAATATACAAAAATAGGTGGTAGAAAATTTTACTGTTTTGTAATAAAAAAAGTATAAAGTTATAGTTGCAGATTAAAAATATGTTATTAAATTTGCATTCTGAAAAATAAACAATTACATAAAAAGCTGTTGTTTTGTTTATACCTTTTTGAAAGATAAAAGCATCAGAACAAAAAGCAGCCATTAATTTTAAAACAAGATTTACAATGAAACAAGGTATTCACCCAGAAAATTACAGATTAGTAGCGTTTAAAGATATGTCTAATGAAGACGTATTCATCACCAAGTCAACAGTTGAAACAAAAGAAACAATTGAAGTTGATGGAGTAGAGTATCCAGTGTTTAAAATGGAGATTTCGCGCACGTCGCACCCATTCTATACAGGTAAATCTAAATTAATTGATACAGCAGGTCGTATCGATAAATTCAAAAACAAATACGCTAAATTCAAAAAATAATTTTTGGATGTATAATCATATAAAAGCTCTACCGAAAAGTAGGGCTTTTTTGTTGGTATTTAAACTGTTTACCTAAACAAAATCTTTGTAACTTTAGCCATTATAAATAAACATAAAATGAACTACATACTATACGACGGATCGGTGCGCAACAATTTGTTGCCTTTTACATTTACACGACCTGTTGCCGATATACGCATTGGAATTTTAACTATTCGCGAAAAATGGGAAAAATATTTAGGAACTACCACCACTACGGTAACCGAAGAATATTTGTCTGATAAATTTCCAATGGTTGAAATGGCAGAAAATGTAATGATAAATGCATCGTTTTGTCCCAACGAAGTTTTGGTTGAGATGATTCAGTTTTTGCAACCCAAGCAGGCGATTGTAAAAAACGATGAAATTATTGCATTCTTTACGACTGACGAACAAGAAGAAGTGGTTTTTGAAGATTATGAACTGCTAGAAATCGAAGCAGATTGTTTACAAATAGAGCATACTTGGGATATTTTTCAGAAAAACGATCAAGCAATTCGTGAGGATTTTGAATTGCTTACACAAGACCGTAAATCGCAACCTATTCCTTCAACAGTGAACGTGTTGGGTAGTGAAAATATTTTTATTGAAGAAGGTGCTGTATTAAACTTTTGCACCCTAAATGCCACAACAGGACCTATTTATATTGGAAAAGATGCCGAAATTATGGAAGGATCTGTAATTCGTGGACCTTTTGCATTGTGCGAGCATGCACAAGTGAAATTGGCAACAAAAATTTATGGTGCCACAACGGTTGGTCCGCATTCTCGTGTGGGTGGCGAAATTAATAATTCGGTTCTTTTTGCGTATTCCAACAAAGGTCATGATGGTTTTCTAGGAAATGCTGTTTTGGGTGAATGGTGTAATATTGGTGCTGATAGCAACAATTCTAACCTTAAAAATAATTATGAATCGGTGAAGTTATGGAATTACGAAAGTGAACGTTTTGAAAATACCGGTTTGCAGTTTTGTGGTTTAATGATGGGCGATCACAGCAAGTGTGGTATCAATACCATGTTTAACACAGGTACTGTGGTTGGTGTGGCTGCCAATATTTTTGGTGCAGGTTTCCCAAGAAATTACATTCCAAATTTCACATGGGGTGGTGCACAAGGCACACAAGCCTATTTGCCAAAAAAAGCGTTTGAAACCGCAAAAATTGTTATGAGTCGCAGAAATGTTGACTTTACCGATTTAGACGAAGCTATATTAACCCATGTTTTTAATGAAACTAAAGAGTGGCAGAAATAACTATAAATCGCTTCTATTTTTAGAAGCGATTTGTTTTAATTATAAGGTACCAATTCCGGTCTGCCGTAATTAAATTGTTGTAAATCAAAGTTGGTATTGCGCAAATTATTGGTTTTAAATATGTTGTATCCGTTACCGGGGATGTTTGGATAAAAAGCAAGAGATAGCTGAAAATTGTTAAAAACCAAGTAATCGTTACTAATAACAATGCCCAAACCAATTTTACTATACATATCTTTGGTTACAAAGGTATTGTCGTTATCGCCCATAAAACCAACTGATGCACTTAAAAACGGACTGAATCGAAAGCCTAACACATCATACGGCGCATAGGATTGCAACTGAAAATTCAGTAAAACTTTCTTAGTTCCGCGCAATTCGTAACTATCAAAACCATCAATTCCGTAAATTCCATTCAGTGTAATTTTATCCATTGCATAATCCCAACGGTTTAATCCCACTACAATTTCTGGGTTAAAAAAGTGTCTAAAACGCCATTTGCCCCATTGATACAATTTAGAAAAATACAAGCCTTCAATTCTTAAAACGCCTTCTTCTAAATGATTGCCATTCATAAAACTGCCCCATTGCACTTCACCCCCAAAATACCCAGAGCTGGTATATTTTCCCAATGAAAATTTGGCTCCAATATAAGGTCTGTTGATGCTGTTTTTTCGCTGCATACCGGCTGTAACCATAAAAGTTTTTCCAACTGCAATATCTTCAATCACATCGTAATAAAAAATATAACGGTCTTGAACAAAGTTAATCGAAGCCAAACCAATAGTTGCCAAATACAGTTTTTGATCGGTATAAAAATCATAAGGATCATATTCACCAATGGGTTGTTCGGTGTAATTGCGATTAAAAAACCGCAGCGAAGTAACCAAATTGGTTTGCACTTTATGCAAATTATTGTACCTGTAATACAATGGTTTCGAGTGTCCCAGCCACACATCCAAATCGTTCGATTTAAAAGTTTGCAACATTCTTTTTCCTTCTAAATTGGGCACTGAATCCCTTGAAGCATTTTGCAGCAAAGTAAAACCTCCTGCCAAACGAGTCATCGGAGTAAAGAAGCGGCGGTTGGCATAGATTTGTTTGGTGTAATTTCCCAACAGATCCAAATTGTAAAAAACACCGGCATCTATATATGTTTGTCCGATATTGTTTAGTTGATATTGGGTGCGATAGGCGTGTTTGCCTTCTTTAAAACGGGTGCGGTATTGATTGTTGAAATAGTGACCAAAACCACCAAAATTGCGGGTTGTTAAGTTCAATCGGGCACTCGATGTGGATAAAGATCCTGTGGGATACCAACTCCAAGAATCTAAAACTTTTATTTCAATATCAACCGAATCATTGTTTTCTGAAAGATTAATAGGTTTAACCGAAACCCTGCGAATATAGCGTTGCGAGCGCAATAAACGTTCCGATTCTTTCAATTTAATAGAATCGAGTGGTTGGTTGCGTTTAAAAAGCAGCAAACTGCGCACCGTGAATTTTTTGGTCTTTAAATGCAACCGATTTCCTAATTTTTCTATTGATTTTGTTGGAACACGCGTACTGTCTTGTATCGAAAATCCAAATGGATCATACGTTTCGATATTAATTTTTCGAATAATTTTTCCTTGAAATTTCTCAAAATCGTAATCAATGTCGGCTTGTTTTACGGCTTGTACATTGGTGTTTACGTTGCGTGGTTTTTTTCGAAAAATCAACTTGTGCAATTGCCGGGTAAACTTTCCTTTTTTAGAAAGATCTTCTATTTTTTGCATCTGTTGTTGCGTGGTTGAAATACTGTCTTTCGTTTGCGAAAACGTACTGCAACAACACAAGCAACAAAATATAATGAAATAGAAATGATACTTTTTCAAGGCTAAATTTTAAAAACATTAAAGTACTAAAAGTTTTTAAATAGAAACGATGCTTAGGTGTTAATTTCTAAATCTTTAATATAATCTTCATATTCGTAGAAAAACAACTCAAAACTTCCCATTTTTTCTGCGAAAAATTCATAAATTTCTTCCCAAGTTGCTTTGTTGTTCACACTCACTTTTTTATCGATATCAACCCAAATTCGGCTGATTAATTTTCCATTGGGCAAATAATAATTGCGTTCAAAAATAGCATCCTCTAAAAATTCTTCCAACAAAATCGTTTTTAGCGATTCTATTTTTTCAAAGTAAATTTTGCGTTTTTCATCGTCTTTTGGTTCAATTTCCAATGCTACCTGCGCCGTTTTGTTGTCCACAAAAAACTTAAAGGCAACGTCTTTTATCTTGGTGTTGTGCAACAACCATTTGCGGGGATAAGCTTCTGCAAACCCTGTCCAGAAATCTTTTTTTATTTGTAGTGCTTCTTCTTTACTAAACATTGTTTATATTTAAGATATTTTTGTGTTATGCAATTCGATCAATTTTTAGAAAAAATCAATGTTGTGGTTTCCCAACCTTTGTTTGCTCTTGATGCCCATTTAAAAATGGCACCGTTAGAGCGTATTCAATACCTTCAAAATTACGATTATTCTGCTCAAAATCCTAAAGCATCTGCGGTTTTAAGTTTGTTTTATCCAAAAAACAATGCGGCTCATTTGTTACTCATTGTTCGCTCATCCTATCCCGGGGTGCATTCCTCGCAAATTGCTTTTCCAGGTGGAAAAAGAGAGTTGACCGACAAAGATTTGCAGGAAACTGCCTTGAGAGAAACCACAGAAGAGGTGGGTGTTGCCGCTTCAGAAATCGAAATTGTGAAACAATGGAGTGATATTTATATTCCGCCGAGCAATTTTATGGTGTCGTCGTTTATGGGTATTTCCAAAAACACACCACAATTTATCTTACAGCCCGATGAGGTGAGTGCTGTGATTGAACTGCCCGTTTCCGAGCTCTTAAGTGATGCATTAGTGCAAAACGTGGAAATGACCACATCATATGCCACCAATATTTCGGTGCCGGCTTTTGTGATTGAAGAACATATTGTGTGGGGGGCAACCGCCATGATATTGAGCGAAATAAAAGAAACATTGAAAGTGGTGTTTTAATTTTTATATTGATTAAATTGAACAAAATTTATATTTTTAGTGGGTTAGGAGTAGATGAACGGGTTTTTACAAACATTGATTTATCCGATGTACCTGCGCAATTTATACCGTGGATTGCTCCCTTAAAAAACGAAACCATCGAGAGCTATGCCCAACGCATTTCAAAAGATTTTGAAAAAGACTGCATTTTGATAGGATTGTCTTTCGGCGGTATGTTGGCTGTGGAAATTGCTAAAATTATTCCCGTTCAAAAAGTTATTCTAATAGCATCAGCCAAAAATAAAAACGAACTTCCCCAATGGTTTTTGCTTGCCGGAGCACTTCAATTGCATCATCTTGTTCCAACTTTTTTGCTAAAATCGACCAATTTTTTCACCTATTGGCTTTTCGGAGCACATTCTTCAGCAGAAAAAAAACTTTTAAATACCATCATAAAAGATACCGATGCGCCTTTTTTACATTGGGCAATCGATCAAATTGTGAATTGGAACAACCAATACATCCCCACTAATTGCATACACATCCATGGAACCAATGACCATATTTTGCCTATAAAAAACGTACACGCCGATTATATCATTGCAAATGGAGGTCATTTTATGACGGTAAATAGAGCAAAAGTAATCGAAAAACTGCTTAAAAAAGAGTTGGTACAAGACAGTGAAAATGTTAAAAAACAATGAAAACGTGCGATTAAATAATATCTTTGCTTTTTAAAACAGTGTATGAGTTTATTCAGAAAAGACCCGTTTGGAAACATCATTTTTATAAAAAGATGGCTTATTCGTGTATTTGGCTTTTTAACCCACAAGCGGTACCGCGGCTTTAACGAATTGGTAATCGATGGATCTGAAATCATCAAACAACTTCCCGAAAACAACGTACTTTTTATATCGAACCACCAAACCTATTTTGCCGATGTGGTGGCTATGTTTCACGTGTTTAATGCCAGTTTAAAAGGCAGAGAAGACAACATAAAAAACGTGTTCTATATTTGGAATCCCAAAATGAATATTTATTATGTGAGTGCCAAAGAAACCATGCAAGCCGGCATTTTACCGCGCATAATGAGCTATACAGGAGCCATTACCGTTGAGCGAACATGGCGTGAAAAAGGCAAAGATGTCACCGAAAAAAAAGCAGTAAACCCCAACGATACCGAAAATATTAAAAAAGCCTTGCAAGACGGTTGGGTGATTACTTTTCCGCAAGGAACCACCAAATCGTTTAAACCCGTGCGAAAAGGTACGGCACACATCATTAAAGAACACCGTCCAATTGTGGTGCCTATTGTGATCGATGGATTTCGCCGTTCGTTTGATAAAAAAGGATTGTGGCTAAAGAAAAAAGGTATCCTGCAAACTTTTACCATTAAAGAACCTTTGCAAATTGATTACGACAATGAAACGATTGATGAAATTGTTGAAAAAATTGAATATGCTATTGAACAACACCCATCGTTTTTAAAAGTGATACCAAATGAAATCATTGAAAGCGATACCAAACTGAACAAAGAACGCCGTTTTCCGTTTGATTATTAACTGATTTCCACAGATGCACAGATTTTATTCATTATTTCAAGTACGTCATAAAAATGATGCAATGCATTCAAAATCTGTGAAATTTAATGAGTTATCTGAGTTTGATTAAAACCAAATAGACACATAGAAAAATAGCGTTAAGCATCATATAATTAAACTTTAACATATCTGTGTATCTGTGGTAAAAAATCACGGAATAGCATTGTTAAGATAAATTTATATCGAAACTTCATTAAAAAGCATTCAACGGAATATAAAACCCTAGTGAAAAGGTAAAACCTTTAATGGGTTTTACATCTTGTTTGGTTTGCATATCAAAACCGTAACCAACGCCCAATTCCAGCATAGTTGCGATAGACAAGCCCACTTTTGGCGTAACCGTATAAGGCGAAATTTCACCTTCGGCAAACGGAACAATCAATCGGTTAAGAGTAGGGTAGAAGGTAAAACTGCCTTCGGGTATCACCACAAACCGCTCTCTAAAATAGGCCATATTGGCATTAGCTTCTAGTTTTATGCCTACTTCGTTTTGTGCCAACGGCTGCATGTAATAGCCACCCACTTTTAGCACATTGCCCGCTTGCGATTGATACGAAATACTAGGACCAAACAAAAAATCTTGTGCCTGGGAACAAAACCCCATTAATAAAGCAATTGTTAAAAGTGTTTTTTTCATAGCGAACTGTTGTTTTTGCTAAGGTAGTGAAAAATGGTGATAATCATATTAACTGTTTAAGAACATAGATAAGTTGTCATATTTATAATTTCAGAACCAATTCTTTATTTAAAGATATTCGTCTTCTTGTGGGATAGGTTCGTCATTCATAAAAGCTTCAAATGAGCCAATCGGTGCAAAATCAATATAAAATGTTGAGTAATCATTTTTATTTCTCCACAAACGCACAGAATCAGTACCTTTCATTTGTAACCATTCACGAGTTACCTTTTTTCTTTCTTTTAGACCCAAAACATCAACTAAAAGCCATTGCCCTAAAGCAGATTGACCAAATCGTTTTCCATTTTCATCAAGTTCTGTACTGCTTCCCGATTGGAAATTTTTCATATTATCTCCTGTAATAAGTCCTGGAATACTCTTTCCATTTGGAAGCTGTATATGAAACCTAACTTCTGGTCTTTTCTCTTTATCATTCTTGTAAATTTCACGTTCTTCTATAACTTTTAAAATATCGTTAGTGAAAAAATCTGGAAATTTATAATGAAAATCTTTTGGTATAGGAATATAAACTTCATTTAAAGGTCTTGGTCTACCACTTCCTTTAACTTTTGGAGCACCATTCCAAGCATTTAATCCTGACTTTTCTTCAACTTCTTTTGTTTCGAATGAATATAATGGAAGATACGCTTCAACAATGTTAGTCGTAGCAACTTTTGCTTTGTCAATGAAGTTGAAATAGGCTTCTAATAAAAATGAAAATGGGTCTTCAATAATTTGAATATCAAATTGATGAAGTAAAAAAGTGTCTTTTTTTGACGAATCAAATTTTTGATGAATTTGCGAATCTCCAAATGTATATTTATAATCTTTGTGTCCGTCCGACCAAGAAAATGCAGTTGGTGTTAGATTAAATTTTTCAAGTTTGTTTAAATCAATCAAAGGATAAGCACATTCGTTGATTACAAAACGACCCTCATCACGAGTTACATAATGATAAATATTTTTATTTTCTGATAATCCTAAACGCTCGTAATCACTTCTCATACGCTCGTTTTTGATTTCGGAAATTTTATAAGCTAATGCTTCAACATCATTGTTTTTGAAAACGCTATTTATCTCATTTTGATAGCGTTTTAGTTGCATAACTTTTTGGAATGACGGCTTGCTATTCATCCAAGTTTTCAAACCAATTCCAATTCTGTCATTTCCAAAAACAGAAACTACATCGTGTGGTGTGTTTCCGATGTCTGCATTTTGGCTGTCAAAAATTTTTGCAAAAACAGTTTCTTGAAATTTGGAATCAAGGTACGGAACCATATCGCCTTTTTTTTGGCGAAATAAGTTAGAAAGAGCACCATAAACTTGTAAGAACTTTATGTATTCTTCTCTTTGTTCTTTAGAATATTGTTCCCAAATACTCATCTTATTTTAACTTACAGATTTAGCATAATGATACAAATCTCCATCTCCATTAGTCATGACTTCAATTAAATTTGAATATAATTTTGGTTTTCTTTTTTTAATTGATTTAAAAAATTCTTGAATTGCTGAATACTCAAGATTCGACAAATAGTCATTGAAACGTGATTGGTCTCTTTCAGAATAATTATCTGGGCAAAATCCATCATGCTTAATTATTAAATCGAATGTTTTATTTTTATCAACATCTAAAATTCGTAAACCATAAATATTTTTTGGAAGATTTTTATCTATTAAATTAAAATCCAAATTTAATAATTGATTATTTTCCATAATTATAAAACTTTAATGATTTGATTTGCAATTCTTTCAACCAAAGTTGTTGTCACAGAATTCCCTGCTTGCATGTACAATTTGCTGTTTGCAACAGGAGGCAAAATATATTTTTCTATTGGATAACCTTGGAAAGCAAAACATTCTTTTGGTGTTAATTTTCTGATTCCAAAATCATCTTTTATTAAAGGTACATTATGTCCACCTGAACCCATATTCGCAGTTAAAGTTGGACAAAGATTACTTTTGTTTTCTCTTGCATAAACTCTTCTCCATTGATAAACTGTATCTTTTGAAATCATTGTTTTTGCAAGTTCAGGATAATATTGATGGTCTTTTTTGTAATAAAAAATATCATCTTGTTTTTCTTTATCTAAAAAATCGTGTATTGTTTTTGTTAATTTTATTGGTTTAGGAAACTCAAATTTCGCATAATTTTTAACTTGCTTTGGGTCAAAAGCAACTATAAAAATTCGCTCACGATTTTGGGGAATATTTGCGTGAGTTGCTGAATTTAAAACTTTTGAAAATGTTTTATAACCCAATTTTTGTTCGAGTGTTTCAATAATCGTTTTAAATGTATTTCCTTTATCGTGAGAAACAAGATTTTTTACATTTTCTAAAAATACTACCTTTGGTTTGTGCTTTTCTACAATTTGTTCAATGTCAAAAAACAAAGTTCCTCTTGTGTCTGCAAATCCTTTCTGATAGCCTGCAATTGAGAATGCTTGGCAAGGAAAACCTGCACATAAAATGTCAAATTTTTCAGGAATATAATTTTTATTTCGCTCTTTTGTAATGTCACCAAATGGAACTTCACCAAAATTTTCTCTGTATGTTTTTTGTGCATCATTGTTCCATTCACTTGTAAAAACGCATTTTCCACCAACATTTTGCAAAGCCAATCTAAATCCACCAATTCCTGCAAACAAATCAATGAATTTAAAACTATAATTTTCTGGAGTTGGAAAAGGAACGTTTTCAACTTCAAATAGAAGTTGTTGCAAAGCATCTTCTGCAACAATAGAAATATTGTTTTCACTTTTGTATTCAACGTAATTTTTAATAACAGTTAAAGCTTCTTTTTTATAATATTTTGAAACTCCGTTATGTATATTATGAAGATAGTGAGTTAATACAGCTTTGTCTTCAAAAGGTTCAACAAGCCTTATTTGATAATTTTTATTATCAAATTCTTCTATGCTTATTTTCTCTTTCATTATCATTCCTAGGTTTACTTTACTATTCAACTTTGCAATTTACAAATTAAAAATTCAGTAAAATTAATTAAATTTATTTTTATTAATACATATCCTAATTTTGTAAAAAAAATAAATAATAATCTTTTTCCAAAAAAAAATTTGTTTATTTTTTAATGAATTAGCAAAAAAAAATTATTTTTTTATTGCTTAAAAACACAAAAAAACCGAACAAGAGTTCAGTTTTTTAGTGTAATGAAGTGATGATTTTTAAACCGCCTCAATAATCTTTGTAAAATCGGCTATATTTAAAGCAGCACCGCCAATTAAACCGCCGTCCACATCGGGTTGTGCAAAAATGGTGGTTGCGTTGTCTGGTTTTACGCTGCCGCCGTATAAAATGGTAACATTATTTGCCAAACTGCCGTAGTGGTGTGCAATTTGTTCGCGGATAAACTGGTGCATTTCTTGTGCTTGTTCCGGAGTGGCTGTTTCGCCGGTGCCAATTGCCCAAACAGGTTCGTAGGCAATCACGATGTGTTCCCAAGCTTCTTTTGGCAGGTGAAACAACGAATCTTTTAACTGATAAAACACCACGTTTTGAAATTGTTTGCTTTTGCGGTCTTTCAATTCTTCGCCCACACAAAAAATTACACGCATGTTGTGGCGCAATGCGGTATCTACCTTATTGGCTAAAAGCGCCGGTGTTTCGTTAAAATAATGTCGGCGTTCGCTGTGACCTAAAATCACGGTTTGCACACCTACGCTGGTTAACATATCGGCTGAAATTTCGCCTGTAAAAGCGCCGCCTTCTGCTTGGTGCATGTTTTGTGCAGCCACGCTAATGTTGGTGTCTTCTAGCATTTGGGTTGCCAACATTAAATTGGTAAAAGAAGGTGCTACCAACACTTCTACTTCTTTGCCGCTGGGCATATTGTTTACTAAATCGTTTAAAAACTGAGTGGTTTCTGAAGCATTTTTGTGCATTTTCCAGTTTCCGGCTATTATTTTATGTCTCATAATGAAGGTTGTATCTTGTTTAGGGTGTTAATTAAAAGGGTGTCGTTTGCCACAATGGCTTTTTTTAGGGCGATGTTTCCTTGAGCATCCACAACAATATAGCGTGGAATCCAATCTAATTGAATGGACTGACCAAATTCGTCTTTCATTTTTTCGTTCAAATAATAATGATCGCCTTTTAAGTCGTATTTTTTAATCGCTTCTGTCCATTTGTTCTTTGTTTTGTCTAACGATAGAAAAACATAAGCTGCATTAGGATATTGCTGTTGAAGGTTTTTTAATTCGGGAAATCCTTTGATACAATCGGGGCACCATGATGCCCAAACATCAATCACAATGGGTGCTCCTTTGTGTTTGGCTAAAATGTTCTGAAACGAAATTTTGTTTCCAGAAGGATCTTCAAACATTTTGTTGAGGGTTACCGCACTAAAAGCTTCGTTGGAAACCGCAACGCTGTCGGTTGTAATTTCGGTTGAAGGTGCTGATTGTTTGTTGGTTTTTTGTTTAGTATCGCAACCTATCGCGATAAAACCTAAAGCTAAAAGGGTTATAAAAATCTTTTTCATAATTATATAAATATAAAGGGAATATTTGTAAAGCTATTATTTCAATTTAATTCTTGGATCTAAATAAGCATAGATTAAATCTACTAAAATGGTAATTACTACAAAAGTGGTTGCTACCACAATCACCGATCCCATGATTACCGGCAAATCTAAATTGTTCAATGCATCAACGATTTCTTTACCTAAACCGTTCCATCCGAAAATATATTCCACAAAAACCGCACCAGCCAACATGGATGCAAACCAACCCGACATGGCGGTAACAACAGGGTTTAGTGCATTTTTCAAGGCGTGTTTGGTGATGATTTTATAGGTGGATAATCCTTTGGCTTTTGCCGTTCGAATGTATTCTTGGTTCAAGACTTCGAGCAACGAATTGCGCATTAATTGAATGACCACACCCAACGGACGAATGCCTAAAACCACTGCCGGAAGTATGGCGTTTTTCAAGGCTAAATGGGTGCCTTCGCCAAAATCGTCCACTTCGTATAAACTGCCGGTCATATTTAAACCCGTGTATTGATGCCACAAAAAACCAAAAATCCATGCAAACAAAATGGCACTGAAAAACGAGGGAACACTCATACCCAAGGTGCTGATGAGTGCGATGATTCGGTCGAAAAAGCTATTGGCGTTTAATGCCGAAATGATTCCTAAAAACACTCCGATTAGCAATGCAATTACAATGGAAAAAACGGCTAAAACCACGGTGCTTGGCAAAGTGTGTAATATAATATCGGTTACTTTCTTTCCGTTTTTCTGAAAACTTTCACGCAAATAAGGTGTTTTTAAAACCACATCATACTTTTGGGTGCTGAATAAAACAGTTCCGCCGTATTTTTCTTCGGTATAAAACGTGTAATGACCAGCTTGTTTTTTGTGAAATGATACCGGTGATAAATCGTTCAAATAATAAAAATATTGATTGATAACGGGTTGGTCAAAACCGTATTTCTTTTTGATAAGTGCCAATTGTTCCGAGTTTTCGTTTTGATCCAACATCATTCGTGCAGGATCGCCCGGCAAAATATTAAACAATATAAAAACCACCGTAATTACACCAAAAAGCGTAAAAAACGAATACCCTAGTTTATTTAGAAAATACCTCAGCACTATTTTTTAATTTCGGAATAGTTCTTTTTTAAGAGCGATTTTAACTCAGAACCCACATATTTTTTCTCGTTGATGCCGTCCCATTCTTTGATTTTATTTCCATTCCAAAAATAGATGATTCCCGGCGTGTCTTTATTGTTTCCTAACAATTTCCAAAACGGAATCACTTCAATGATTTTATAAGGATAGTTAGCTCCGGCAAATTCAAAGAAATCAGGAATTTTTTCAGGTTCTTCGTTCATAAAGACAATTTGTATTTTAGGGAAATTTTTGTCTTTTCGTTTCATTTCCGTCAGCTCTTTCGCCACATCACGGCAATGTTCACAACCTGGCACAAACAATGCTAAAATCTTTTTTCCTTGATCGATATTCGAAAAATATTGTGTGTAGCCCGATTTTACCTTAGCAGGTTCATCAACAACCGGTTTTGCAGTTTTGACAGGAACTTCTTCCGTAACAATAGGTTCTGTTGGGTTTACAGCAATCGGTTCAGTTGGTTGATTTTCAATAGTTTCCACAGGTGTTTCCATTTCTTCTGTAGCAATTTCTACTGCTTTTGGTTGAATGGGAGCCAACATAAACAACGCTAAAATTGAGGCAAATGTTATGGTTGACAAAACCCAGAAATTATTCCCTTCTTTTGCCGATTTTGGTGTAATGTATAAGTAAATGATTAACAAGACGATAGCAATCACGTTTTTAATAATTGCTTCGATAGGAGTCATGGGTAATAAACTTCCAAAACAACCACAATTTCCAGAATTTCCGCCTGTTTGAATGGTGTCAATTCCCAAATGAACTGTAAAAACCACTAACATTAACATCGTTGCAGGAATCACAATTCTTCGCAAAAAGTTATTCTGCAACAATAAAATGCCTAATGCCAGTTCAATTCCAATTAAAATGCGCGAAAAATATACCGCCACATCTTCTGAAAAACCCATTGGATATAACTGTTTTACTTCAAATGTTGAAATCGCAAAATACGGACTCGGGTATAATTTGGCAACGGCAGAAATTAAGAATAAAAACGAAATAATGATTCTAATTGTCCACGGTAAATATTTTTTTAAGTTTTCCATTTTTCAAAATTAAGTTTGTAAAAGTTAGTTCTTATTCGGCAAAATTCATTAAAATCAGTGCAAAAACGGCGTAATTAATCATGTCTTGGTAATTGGCATCCAACCCTTCAGACACGAGGGTTTTTCCTTTATTGTCTTCGATTTGTTTCACTCGCAACAGCTTTTGCAAAATGATATCGGTGTGCGATGAAATCCGCAAATCGCGCCAAGCTTCGCCATAATCGTGGTTTTTGTTCATCATCAATTCTTTGGTAATGCCAATGTGCTTGTCGTACAAATCAATGGCTTCTTGGGTAGATAAATCGGCTTCTTTAGAAACGCCTTTTTCCAATTGAATCAACGCCATGATGCTATAATTAATGATTCCGATGAATTCTGAAGTTTCATCTTCATCAATTTTTCGTACATCATTTTCTTGTAACGACCGAATTCGGCATGCTTTGATATAAATTTGATCGGTTAACGAGGGCAATCGCAAAATGCGCCACGCACAGCCGTAATCGTGTAATTTATTAATGTATAATTGTCTGCAAATGGCAATTATTTTATCATATTGTTCCGCTGTTGAAAACATATTCAAGTATCTTTGTATAAATTTTACCAAAAATAACAATCTGTTCGCACAATAAAAACAAAAGCAGGTATTTATTCCAATAAATAATGAAATCAATCAATTGCAAAGGCAAATTAATCACGTTTGAAACGCCGAAAGTCATGGGGATTTTAAACATTACACCTAATTCGTTTTTCGATGGTGGATGGCATCATTCGCTAGAAAAAATCGAACAAAAAACCGAAAAAATGTTGCTAGAAGGCGCTGCTATTATTGATATTGGTGCGTATTCTACCCAACCAAATGCGCCTTTTGTTTCAGAAGAAGAAGAGTTGGAACGCATGGTGCCGGTGGTGAAGCATTTGGTGAAAAAATTTCCGAATGCTGTTTTTTCGATTGATACGTTCAGAGCCGAAGTTGCCAAGCAAACCTTGGATTTGGG
The DNA here is from genome assembly GCF_028473145.1 of Flavobacterium sp. CBA20B-1. Lineage (NCBI taxonomy): Bacteria > Pseudomonadati > Bacteroidota > Flavobacteriia > Flavobacteriales > Flavobacteriaceae > Flavobacterium > Flavobacterium sp. CBA20B-1. The sequence continues at coordinate 514,021 of NZ_CP092370.1, forward strand.
TGCGGCAATGATAAACGATGTTTCGGCAGGCAATTTAGACGATCAAATGATGCCCGTTGTAGGTAGTTTTAAAGTGCCTTACATTATGATGCACATGAAAGGAACGCCGCAAAGCATGCAACAGTTTACCGATTATGACGATGTGATGCACGAAATGATTTATTATTTTTCCGATAAAATGGCACAGGCGCAAGCGCACGGAATTGTTGATGTGATTGTGGATCCCGGATTTGGATTTTCGAAAACGTTGGATCAGAATTATGAAGTTTTGAATAAGTTGGATTTGTTGCAAAATTTGAATGTTCCCGTATTATCGGCACTTTCAAGAAAATCGATGATTTATAAGTTTTTTGAAACCACTCCGCAAGAAGCATTAAACGGAACAACCGTTTTAAACACGATTTCGTTGATAAAAGGCGCGAATTTGTTGCGGGTGCACGATGTGAAAGAAGCGGTGGAATGTGTGAAGTTATATACGAAAACATATTGTTAAATTTGCCACAGATGCACAGATAAAAAATGCTTATTTATTAAAGGAACTATTAAGATTTTCTAATTTCGATTATTAATATTATCTGTGTGCAGTTTATAATTTAAAAAGATAAAAATTTAAATCTGTGCATCTGTGGTAAAAAAATAAAATCTATTAATGATTATGAAAGCTAAACTATTTACCTTAATTTTTGGTGCGATTTTATTTGCATCATGCCAACAAAAAGAAATGAAAATTAGTCGATCTGATTTTTCTGTTGTAACCGAAATGACCGATTTTAGTCCGGCATATATTTTAAAAAACGAAGCAGGAAAAGTTGAAATTAAAAAAAACAGCTTAATAGGAAACACGCATTGGGTGCTTTCAGTTGATAGAAATTTAACGTTGAATGAAGTAGCTCCGTTTTTACAAGAACTAACCCAAAAAAAACATAAAAAAGGCGGCATGCACGAAGATACCAAAGCTATTTATTTGGTGTATAGCGATACACTTCACAAACAAAATGCGTATGTAAAAATGCCTTTTAAAAGATTTGCTTTAGAAGAACAACCCGTTTATGAATTAGCTGAAGGAGTACAGAGTTTGCTGTTAAAATCAGTAGCTGACGCAAAAAATCCTTTGAATAAAACACAAACTTATTTGGTAAGAATTGATAAAAATATAGGTATAGAAACTTTTGTGAATATTTTAATTGAATTAGAAAAACAAAAAATTTCTGAAAGCTTGAATAGTGAAGTTTATGTGAATTAGATCCTTTATTTATGAATAGAAATGAGCTTTAGCTCGTTTTTGTATGAAATCTTCAAATAGCAAATTCAAATAGCAAATTCAAATAGCAAATTCAAATAGCAAATTCAAATAGCAAATTCAAATAGCAAATTCAAATAGCAAATTCAAATAGCAAATTCAAATAGCAAATTCAAATAGCAAATTCAAATAGCAAATTCAAATAGCAAATTCAAATAGCAAATTCAAATAGCAAATTCAAATAGCAAATTCAAATAGCAAATTCAAATAGCAAATTCAAATAGCAAATTCAAATAGCAAATTCAAATAGCAAATTCAAACATCAACTTTAAACATCAACTTTAAACATCAACTTTAAACCTTCATATTCAAACTTTCAACTTTAAACCTTCATATTCAAACTTTCAACTTTAAACCTTAACCCTAAAACCTCAATAACAATATACAGAAATACAATTTACATTATACTTTTCTACATTCTACTGATGATGATACGGTTCATTCTTTAAAATAGTGAAGCCACGGTAAATTTGTTCAATAACAAACAAACGAACCATTTGGTGTGAAAACGTCATGGCAGAAAGCGAAATTTTCCCGTTTGCTTTTTTATAAACATCATCAGAAAAACCATAAGGTCCGCCAATTACAAACACTAAGGTTTTAATACCTGCATTCATTTTCTTTTGCAGTTCATCGGCAAAACCAACGCTTGAAAAACTTTTTCCGTTTTCATCTAATAAAATCAAATGATCGGTTGCAGTTAGTTTGCTTAAAATCAATTCGCCTTCTTTTTGTTTTTGTTGCGCTTCCGAAAGGTTTTTAACGTTTTTAATATCGGCAATAACCTCTAAATCAAACTTAATGTAAAAGCTCAAACGCTTGGTGTATTCATCAATTAACGCTTGCAGGTTTTTATTGTCGGTTTTACCAATTGCCAAAAGTTTGATGTTCATAGAAATTCGTTTTTGCAAAAATAGTGCAGTTTAACCAATTCCCAAACCATTCTCTACCGTTTTTCCTGGAGCAAGCAGGGTAACTTCTTTATCGCTGCCCACAACACCCAAAACCAAACATTCACTCATAAAATCGGCAATTTGCTTGGGTGGAAAATTAACAACTGCAATAATTTGTTTACCTATTAAATCATCGATACCATACAAAGCGGTAATTTGTGCCGATGTTTTTTTAATGCCAATTTCTAATCCGAAATCAATCCACAGTTTATACGCCGGATTTTTAGCTTTTTCAAAAGGTTGTGCATCAATGATGGTTCCTACACGCATATCGATCTTTTCAAAATCGTTCCAAGAAATTGTGGGTTTGATCATAAGTATGAATTAAAAAAATTTAGTTAACAAAAAATGTATTTAATATGCTTTCTTCTTTTGGGTTCAATAATTCCCAAATGGAATGCTCAATTTTTTTTAAATCCTCTAAGCAAAGCAAAACAGATGTTTCAAAGATTAATTCTGGTAAATTAGTTTCCTTATGATAATTAAAGAAAATAAGTTTACCATATTCAATATTATTTTCTTCTTTTACAATATCAATTCCAGTAGCTAATTTATTAAATGGAATTGTTTTTAGATTTGTAGTGATAATTCTATAATTGTAATTATAACTAATGGTTTTAGCATTTATAATGATGAATTCCTTACCAAAACAATTCCAAATTAAATAGCGAACAGGAAAAATAATAATTAGTCCTATTATAATTATTGCAGGTAAAATAAAATCAGATGAATTTTCTGGATTCTTGTAGGAACCAAGTGCAAATATGAAGAGTGGTATTAGTGCGATTAAAATAGTAATCAATAGAAGTATTTTTCCAAAGAACGAAGCTCTTACATTTAATTCTAAATACAAATTAAGAGTATCTGTCTTTTTTTTATAATAGTTATTCATTTTCCTTTGATTGAGAGTTAGTAAAAATACCAAAAATTTGTACTTTAGCAATTAAAGATAGAAAAAAATGATTTCAGAAGAACAATTTACGAACGAATTAAAATTAATTATAGAAAATGCCATTCGCGAAGATGTGGGCGATGGCGATCACAGCTCGTTAGCTTGTATTCCGACAAATGCCATGGGAAAAGCAAAATTATTGGTAAAAGACGAAGGAATTTTGGCCGGAGTTGATTTTGCTAAAATGGTTTTCCATTATGTGGATCCGGAAATGCAGGTGGAAGTGTTGATTCCTGATGGAACTCCTGTAAAATACGGCGATATTGCTTTTTATGTAACCGGAAAATCACAATCAATTTTAAAAGCAGAGCGCGTGGTGTTGAATTCCATGCAGCGAATGAGTTCCATTGCCACTAAAACCAAATTTTTTGTTGATTTGGTAGAAGGCACCAAAGCAAAAGTGCTGGATACCCGAAAAACCACACCAGGAATTCGTGCCATAGAAAAATGGGCGGTGAAGATTGGCGGTGGCGAAAACCATCGTTTTGCGCTGTATGATATGATTATGTTAAAGGACAATCATATTGATTTTGCGGGTGGAATTACTCAAGCAATCACACAAACAAAACAGTATTTAAAAGACCACAATAAAGATTTAAAAATTATTGTGGAAGCCCGAAATTTAACCGAAATCGAAGAAATTCTGCAAAACGAAGGCGTTTATCAAATTTTAATTGATAATTTTAATTACGAAGATACCAAAACTGCCGTTGCGATGATTAATGGCAAATGTTTGGCAGAATCTTCGGGGAATATCAACGAAAAAACCATTCGTAATTATGCAGCATGTGGTGTAGATTTTATATCGAGTGGCGCATTGACACATTCGGTCTATAATATGGATTTAAGTTTAAAAGCGGTTCTGTAAATTGGGCAAAAAAACAGTGAAAATAACAAAAATTCCAATAGTAGGTAAACTCATTAAGTTTTCCATGCGGGCAAAAGTTCCGGGATTGGAAGGTTTAACGTTGTATCAGTTATTGCGTATTTATTTTGCCGGAATTGTAGAAGGCGCCCTTAATTACAAAGCAGGTTCTATTGCTTTCACGTTTTTTATGGCTTTGTTTCCGTTTGCATTATTTTTACTGAATTTAATACCTTATATTCCAATAGATAATTTTCAAGAAAGCTTTTTGCTTTTTGTAGAAGAAAATGTTCCGCCCACTACTTATGATGCCATTGAATTGATATTGATTGATATTATGAGCAATTCGTATAGAAGTTTATTGTCAACCGGGGTGATTATGTCGGTGATTTTTATGGCAAATGGCGTAAATGCCATCATCAATGGGTTTCAGTCATCGGCACATTTATCGGTATCAAGAAATTTTTTCCGGCAATATTTAATAGCCATCATTTTATCGGTTTTGTTGAGTTTAATGTTGGTACTTTCCGTAGCGGTTTATTTAACAGTTGAAGTATTAATGCACGTTTCCGATTTTCCTTGGGCAGCAGATATTGCCCGAAATCTCTTTGTGGTATTAATGATTTTGCTCACTGTTTCCATTCTTTATAAATTCGGAACAAAAGAAACCAAACATTTAGCTTTTATATCATACGGCTCGGTTTTTACAACCATTTTAATGTCGCTCACATCAGTAGCTTTCGGGTTTTATGTGTCGAAATTTGCAAAATATAATGAGTTGTATGGATCAATTGGCACACTTTTGGTTATAATGATTTACATCTGGATCAATTGCATGATTTTATTATTAGGTTTTGAATTAAATGCTGCGATTTATACAGCCAAAAGAAGAAATTTGTATATTAGTAACAATAAAAACAAGAATAAGATATGAAAAAAGTATTAGCAACTTTTGTATTAACGGCTTTTGCTGCAATCAGCATGCAAGCACAAACAGTAACTGGTAAGTGGAAAACGATTGATGACGAAACAGGTAAAGCAAAATCGATTGTAGAAATTTCGGAAAAAAATGGTAAAATTTACGGAAAAGTAGTTGAAATTTTAACCGATAAAAAAGATGCCAAATGCGATAAATGTCCCGGTGCCGATAAAGGCAAACCCATTAAAGGTTTAACAATTATTAAAGGACTTTCTAAAGACGGTAAGGAATATTCGGGCGGAACAATTACCGATCCATCTTCAGGAAAAGAGTATAAATGTTTATTAAAACTAAACGGTGCCGATAAATTAGATGTTCGTGGATACATTGGAATCCAAGCATTAGGACGCACACAAACCTGGGTACGCGTTAAATAATTTTGTAAGATGAACTATATATACCTGCAAGTTTTTTTTAAACTTGTAGGTTTTTATTTTTAAGAAAATTTAGATACTGATGAAAAGTTATGTGCTTAAATTATTTGTTGTAATTCCTTTTTTGTTTATTTCATGCTCTGAAAAAAACATTAACAATCCAGATGAGGTTTATGAGTTGTGGCTAGGAGAGAAACCATTAGAAAATATTAATCCGATAAATGGAAATTATTGGCAGTCTGCACATTTTACAAATGAATATATTCTTTTTTTAGAGGTTGAGGCGCACAAAAAATTTTGGGAAGTGTTTGTAAAGGAGCATAATTTAATTGTTGATACTCTTGACAATAGTTTTTTAATTTCTGATAAACCAGATTGGTTTCATCCGCCAAAAAATACAATTAAATATAAAATTAATGATTCATTTGATCAAGGTTCAAGATACTTTCAAGATACCATAAATGATAAAATATATATTTACGAAATTCAGTTGTAAAATCAACATAAATAAAAACGATTAAGAATAAAACGCTAAAAGCTTTTTGTATCTTTGTTTTATGGATTATTTTATAGATGTTGTTGTACCCTTATCGCTAGCAACCACCTTCACATATAAGGTTTCTCAAGCAGAACATCAGTTTTTGCAGCCTGGTATGCGCGTTGCTGTTCCATTTGGCAAACGCTTGATATATACCGCAATTGTGTGGGCAAAACACCATGAAACACCAGCACTTTATGAACCCAAAGATATCCTTACAATTATAGATGAACAACCCATTGCAACTCCAATTCAACTAGAATTTTGGCAGTGGATTGCCAATTATTACATGTGTTCGTTGGGCGAAGTGTACAAAGCAGCTTTGCCTTCGGCTTTTTTGTTAGAAAGCGAAACCATTTTAAGCTTAAACACCCATTTAACGGTAGATTTAAGCACACTTACCGATGATGAATACCTGCTTTTTGAAGCTTTTGAACAGCAACCCATTCTTCGGTTTGATGAGGTTCAGAATATATTAAACAAAAAAAAGGTTTTCCATGTGATTGATGCCTTACTGCAAAAAGAAATCATTTACCTAAACCAACATATTCACGAAAAATACAAGCCAAAACTAGTAAAATATGTTGCTTTGCACGAAAACTATAAAGAAGAACAAAAACTAATACACCTGTTAGACCATCAACTGAAAACAGAAAAACAGCGTGCACTTGTCTTAAAGTATTTTCAATTACAAGCCAAAAACACACCCATTGCCTTAAAAGAGTTGTTGAAAGAAGCCGAAGTTTCAGCAGCCATTTTTAGTAATTTAGAAAAGAAAGAAATTTTTACGGTTTATACATTGGCTGAAGACCGTGTACAGTTCCATGACGCCTTTTTAGATGATATCGATTTCACCCAAAAACAGCAAGCAACGCTGCAAAATATTCAAACATCGTTTCAAAAACACGATGTAACCCTTTTAAACGCAGTAACTGGTTCTGGTAAAACCGAAATGTATATAGAATTGATAAAAGAAGCTGTACAAAACCAACAACAAGTACTTTTTCTAGTGCCCGAAATTGGTTTAACCACGCAATTAGTACAGCGGTTAACAGCCTATTTTGGCAACAAAGTAGCAGTTTACAACTCAAAATATTCCGAAAACGAAAGGGTAGAGGTGTACCACCACGTTTTAAACCATACCGAAAATGCACAAATTGTAATAGGATCACGTTCATCGGTTTTTCTTCCCTTCAAAAATTTACAGTTAATCATTATAGACGAAGAACACGAAGCCAGTTATAAACAAGCCGATCCAGCGCCGCGCTTTCATGCACGCGACGCAGCCATTGTATTAGCAAAAATGTTCAAAGCCAAAGTGTTGGTAGGCTCTGCCACACCAAGCTTAGAAAGTTATTACAATGCCTACCAACAAAAATATGGCTATGTGGAACTCAATCAACGATTTACAAATGTTCAATTGCCAGAAGTAGTAGTAGTAGATTTAAAAGAAGCTCGAAAAAAGAAAGAAGTAAACGGCTTTTTCAGCATCAAATTAATCGATGCCATGAACGAAGCCTTTTACAACGGCGAACAAGTATTGCTTTTTCAAAATCGCCGAGGTTTTTCTCCCGTTTTAGAATGCTTAACCTGTGGCCACGTTCCGCACTGCACCATGTGCGATGTAAGCCTCACCTATTACAAACGACAAAATTATTTAAAATGCCACTATTGCGGATACACCATGGCAATGCCCACCAAATGCCATTCGTGCCACAGCAATGAATTATCCACCAAAGGGTTAGGAACCGAACAGATAGAAGATGCTCTGCGAACCATTTTTCCAAATAAAAATATCGCACGAATGGATCAAGATACCACACGCGGTAAATTTGCTTTTGAGCGCTTGATCGACGGATTCAAAAACAGAGAAATAGACGTAATGGTCGGCACCCAAATGCTAGCCAAAGGACTCGATTTTGATAATGTTATACTTGTAGGTATCATGAATGCAGACAGTTTACTCACACTACCAGATTTTCGAGCATACGAACGAGCATATCAATTGCTTACACAAGTAGCAGGACGTTCCGGCCGAAAAAACAAACAAGGAAAAGTAATCATTCAAACCTATAATCCGTATCACAACACCATACAACAAGTTACCCAAAACAACTATCAAGCCATGTTTAAAGAACAAATGTATGAACGCCTACATTTTAAATATCCGCCTTTTTACCGTTTGATACGATTACAGCTAAAACACACCAATTTCGATAAAACAAAAGACGCAGCCCAATGGCTTGCAACCAATCTGCGAAGCAACATCGCCGATATCTTAGTGTTAGGACCACAAGAACCATCTGTAAACCGTATCCGAAATAAGTACATACAAATCATTTTAGTAAAAATGCCCATCAATAAATCGGCACATTCATTAAAAGCAGCCATCCAAAAAAGCATCAATAGTTTAGACAGCATCGGTGCCTTCAAGGCCGTAAGAACCACAATAAATGTAGATTTTTATTAATCATAAATCTAGTTTAATTTTAATCATTAGGGCGTTCCCCTTCCATTCGGTTTCAAAACAAAGCTCGGAAAACACGCACCATTTTGTCAATCACAGAAAAATACCAGTAAGCAGTCGGGTCGGGCTATTCGCTACAATCTTTTTGTTCGCAAGCTCACAAAAAGGATTTTCGCTGCTATCCCTAACGCGGTTTTACTGTATAATGTAAATTGTTGTTGAAGATTAAGGTTTCAAGTTTAAAGTTTAAGGTTTCAAGTTTAAAGTTTAAGGTTTAAGGTTTGAATTTGAGATTTGAAGTTGAAATTTGAATTTTAGATTTGAAGTTGAGAATTGAAGTTGAGATTTGAAGTTGAAATTTGAATTTGAGATTTGAATTTGAAATTTGAATTTGAGATTTGAATTTAAGATTTGAAGTTGAGATTTGAAGTTGAGATTTGAAGTTGAGATTTGATGTTGAGATTTGATGTTGAGATTTGATGTTGAGATTTGATGTTGAGATTTGAATTTAAGATTTGAAGTTGAGATTTGAAGTTAAGATTTGAAGTTGAGATTTGAAGTTGAGATTTGAAGTTGAGATTTGAAGTTGAGATTTGAAGTTGAGATTTGATGTTGAAATTTGATGTTGAAATTTGAATTTGAGATTTGAGATTTGAAGTTGAGATTTGATGTTGAGATTTGAAGTTGAGATTTGATGTTGAGATTTGAAGTTGAGATTTGAAGTTGAGATTTGAAGTTGAGATTTGAAGTTGAAATTTGAATTTAATATTTGAAGTTGAGATTTGAATTTGAGATTTGAAGTTGAGATTTGAATTTGAGATTTGAATTTGAGATTTGAATTTGAGATTTGAATTTGAGATTTGAATCCGCCGAGAAAATATAGTATTTTGTAAAAAAATTTACATTTCAAAAAACTTCATTTTGAACATAAAGATGGAATACACTTAATAGACAAATTTAAAATACAAAACCATGAAAAAATACAAAAAAGACACACTAACAATTAATTGGGAACCTGAAAAATGCATACACTCTACGAAGTGTTGGCGTGGCGAAACAGGTTTGCCAACTGTGTTTAATCCTAAAGAAAAACCGTGGATTAAACCTGAAAAGGAGTCCATCGAAACGATTATTGCGCATATAAAACAATGCCCAAGTGGCGCTTTATCATATAGTTTAGAAGATGAAAAGGTGGAAGTGAATCTTGAAAATCAAGCAACTAATGTTACAGTGCTGGCAAATGGTCCGTTGCTTTGTAGTGGAAACATAACAATTGTTTACCCCGACGGACGCACAGAGGAAAAACAAAACAATACAGCTCTTTGTCGTTGTGGCGCATCGGCAAACAAGCCGTTTTGTGATGGAAACCACAACAAAATTGGTTTTAAAGGCTGAGTAAAAAGCTTTTAAATGCTTATTTCATTTTCAATGTGAGTTTTTCGATTTTTTCGGACAGGTTGCTCATGAAAATTAATTGATCAATAATCAGCTGCGCTTCCTCTAATTTTTGAATTTTCGATTGCTCATCAATATCTAGTTTATCAACTTCTTGTCGGCGGATTGTTTTCAACTGGCTGATACTTATTTGATAATCCTCTTGGCTATCTGTTGTAAGTTCTGCATCAAAATCAAGGTTGTGAAGCGCCTGGCTTAAATTGTTGTTGATATAATCCATCACCATTTTAAATGCTTTTGAAGCCTCGGTGGTTTTGTGAAACTGAATGTATGTTCCGATACTTGCCGCCGATGAAACCAATGTTTGATTTAAAACCGTGAGTTCATAAAGCTCTACGCGATTAGCTTGTTTGCGTTTGGGCTCTTGAATCATTCGCTGAAAACTGGCCATTAAATTTCCAACTTCGATAAATGCATTTTTTCGTGCGATTTTGTACGATGTGGTAGGTTCTCCTTTTTTTATATAGTAATATTTCACTTCGATAATATAGAATTTAATGGCGCGTAACGACTTTTCTAAATAGGTGTTCACTGATTGTAATTCCCAAGTGGGCCATACAAATCTTGTAGCCAAAAAAGCCAACAATGCACCAATTACCGTATCAAGAATGCGATAAATTAAGTGCGATTCGGCATTGTCTGTAAGTAAACCATAAATTAAAATCACATAAAAGGTTACAAAACTAACGCCTATTTTATAATCGGTAGCCGAAAGCCAATATCCAAAAAGCATCGACAAAATAGCCAACACAGTAAGCACGATATTATTGTCAATTAAAATCAAAGCTACAATTCCTAAAACACCACCAATTACGGTTCCAATGACCCTTTGTGAAGAGCGTTGTTTCGTTAAACCATAGCCCGGACGCATAATTACAACAATAGTGAGCAAAATCCAATAAGCGTTTTCAAACTTAAAAATTGTTCCAATAAGCAGACCAATAAACATGGTAATGGTTATGCGAAGCGCGTATCTAAATGTAGCCGATTTAAAGTTTAAATGGTCAATTAATGTTTTTAAACGATAGTGTTCAGGTGTGAAAAATTTTTCCAAATCGCGGTATTTTCCTCGCAATTCATCTGCATTTACACGTTCTTTGTAGATACGTTCTAAACCTTTAATTTTTTCAATTTGTTTATCGGCATAAAAAAGCAAGTTGTTGATATTTACAGCATTTTCATCATAAATGGAAATATTTTGACGTTTCACAAATGCATCCATTTTGCTTTTTAATTGTTTAAAATCGTTTGCTAAACTTCCTTGTGAATGGTGTTTTTTATTAGTTTTGATATGAAAAGCCAACCTTTTTAATGTAAAAGCAAATTGTTCTGCCAACGATTTATATGCTTTTAAAACAGAAAGATCTTCTTTAAAAAAATCGATAAATTCTTCATGATTAAAAGTGTTTGCCATAGCCAATTCCAAAATTTCAACCACAGATGTCAGTGCCACTAAAAGCTTCCTATTGTTGTTTGAATTTAAGGTGCGTGCTTTGTTATAAACCAAATATTCACGAATATGCTCGTGCAGTTCATTAATCCGAATTTGTTTTTCAAGCATTTGTCGGTTAATTTTCTCCCGATCAGCATCTGTGGTCCACAAATCGGCTCTCAATTGCAAGTATTCTCCCGTTATTTCAATACATTCAGCAACTTCTAAATTAATATATCGGTTGGGTTTAATAAAGTAAAAAAGCACCGAAATGGAGGTGTAAAACAAGCCACCCAGCAATAAATACAAACAATTATTTACCAATATTTCGGGTTTGTCATGATGAATAAACGATAAACTAATAGTAAGCAATAAGGTAAAAGAAAGCAAATTGGCACGGTGACCAAAAAGCGATATTATTGCCGATAAAAAGATAAGCCCGCAAAAAAGGGGCGCAAAAACAAAAAAATAGGAATAGGTGTATGTTAATAAAAATGAGATAATTGGTATTAAAAAAGCCACCAAAAGCAAACCAATAATCTTATGTTTAAAATTGCTCGAAATATCAATTGGTGCGCACAGCAATGCACCTAAAGTCACGGTAAATGCAGCAGTAAAATCGGCGGTATCATAAAAGATAAAAAACGCCAAAATAGCCGTAAAAGTAATTTTTATGGCGTTGTAAAACTGATTGTCACCAAACTTAATAATTAATTTATCAAACATTACAAAAAAATTGATTTACCTAAAACACGCATTAAAGTTATTAATTATAACTGCAATTTTTACTATAATTCGTAACTTTGCACAGATATTTTAAAAACAATAAAATGATTTTACCTATTGTAGGTTACGGCGATCCGGTTTTACGCAAAGAATGTGAGGAAATTAGCAAAGATTATCCGCAGTTAAAAGAACTTATATCCAATATGTACGAAACAATGGATAATGCTTACGGAGTTGGTTTGGCAGCACCGCAGATAGGTTTGCCCATACGTTTGTTTATTGTTGATACCAAACCGTTTAGCGAAGACGAAGATTTATCAAAAGAAGAGCGTAATTTTTTGGCCGATTTTAATTGCACGTTTATCAATCCAAAAATTTTGAGCGAAGAAGGCGAGGAGTGGTCTTTTAACGAAGGTTGTTTAAGTATTCCCGGTGTGCGTGAAGATGTGTATCGCAAGCCAAATATTACAATTCAATATTTTGATGAAAATTTTGAAAAGCACACAAAATCGTTTTCAGGCTATGCAGCTCGGGTAATTCAGCACGAATATGATCATATAGAAGGCGTGTTGTTTACCGATAAAATTTCTACCTTAAAAAAGAAATTAAACGCCAAACGATTACAAAACATCATGGAAGGAAAAGTTTTTCCAGACTATAAAATGAAATTTATAAACAAAAAAGGTAGATAATTTTGGATATTAAATTCAAATTAGGATATTTGTGACCTTGAAAAAAATAATAGAATGAGCGTAGAGAAAGTTTTAGCTATATCTGGAAAACCAGGATTATACGAATTAAAAATCCAAACAAGATCAGGATTTATTGCAGAGTCATTAATTGATGGTAAAAAGTTAACAGTTGGTTTGCGTAGCAATGTAAGCTTATTATCAGAAATTTCTATTTACACAGAAACAAGTGAATTAAAGCTGTTTGAAGTTTTTGCTCGTATTGCAAAAAAAGAAAATAACGGTCCCGCTTTAGACCACAAAGCAAACAATGATGAATTGCTTGCCTATTTTGGTGAAGTGGTTCCAGATTTTGATCGCGACCGCGTATATGTATCAGACATTAAAAAAGTTTTAAACTGGTACAATATTTTGCAAGCTGCGAACTATGTAGCAACTATGAACCAACCAACTGTATCAACAACTGGTTCGGTAACAATTAACAATACTACTGAAGAAAAAGAAACAGTAGCAGCAGAAGTTGTGGAAGAAAAGCCAAAAGCAAAACGCACCACAAAAAAGAAAACAGAAGAAAAAGAATAATAACTTGAAATCCGGCAATTGCCGGATTTTTTATACCAACCCATTAAATGAACAACCGCACACAACAGTTGCAAGCTTTTGAACGCTTGTTAGATATAATGGATGATTTGCGCGAAAAATGTCCGTGGGATCAAAAGCAAACGCTGCAATCGTTAAAACACCTCACCATTGAAGAAGTTTATGAACTGAATGATGCCATTTCGGCAAACGATTCCAATGAAATTAAAAAAGAATTGGGCGATATTTTACTCCACATTGTTTTTTATTCTAAAATTGGCAGTGAAACCAATTTGTTTGATATAGCCGATGTATGCAATGGAATTTGTGATAAACTCATTGCGAGGCATCCGCATATTTACGGAGATGTAGTTGCCGAAGACGAGAAAACAGTGCTGGAGAATTGGGAAAAATTAAAGTTAAAAGAAGGGAATAAATCAGTTTTGAGTGGTGTTCCTAATTCGCTGCCCGCCATTGTTAAAGCATATCGTATTCAAGACAAGGTCAAAGGTGTAGGTTTTGATTGGGACAACAAAGAAGATGTTTGGGCTAAGGTGGAAGAAGAATTGAACGAGTTTAAAGTAGAAGTGGCTCAAAACAATATCGAAAAACAAGAACAAGAATTTGGCGATGTATTATTTGCATTGATCAATTATGCGCGTTTTTGTAATATCAATCCAGAAGAAGCATTGAACAAAACCAATAAAAAGTTCATAAACCGCTTCACTAAAATGGAAGAGTTGATAAAAAATGATCAAAAAGCTTTAGGCGATCTGCCCTTAAAAGAGTTAGATGTTTATTGGAATAAAGTTAAAAAATCAGAATAGCAACGTTTATTTTTATTATATTTAATTAAAATTAAATGTTATGAAAGATTTGTTAAGAGCATTATTGGCAGGTTGGGGCGCAAAAAAAGCCGGTTTCGGTTGCTTTGGAACCGTTGTTGTATTCATAATCCTGTATTGGATTTTGGGTAAATTTTTGTAAAATAAAAAAGAGGCTGTCCAAAAAGGATAGCCTCTTTGTTATACTACTAACTTTTCAACATCATCACTAAAGTTAATTTCTTGCTTTTTTTGAAATAAAGACCGCTGATAGCATCTAAATTCGACAAAAATGACAAGTTTAGAACCAAAAATACGGCGTTTGAATACCGTTTTTCTTCCCGCAACTGCTACAGCCACCATTTTTCTAAAATTATGTCCAAGAGCCATCAGTAGAAATTCTAATTCTACTTTCTCTAAGCCTTTGAATGTAAATCTATTAAAATCATTATTGTGCTTGAGTTGCCCAAAAACAGCCTCTACTTCTATAGGGCGTTTACTGCGATGTTCCAGCCCTTTCTCGCTCGTTAATAAATTTCGAGCCTTTTCTTTAAGCTCATTCAACCGGTGATTGACTTCTATTCTGCGATTACCTTTTGCATTGAAGCATTGCTCTCGAAGCGGACAATTATTACAGTTTTTTGCCTGATAATAAGACACTTGCGATTCGTGTCCGTTGCTCGAAATTCGTTTTCCTTTGCCAACATTTTCCATTCGTTGACCCATCGGACAAACGTAAAAATCTTGTTCTTTGTTGTAGAATAAATTCTGAACCAAAAACGGATTATTTTTCATCGTCCGTTTCGCTTCTTTGTGAAAATAATTGTACTTCACGTAGGCTTTAATGCTTTTATTTTCAAGCATTTCGTAATTTTCTTCGCTTCCATAACCTGCATCGGCAACCACATCTTTGCTTTGTTTTCCATAGAGATTTTCAAAACCATCAAGATGCGATTCCAAAGTCGTGGTATCCCCCGGTTTTTGATGGATGGAAACGTGGGTAATAAACTGATTTTCAGTTGAAATCTGCGTATTATAAGCCGGTTTAAGCTGTCCGTTTTTCATGTGATCTTCCTTCATCCGCATAAAAGTAGCGTCAGGGTCGGTTTTGCTGTAAGAATTCCTATCGCCTAAAGTTTCTAGGTCTTTTTCGTATTTTTCTAATTTTGGAAGATGCTCATCCTGAAGTTTTTGTAGCTCTTTTGCCTGTTTTTTAGTGGGTTCTTTCAGCTTTTTATTCAAGATCGATAGCTTCTCCCGAAGTTCTTCCGAATTGATGCTTTTAGGTAATTCTTCTTTGTTAATTTCTTGATTATCAGACTGAATAGCACTTTCGATATCTGAAAGAATCGTGTTGATTTTAACTTCTAATTTTTCCTTGTATTTTTCAATCGAACCTCTCCAAACAAAAGTATAACGATTCGATTTGGCTTCGATTTTTGTTCCATCAATGTACTGAATATCAAGACTTACATAGCCCATTTCAACCAGCATTTTCACTACTTCGGCAAATAGTTGTTGAATATGATTTTTTAATATTTTCCCTCGAAAGTCGTTAATGGTTCGGAAATCAGGCGTAGAGTTGCCCGAAATGTACATGAAATAGATGTTTTCGGTGAGTGCTTTAGCTATTTTTCGGCAAGAATAAACGTTTGACAAATAGCTGTAAAACAACACTTTAATCATCATTCTTGGATGATATGCAGAGGTACCACCTCCTTTGTACAACTTAATTATATTGCTAATATCCAACGAGTTAACAACCTCTTCGATTAATCGAACAGGGTGATTATTAGGGATTTTATCAAAAATATTAATCGGAAAAAGTTCAGGACTATTGCCTGTTTGATTTTTAAAAACTACCTTAGCCATTGTTGGTTTTTTGTGCAACTCTAAGATAATTATTTTGGAGAAAAAATACAACAAAAAAAAGCTGTCCGACTTTTCGGACAGCTTCTTTTTGTTAAACGGCATCTTTCAAAAGATTGTAAAATATATTTAAACGCTTTAAAAATCGGCTGTACAAAATTTTATAAACACCCCAAAGTATCAATAAAATAAGAATTGTTGAAACCACACAAGTCAAAATCAGCGAAGCATAAAATGAAAAACGATCATACAATGCCAAATCGTTGGTGCTTGAAACAATAGTCCAATAAATCGTGATGTAAATAATACAAAGATAGGCTACTAAAACCAACGAAATATATAATTTAAAGTAATTCCTTGCCCTTTTTATGCTTTGTAATAACGCTTCAAAAGTGTTTTTAGATGTTATCCTAAATATTAAGATTCCATTTATAATCGAAAAAAATGCAGGTAAAATCAAAAGGCTTAAATCAAGGGCATGCAAAGTATTTATGAGCCATGGGCTTATTGTTAGTTGGGTATTTTCTTCAAGTATAATTCCGGAAATAATAAAAAAAGTAAGTTTCAATAGGGTTACACCAATAATCCACCATAAAGTTTGTACAGATTTTTTTTTAATATTGATGTACAATTCCGATCGACTCGAAAAATTTTCGCTCAATTTTTTGCTATAATTATCTTTAAAAAAGCTTAAATTCATTACTGCCTTCTTGTTTTTCATTGCAAAATAACAACATATTTTACAATAATCCACCAGAACACGAAAAACAAAATTATAATGTTTTTATTGCCAATTTGTTTGTAATTTTGTGTAAAAGTAAAGTAGTTATGTTGAATATTCCAGATTCTAGTAATCCAAGAGTTGTTATCATTGGTGGCGGTTTTGCGGGTGTATCGCTTGCAAGAAAACTAAAAAATAAAAATTTTCAGGTGGTTTTGTTAGATAAACACAATTACCATAATTTTCAACCGCTTATGTACCAAGTGGCAACGGGTGGATTAGAATCCGGATCGATTGCCTATCCGCTTCGCAAAATCGTTAAAGAACATAAAGAGGCATTTTTCCGAATGGCTTTGGTAGAAAAAATTGATACCGAGAATAAAAAAATCATAACAGATATTGGTACTATTTACTATGATTATGTGGTGATTGCCACGGGATCTACGAATAATTATTTCGGAAATACACAGATTGAAAAAAACAGTATGGTAATGAAAACCATACCCGAAGCATTAAATATTCGCAGTTTAATTCTTGAAAATTTTGAATTGGCGTTGCAAACCAATGACATGCAACAGCGAAAAGCACTGATGAATTTTGTAATTGTTGGTGCAGGACCAACCGGTGTGGAATTAGCCGGAGCTTTGGCGGAAATGAAGAATGCAGTTTTTCCTAAAGATTATCCCGATTTGGATATTTCGATGATGGAAATTAATTTGGTCCAAGGTTCAGAAAATATTTTAGATGCTATGTCTAGAAAATCTTCAAAAGCTGCAGAAAAATTCCTTAAAAATTTGGGTGTAAAAATCCATTTAAAAACCATTGTTACCAATTACGATGGCACAAAAGTTGAAACCAAAAATGGCTTAACCTTCGAAACGCAAGCCGTGATTTGGTCAGCAGGGGTAAAGGGTGCACCTGTAAATGGCGTCGATGCTTCGTTGGATCGGGCGGCACGTATCAAAGTAAACGAATTCAATCAAGTGGAAGGTTTTACAGATATTTTCGCAATTGGCGATGTAGCTGCGATGTATGGCGATAAATACCAATACGGTCATCCCATGATGGCACAACCAGCCATTCAGCAAGGCACTCTATTGGCCGAAAATTTAGAACGCTTAACCAAAAAGCAATCGCTAAAAAAGTTTGTTTACAACGACAAAGGCTCTATGGCAACAATTGGTAGAAACAAAGCGGTTGTTGATTTACCAAAATTACATTTCAACGGTGTTTTTGCTTGGTTTGTTTGGATGTTTGTGCATCTTTTTTCGCTAATTGGTTTCAAAAACAAAACGTTGGTTTTTTGGAGTTGGGTGTATAATTATTTTGTATTCGATAGAGAATCGCGCGTTATTATTCGTCCGTTTCGTAAAAACAGAGATGCAAAACCGACCGAAAATTAAAATTGATGGAATTTTTTGTCATAATTGATCAATAAATCAACAAATTTATTATAGGATTTGATACCGTCTTTTTGATTGTTCATTTTTAAAAATCCACCGTAGAGATATTTAAAAAAATACGTAGAAACATTTCTTTTATTGCTCCAAAACAGTTCGCTTTCTAAGATGTTCTCTTGAACGCCTTTGTTTAATTGATCAAATAGTAAAAGATAGGTTTCTTCGTTTTCATATCTAAATTCTTTTAAACAATATTTCAAGGCATACAAATTTGCGGCATATTTAAACGTTTCATTGCTGCTTAATTGCATCACTTGGAAACCAAAAAAATTGGCTTCGGCTTCGCTCGAAACTCCCAACTGATGCGCCATTTCATGAGCTACTGTTACCGGCATTCCAATCGATGGTATTTCTATGTTTACATGGTTTTCATGCGTAAACGGATTAAAATATCCACTAAATCCGGTATATGATAAAGCATAGGAATAAAATGATGGTTTTACAGGATTGATGGCGTTTTTAATCAGCAATTTTTGTAAATGGTCAGGCAATTTGGAATAATTCAGTGCAGCTGTTTCATTGAAAACCTCTAGCTTCTTTGCAATCACTACTTTTTTAGACACATCGTTTGTAAGCGCTATTTGTTGATTGTTTACAAGCTTGATTAATTTTTTAGTCAGCGTATCTAAATCAGGTTTGGTGTAATTTCGTTCTAATTTTAATTGATGTGCAACACCATATTTGTAATTATTAAATCCCCAAAAAAGCTGAAAAATAGCTAAGAAAAGTAAAAAGCAAGTTGATAAAAACAGAACCAATTGTTGATATGCTTTCTTTTTTAAGCCTATAACTATTTTATAGATGATAAACACAACCACGAAAGCATACAACACATCGCCGACAGAAAACGGGATTTTAGAAAAAACATGCATGAATCGATCTAATATGGAATAGATTTTTTGGTTGTAAATTTCAGTGAAAAACAAAGGAAAATCAGACGCTAAATAATAGCTTGCAACAACAAATCCAAGCAACAAAAACTTCCAAGAAAAATTTTTCTTCATTTTAATGTTTTATTTAGAATAAATAAAAATTATTATTTATATTTGTACTCGTTAAAGATAGTAATAATGGGTAAATGTAAATCTTTTAGTGAAGTAATTTATTTTTGCGACGGAAAAAAATGCTGCAGATACAATGAAGAAGCAAAGTCGTGCTTAAAAGAATTATTATGTGAAACGGGTTTAAACAACAGTGTTTCTCTTCAAAAAATGAAGTGCCAAGGCATGTGTAAAAGTGCTCCCGTTTTTTATATCGACTCTGAAAAGAAATATAAAAAAGAAGTAACCAAGAAAAAAGCCCAGAAATTATTCACCAAATATATTGTTGCGTAATTTTCTAAGATAATTATTGTTTTATTTTGTATGTAAGCCATTTTAAACCCCGTTTAAAGTGGCTTTTTTACTTTATTATAAGTAACTTTGATTAAAATTTTAAAAATATGAGTCAAGATATTCGCAATTTAGAGCCACTGCCATTGTGGAATCATTTTGCAGATTTAAACGCAGTGCCGCGTCCGTCTAAAAAAGAAGAGCGTGTGATTGCTTTTATGAAACAATTTGGTGAAAGTTTAGGTTTAGAAACCCTTGTAGATGAAGTAGGAAATGTAATTATAAAAAAGCCGGCAACTGCTGGCATGGAGAACCGTAAAACAATCGTTTTACAGTCGCATTTAGACATGGTGCACCAAAAAAATAACGATACCGTTTTCGATTTTGACAACCAAGGAATTGATATGTACATCGATGGCGATTGGGTACGTGCAAAAGGTACCACTTTAGGAGCAGATAACGGTATTGGCGTTGCAACCATAATGGCTGTTTTAGCATCAAAAGAAATAGAGCATCCGGCAATTGAAGCGTTGTTTACCATTGATGAAGAAACCGGAATGACAGGAGCAATGGGATTAAAAGGTGGATTGCTAACCGGCGAAATCTTATTAAATTTAGATACCGAAGAAGACGATGAAATTGATATTGGTTGTGCTGGTGGGGTTGATGTAACGGCTACTGCTGAATATGAAGAAGAAGAAGTTCCCGATGGATCTGTTGCTTATAAAATTACTGTAAAAGGTTTAAAAGGCGGCCATTCGGGTATGGATATTCACAAAGGTTTAGGCAATGCCAACAAATTCATGAACCGTTTGCTTTTTAATGGTTTTGATAATTTTGGTTTGCAAATTGCAAGTATCAATGGAGGTAGTCTTCGCAATGCCATTCCTCGCGAAAGTGTTGCTCAGGTAATTATCGCTAAAATGTACGATGAATCGTTTGTGTTTGATATGCAAACTGTTGTAAATGAAATTAAAGCGGAATATGCAACCACCGAGCCCAACTTGGAAGTTATTTTTGAAAAGCAAGATACATTGCCCGAAAAAGTGATGCCTGCAATGGCTCAGTTTTATTTAGTACGTGCTTTATATACTGCACACAACGGCGTTTATAAAATGAGTGCTGATTTTGAAGATTTAGTAGAAACATCCAACAATATTGCAAAAGTTACGGTTGGTGATGGAAAATTGCAAATTCAATGCTTAACACGTTCGTCGGTTGAAACTTCAAAGTTTGATTTGGCAAATAGTTTGCGTGCTGCATTTGAATTAATGGGCTGTGAGGTAAATTTTTCAGGAACATATCCGGGATGGACACCGAACCCCAATTCATCTATCTTAAAAGTTTTAGATGAATTATATGAAAAACAAAACGGACAAAAAGCCAATGTTGTGGCTTGCCACGCCGGATTGGAATGTGGTATTTTAGGTACCAATTACCCCGATATGGAGATGATTTCTTTTGGACCAACCATTCGCGGTGCGCATTCACCAGAAGAGTGTGTTTCTATCGCATCTGTCCAAAAATATTGGAAATTTGTGGTTGAGATTTTAAAGAATATACCAGTTAAATAATAACTTTATCAAAAAACCTCTAAATTATTGATTTAGAGGTTTTTTTGTATTTTTAAAATATTCTTTATTATTAAAAATTTCTAACCGTTTGGCGGATTGCTACTAGCTTTTCCATTAAAGCTTCAAAGTAGTCTAAATGCAACATGTTTGCACCATCACTCTTTGCATTCGCAGGATCAAAATGTGTTTCAATAAAAATTCCGTCCACGCCCACAGCAATACCTGCTTTTGCCACTGTTTCAATTAAATCGGGTCTTCCGCCTGTTACACCACTTGCTTGGTTGGGTTGTTGCAAAGAATGTGTAATGTCTAAAACTGTGGTAGCATATTGTTGCATGGTAGGAATACCGCGGTAATCCACAATCATATCTTGGTATCCAAACATCGTACCTCGATCGGTCACCATCACGTTTTCATTTTGGCAATCCAACACTTTTTGAATGGCGTGTTTCATACTTTCCGGGCTCATGAATTGTCCTTTCTTTAAATTCACCGTTTTGCCTGTTTTGGCTGCTGCAACCACTAAATCGGTTTGGCGTACCAAAAAAGCAGGTATTTGTAGCACATCTACATAAGCTGCTGCCATTTCTGCATCGCTGCTTTCATGAATATCAGTAACCGTTGGCACACGGAATTCATTGGAAACCTTTTGCAGTATTTTCAATGCTTTTTCATCACCAATTCCTGTAAAAGAATCAATGCGTGAACGGTTCGCTTTTTTAAACGATCCTTTAAAAACCAACGGAATTTGCAAGCGATCGGTAATAGCAATCAATCGTTCGGCAATTTTCAATGCCATTTCTTCACTTTCAATTGCACAAGGACCTGCCAATACAAAAAAGTTGCCGCTGTTTAAATGTTTAATTTGGGGTATGTTTGCTAAATTCATTATTTTTTCTTTTTATTGAAGTTGGTTTGGGTTGGCGGGGTATTGATTACTTGTTTTTTAGTTTTAAAAACCCACGCATACAAAGCGGAATAAATCACACCTAAAGATAAAGCGTTCATCACACCTTGCCTAATCGTAAAATTCATATTGTGGATTAATTCTAAACTTTCACGCGTTTGTTTTCCTTTAGAAAGTTGATAATTAATGATGTTTTCAAAATAATCGGGTGAAATATTTTCATAAATGATATATTGCGAAATAGGACTTAGAAGGGTTAACAATCCAGTAAGGAATAAACCAAACTTAAAAGCACTTTTAAATTCCCAAACGGCGTTTTTTCCTAATGATTTTTTCTTGTCGATAAAAGCAATTGCCCACAAAAAAGTCAAAATCACATAATAAATAAAGGCTGTTACAATAATATTGCTAAAATCTTTATGATAACCCAAAGCACTCTCTAAAGCCGCCCAACCGCAAGTAAATGCAGTAATTAACGCTGCCCATTTCAGCTCGATTCCTATTTTGTTCATTGTACGTTTTATGTTTTAACAAAATTAATCAAACTTTTATCACAAAAAAAATGTGTCATCTTAAAAATTACTAAATGATTTTTTCTATATTTAGTAAAAAATAAACGATTGTGTAAAATAAAAGTGTTGGGTATGAAAAAATTAATATTAATAAGGCACGGAAAATCATCATGGGATATGCCAATTGAAGACCATGAACGCCCGTTGACAAATAAAGGCATTAAAAACTCAAATGCAGTTTTTGAAACTATTCAAGATAAATTACCCGAACGCTTTTTAATATGGTCCAGTACTGCGAAAAGAGCGCATGACACGGCTAAAATCTTCAATGAAGTCCTAAATATTCCGCAAGAATTAACGGTTTTAAAGCAAGATTTATACACGTTTGATGCCACACATTTAACCAAAATAATAAGAAATTGTAAAGATTCCGTTCCAAGTCTTATTATTTTTGGGCATAACAATGCAATTACCGATTTTGTTAATACATTTGGCGATAAATTTATAGATAATGTTCCCACGTCGGGTATCGTGATTTTAGAATTCAACGATGAGAATTGGAACACTATAAAAAAAGGTACTGTTACCGAAACTTTATTTCCAAAAGATTTAATAAATGCAAGTTAATCAACCAAAATATATAGACCGCGAAAAAAGCTGGTTAGCGTTCAACGAGCGCGTGTTGCAAGAAGCCGCAGACCACACGGTGCCCCTTTTGGACCGATTGCGGTTCTTAGGAATTTTTTCAAATAATTTAGATGAATTTTTTAGGGTTCGATATGCATCAATTCGCAGAATATCCATTTCGAAAGACCAACAAAAAAATTTGATAAGCGGTATTTCTGCCAAAGAATTATTGCAAGACATCACCGAAATTGTGATTAATCAGCAATCAAAAAGCTTGGCAATTTTAAATGAAATTGAAGAAGAACTTCAAAAAGAAGGGATTTTTATTGTAGATGAGTCACAAATCAACCACGAACAAGAACAATTTATACGCGAATTTTTTATTCACAATGTGAGTCCGGTTTTGGTAACCATTATTTTGAATGATTTAGCCGAATTTCCGTTGATCAGAGATGCATACGGATATTTAGCTGTAAAGCTGGTAAAAAAATCCAGCGAAGATTCTGTAAAATCAATCAAAAAGCGCACCCGTTATGCTTTAATTGAAATACCTACACACATCAATAGATTTGTAGAACTGCCTAAAATCGACGGAAAGCAGTATATTATTTTGCTTGATGACGTGATTCGATTTAATTTAGATTATATCTTTTCGATTTTCGATTACGAGAGTATTTCTGCACACATGATAAAAATTACCCGCGATGCCGAGTTGGATTTCGATTCAGATTTACACAAATCTTTTTTAGAGAAAATTTCCAATTCAGTGCGTGAACGTAGGCTGGGCGAGGTGGTTCGTTTTGTGTACGACAGCACTATTGACAAAGACACCCTTGATTTTTTCTTGGATAAAATGGATATCGAAGCAGTAGATAGCATCATTCCGGGAGGGCGTTATCACAACCGCCGCGATTATATGAATTTTCCCAATTTAGGTAGAAGCGACCTTACTTTGGGTAAAATTAAACCAATGCCTGTAAGCGGATTGAATCTGCAAGGTATGATTCAGCAAATAAAAAACAAAGATTTTTTGGTACACACGCCTTTTCAATCGTTTAATTATGTAGTGAAATTCTTGCGCGAAGCGGCATTAGATCCAAAAGTAACAAGCATAAAAATTACCTTGTATCGTTTGGCAAAAAATTCTCAAATCATTTCATCGCTTATAAATGCTGCGAAAAACGGCAAACAAGTTACCGTACAAATTGAATTGCAAGCGCGTTTTGATGAAACCAGTAACATTAATTATGCCGAAATAATGCAAGCCGAAGGCATTAAACTGATTTTTGGTGTGAAGGGATTAAAAGTGCACAGCAAAATTTGTGTAATTGAGCGCTTAGAAGGCAAAAAAGTAAAAAGATATGGCTTTATATCTACCGGAAATTTCAATGAAAGCACTTCCAATATTTATACCGATGTAACTTTGTTAACTTCCCATTCACGCATCATGAAGGAAGTAAATAAAGTGTTTGAATTTTTTGAAGTGAATTATAAAATCTATCGTTATAAAGAATTAATTGTTTCGCCGCATTACACCCGCTCTAAATTTACCAAATTAATAGATGAGGAAATTCAGAAAGCATTGAATGAGCAACCTGCAATGATTCGATTAAAAATGAACAGTTTATCAGACTATAAAATGATTGATAAATTGTATGATGCCAGTCGGGCAGGAGTTAAGATTCAATTAATCGTAAGGGGAATTTGCTGTTTAATACCCGGCGTTCCCGGATTAAGCGAAAATATTGAAGCAATTAGTATTGTGGATAATTTGTTAGAACATTCCCGAATTTATATTTTTGGAACAGATGATCAAGCAAAAGTTTTTATCTCATCTGCCGATTTTATGACTAGAAATATCGACGAACGGGTAGAGGTTACTTGCCCAATTTATGATACGCACATTCAAAAAGAATTAATCGATACATTTGGAATTTACTGGAAAGGCAATGTGAAAGTTCGCCTGCATTCAGAGCGATTAGAAAACCGATACCGCCGTTTGGGAGAATCGCGATTTAAAGCCCAAGAAGAACTTTTCAATTATTACCGAAATAAAATAGAAGTTATTTTAGATTAATGATAAAAATTAAAAAATACGCCGCAATTGATATTGGCTCTAATGCCATGAGATTGCTTATTGCCAATGTGGTAGAAGAACAAAATAAACCCACACAATTCAATAAAAGTCATTTAATTCGTGTACCTATCCGATTGGGACAAGATGCTTTTACAGTAGGCGAAATTTCCGAAGAAAGTGCTGGCCGAATGATAAAGGCAATGCAAGCTTTTAAATTGTTAATGGACGTTTATAAAGTAGAAAAATATGCTGCTTGCGCCACTTCAGCCATGCGCGAAGCATACAATGGAAAAGAGTTGGTTGAAGAAATTGCTCAAAAAGCCAACATACATATTGATATTATTGAAGGAAAAACCGAAGCAGCTATTATTGCAAATTCAGATTTACAGGCTTTTATAAAAAGCAATGGACACTATTTATATGTGGATGTGGGTGGTGGTAGTACCGAATTCACTTTGTTTTCAAACGGCAAACAAATGGTTTCCAAATCTTTTAAAAACGGTACAGTTCGCTTGTTGAACAATATGGTTACAGAAAGTGTTTGGACCGAAATTGAAAAATGGATCAAAACACATACTGCCCATTTATCTAATCTAGAAATTATAGGTTCTGGTGGAAATATCAACAAGATTTTTAAAATGTCTGGGAAAACCAATGACAAACCACTTACGCAGAGCTATTTAATGCAACGCTACAAATATTTGAATTCGTTAACCTACGAAGAACGTATTTATACATTGGGACTTAATACCGATCGTGCAGATGTGATTATTCCAGCTATCCGCATTTATGCAAATGCAATGAAATGGAGCAATGCCAAACACATTTATGTACCAAAAATTGGACTGTCTGATGGAATTGTAAAAGCAATGTATTACAAAAATACACAGATTGCGATTCATGAGATTCTTCCGTAAATTTGCAACATGAATTTTAACGAGTTAAAAGACTATCTAGATTTTAAGGCAAATCAATACAACAGCCCTCGGTTTATTGAATCAGATCCTATACAAATTCCGCACAAGTACCAGTTAAAGGAAGATATTGAAATAAGCGGATTTTTAGCAGCAACAATCGCTTGGGGAAACAGAAAAATGATTATCAATAGTGCCGATAAAATGATGCAAGCAATGGGCAATAATCCTTTTGATTTTGTGATGAATGCTTCAAGTAATCAAATAAATGCGATTGATTATATTGTACACCGAACGTTTAATTCAGAAGATTTTAGATATTTTATACATTCTCTACGCAATATTTATACGCATCATGGCGGTTTAGAAGGTATTTTTTCAAATACTAAACAAATTGATTTACAGAATAGAATTTCGGCATTTAAAAAAGTATTTTTCGAACTGAATCATCAATCCAGAACCACAAAGCATGTCTCAGATCCTTCAAAGGGTTCTTCTTCAAAACGTCTGAATATGTTTTTAAGATGGTTGGTTCGCAATGACAACAAGGGCGTAGATTTTGGTATTTGGAAATCGGTATCGCCTGCGGAATTATCTTGTCCGTTAGATGTGCATTCGGGCAATGTGGCTCGGACATTAGGAATCTTAAAACGCAAGCAAAACGATGCCAAAGCCTTGCAAGAACTCGATGCATCTTTACGCAAATTAGACCCAACAGATCCTGTAAAATACGATTTTGCTTTGTTTGGATTAGGTGTCTTTGAAGGTATTAAATAACTATAATTCGTTGAACTTCTTTTTGCCCTTTAAGAAATAAGCAGTTACGATATTATCTGTATAAAAATAATTGGTTTTAGGGTTTTGTTCTGCTTTGTTTTTCAGTTTTGAAAGCAGCCCGTAATACGCAAAATGTGCCTTGATAATGGCAAAAGTGTGCAATGGTTGCAAACTGATAAAAAATTTAATACCGGCTAAACCATCTAAGCACAATCTTTTAAAAATGACTGAAAAACGCTTGTCTTTTGGTACATTTTTATAGAGCATACACAGCGAATTCCTGAAGTTTAAAAATGTTTTTTTAGGGTTCGATTTTTTTAAAGTGGCACCACCAATATGGTACACAGTACTTTCATTACAATAATAAGTTTTTATGTTTTGGTTAAAAGCCCGCCAGCATAAGTCAATTTCCTCTTGATGGGCAAAAAAAGCGGCATCAAAGCCATTTAATTGTTTAAACACACGGTTTCTAATAAAAAAACAGGCGCCAGATGCCCAAAAAATGGGTTGGGTTTGGTACTGATTTGTATTATCTTCTAGGGTATCAAATATTCTACCTCTGCAAAATGGAAAGCCGTATTTATCGATAAATCCGCCGGCTGCACCTGCATATTCAAAATAATCTTTGTTTTTAAAATCTAAAATCTTTGGTTGAATAATTCCAATAGAAGCATCGCTTTGAAATAAATCCAACACAGGTTGCAACCAATTTTCAGAAACTTCGATATCGGTATTCAGCAAACAAATATATTCTTCATTTATCTGTTCTAAAGCCAAATTATATCCTTTTGCATAACCAAAATTATCAGCAAGTTGAATCCATTGAACCGATTTAAAATGTTGTTGCACATATTCTTTCGATAAATCGGTAGAGGCATTATCTGCAATATAAATAGCGGCTTGGGCAGAAAATTTTTCTACAATTGGTAAAAATTGCTTTAAAAGATTCAGTCCGTTCCAGTTTAAAAGAACAACGGCAATTTGCTTCATTTATTTAATTCTTTCGGCTATTTCTGCTTTTGTAAACTCTTTTAAATCTATATAAAATTCTTCAGCAGTAAAGTTTTTATCGTTTACATAAAAATGTTTTAAGAATTTCTTGGTAATTTCTGCTGAAATCAATTTTGGGTTATTCTTTACAAACGAAATATACTCTTGCTCGTTTTCCATATATAGTTTTTTTGCTGAAATTTCAAAAGTGGGTTTTTCAGGAGTTCCAAAAAGATACATGGTTAAATTATCTGTATATGATTTTTTGGCGAGATCAATAAACTTGAAATCTTTATGCTTTAAAATAAATTTTTCCCAATTTATGATTAATTCGCGTTGGTCTTGCAAGGTGATTTTTTTGTTTTTGAACTGCAAATCATACAAAAGTTTGTGTTCTTTAAACCGCAGTTTTAGATATTGTTCGTACTCGGAAGATATTTTTTTGTGAAAAAGATTATAGAAATAACCGGGCTTTATCTTAAAATCATATTTTGTTGAATCTAATTTTCTAAAGTACAGCCCCAGTTTTTCATAGAGTTTTTCTTTTCTAATAATGCTGTCTGGCTTGGTGTTTCCTAATGAATGATAGGTGTTTAAAGTGTTGGTTTCAGCCACACTAATAGAGTCAACAATCACGCTTAGTTTTTTGTAATAATCAATAAACAGCGCCTCTGCTTCTTTTTTATTGGCTTTTTTTAGCTTTTTTTGGAGATTTTTTTGCTCATTTTCAAAATGAACTACTAATTCTTGAGCATTTTTATTAGCCAATGCGTAATCCGGATCCGATGCATAGTGCACCTCTGTAATGGTATCATTTGAAGTGTTTACAGGTGTCATTTTTTCTTTTTCGCACGAAGCAAACGTCAACAATGATAGCAAACTTATATATATGCAGTTTTTACTCATATTTTTTAATTAAGGTAAATCAGCTAAAAACTGATACTTACTGTTTTTATAATCTAATTTGCAATAATAGTGATTTAAACCATTAGTCACCATTAAAAATGCTGCGTTTAAACTTAAATTATACCTTGCAATTTGATCAAAAACCGTTTGATTGATCTTTACATTTGGTTCTTTACATTCCACCAGCAAAAAAATACTTCCGTTGGGTGCAAACACAACAACGTCGTAACGCTTATTCATATTGTTGATTTTCACTACTTTTTCAACATTTATATACGATTTTGGGTATTTTTTAACATCAATTAAAAACCGCACCACATGTTGCCTTACCCATTCTTCTGGGGTTAATAAAACGTATTTTTTCCTGATTTCATCAAAAATGAACCGTTTATTTTCATTAATTTTGAAACGGAATTCAAACTTGGGAAAATTTAAATCACGCATAATGCAAATTTATTCATTCTCTTTAAAAAACCTTTATAAATCTACGAAAGTTTATGAGTGAACTAAAAAAAATGCTGACTTCAATTAAAAAAGAAGGATACAAACCGGTTTATTTTTTAATGGGAGAAGAACCCTATTTTATAGATTTTTTGTGTGATTATTTTACCGAAAATGTTATTTCTGAAGAAGAGAAATCATTCAATCAGGTGATTTTGTATGGCAAAGATGTAACCGTGAATGATGTGATTTCGCAAGCACGGCAATATCCTTTTATGGGCGATAAAATGCTTGTTGTGGTGAAAGAAGCTCAAGATTTAGGGAAAACAATAGATCAATTGGTTGATTATTTTAAAGCTGTTCAGCCCACAACCATTTTGGTTTTTTGCTATAAATACAAAAATTTAGACAAGCGAAAAGAATTGTACAAAACGCTTTCAAAAAATGAAAGTGCAGTACTTTTTGAAAGTGCCAAGGTGAAAGATTATCAATTAGAAGCTTGGATTAAATCTTTTGTAAACGATAATGGTTTAGAAATTGAACCAAAAGCCGTTGCCATGCTTGCTGAATTTTTAGGAAACGATTTAAGCAAAATTGCAAATGAAATTGGGAAAATAAAGATTATCTTGAATCAAAATAACTTAATTACAGCTGATTTAATTGAGCAAAACATTGGAATTAGTAAAGAATACAACAATTTTGAATTGATCAATGCAGTTGCATATAACAATGAGGCAAAAGCCTTTCAAATTGCTAAATATTTTGCGCTGAATACTAAAAACAATCCATTGGTGGTTACAACTGCTTTACTGTATAATTTTTTTTCACGATTGCTTCAATATCATGGCATCACATACAAGAATGCCGGAGCCAATCCTGCAGAAATTGCCAAACAATTAGGTATTAATCCTTACGGGCTGAAAGATTATCAGGCAGCAAGCAAAAAGTATCCAATGAAAAAAGTAAGTCAAAATATTGCAGTGATTCGTGAAATTGATTTAAAAGGTAAAGGAGTAAACGGTAGTTTATCGCACGACGATTTACTAAAAGAACTGATTATTAAATTATTTAGATAATACAAAGTAATGGGATTAAACAAAAATAAAATACTTGGTTGGGCCACGCTCATTATGGTTTTGATGGGCGGCTTGTTGGTAGGCTTAGCAATTTATAGATATGCCGATGTTGCCGGTTGGGGATTTGGCGCAGTTGGCGTTGGCTTTTTTGCAATAGCATGGGTTTTTAATGCGTTGAAGGGTAGGGTGTAGCCTGAAATTTTTTTGAAATTTATGAAGATACATAATTTTAGTTCCGGTCCCAGCATTTTACCAAAAGAAGTACTTCAAAAAGCGTCTGAAGCCGTAGTTAATTTTAACGATTCTGGACTTTCTTTGATTGAAATTTCACATCGCGATCCAGCATTTGTTGAAGTATTAAACGCAGCCAGAAGCTTAACCTTAGAACTTCTAGATTTAAAAGACAAAGGTTTTTCGGTGCTTTTTTTGCAAGGAGGTGCTAGTATGGAGTTTGTGCGAATTGCTACTAACTTACTCAATAAAAAAGCGGGCTATATTAATACAGGAAATTGGGCAAACAACGCTCAAATGGAAGCTTCTTTTATTGGTGAAGTTCAAGAGATAGCTTCTTCAAAAGATAGAAACTATTCGTACATCCCAAAATCAATTCATATTCCCCAAGATATAGATTATGTACACATTACATCAAACAATACAATTTACGGAACACAATACAGCGAATTTCCAACTGTTGATGTGCCCTTGGTTTGCGATATGAGTTCGGATTTGTTTTCACGCGTTTTAGATTTTTCTAAATTTGATTTAATATATGCTTGTGCACAGAAAAATGCCGGCACTTCTGGGGTTAATCTAGTGGTTATAAAAAATGATATTTTAGGGAAGATAGAACGAGAAATTCCCAATATCATGAATTACAGTAAACATATCGAAAAAGAAAGTATGTACAATACTCCTGCTGTTTTTTCGGTATATGTGAGTTATTTAACGCTCAACTGGATAAAAGATAAAGGCGGAATTGCAGCAATGGAACGCAGAAATCGAGCAAAAGCGCATTTAATGTATTCAGAAATAGACCGCAATAGTTTATTTTATGGAACAGCACAGCAACAAGATCGGTCTATAATGAATGCCGTTTTTTATTTGAACGAACCACGTTTAACAACACTTTTTGATGATTGGTGCATCAAAAATGGCATCTACGGTATAAAAGGTCACCGCACAGTTGGCGGTTACCGTGCTTCTATGTATAATGCGTTGCCAATTGAAAGTGTGCAACATTTGGTGGGAGTAATGCAGCATTTTGAAGAATGTATTTAGAAAAAAAAACGTTTCAGTTGAAACGCTTTTAGTACAAAACAGTATCAAGTACTGTAAATTGTGTAGTAGTATCTGGACTGTAATTATACTTAATAATTAATTCTCCCACGACACCTTCTCCAAAAAAATCGATTATTAGCCATTTGTGATTTATAACCGACATTTTATTAACTTTTGTTGGTTTTCCAGACGCATCTAAAGGCAATAAAGGATTGCCACCTTCTTGTTTGTTTAAAGCACTGAAATCTTGCACCACTTTGCTCATAACTACTTCTAAAGATTGGGGAGCAAATTGCTTTTGGGCATTTTCATTCTTATCAATAGAAAAGTAAGCTGCTTCGTCATAAAGTTTTTTATAAATTTCTAAAGAATCCTTTATCATTACTGTGTTCAAAGCATTGTTCACCTCTTTTTCTTTGTTGCATGATAAAAGTAAAACGCTACTAATTGCAAATGTTATTATTTTGAATTTCATAATATTACGATTTTTGATTTTGTATATTATTTAAAGAGTCTTGCACTTTTTTTAATTTAATTTCTAATCGTTCAATGTGTTGTTCTTTTGCTTTTAATACTTTTGAATCATTCACTATCAAAAAAATATTGATAATCAGTGAAAACAAAAATAAATATAAATAAATACGTTTCATTTTAAATATCTAAAATTAGTTGGTCATACGCTAAAAAAACATTTTCGGGCAATGTTTTCTGTACCTCTTCATGAAAACCCATTTGAAAACCAATATGTGTGAGGTATGCTTTTTTTGGATTGATTTTTTGAATATGTATCAAAGCTTCTTCTAAATTATTATGTGTTGGATGCTCTTGAATACGCAATGCATTAATTACCAAAACATCTAAATCTTTTAATTGATCATAAGTGTGTTCGTCTAATGTTTTTACATCGGTTAAATATGCAAATGCATCCAAACGATAGCCCAAAATGGGTAATGAACCATGGTGAACATTAATAGGAGTGATTTTATTACCTTCCACATAAAAATCTTTTGAAGCTTCTACCTCATGAATGGTTACCGATGGTGCTCCTGGATACCTGTTTTCTGTTTCAAAAATGTAATCGAAGCGGTTCTTTAAACTTTCAATCACTCTTTTTTGTGCATAAATAGGCATTGATTTACTTTCCATAAAGCAATAAGGGCGAATATCATCTAAACCAGCTGTGTGATCGGCGTGTTCGTGTGTAAATAAAAGAGCGTCTAAACGATCATTATCAATACGAAGCATTTGTTGCCGAAAATCAGGTCCACAATCTATCGCTATTTTAGTGTGATTCCATTCAATTAAAACAGAAGAACGTAAGCGCTTGTCCTTTGCATTATTACTTAGACAAACAGGGTGTTTATTACCTATTACAGGAATACCTTGTGAGGTGCCAGTACCTAAAAAATAAACTTTCACTACATTCTTTTTTACAAAAATAGCACATTAAAAATGATTTTAGTAATTTTATGCCTAAACAATAATAGAAATATGAACAATTTTTTTGCAGAAGATTTAACACTACAAGGAGATCGAGTAACGGAACAAAAACAAGCACTTTCTGACAAAACATTAAAAATAAACCTGAATAAAAATATATACGGATCTTTTGCTGAAATTGGAGCAGGTCAAGAAACTGCACGTCACTTTTTTAGAGCCGGCGCAGCTTCGCGAACCATTGCCAAAGCCATGTCTGCATACGACAAGCAATTTAGCGATGCCATCTATACCGTAGAACCAGACGGACGCTATGTAACTGAAAACCGGTTACATAAAATGCTGAACCATGAAGTGCGGCTTTTGGAAGAACGCTTAGACGAAGCCGATAATCCCAACCGAATCTATTTCAGTTATGCCAATACCGTAGCAACGATAGATTTTGCTAAAAAATTCAAAGGTCATGGCTGGGTAGGAATTCGTTTTCAAAATGAGCCAAAGGGTGCTTTTAACGAAATCATCTTGCACATTCAATTCAAAGAAAACGATGTGCTGTTGCAGCAACGAACTTTAGGAACATTAGGCGTAAATTTAATTTACGGCGCATTTTATCAATACCACGACCCCAAAAAATTAATTTATCATTTGTACGACCATTTAGATAAAGATCAATTAGAAATTGATACCATTAACTTTTCAGGTCCGGCGTTTAAAGAGGTGGACAATCGTTTAATGAGTTTGTTTTTGGTGAAAAATGGAATGGCCGATGCGGTAATGTTTGCACCAAACGGAAAAAACATCCTTCCGGCAAATACCTTGTTTAGAAAAAACGTATTATTGCTTCGCGGTAGTTTTCGTCCGGTGACTGTTGTAAACATTAATATGTATCAAAAATCATTGAATCAATTTTTGGCAAAGAACAATTTATTGTTAGAAAACACCGCTGTTATTTTTGAAATTACCTTAAACAACCTTTTAGCTTTGGGTGGTGTAGATGAACAAGATTTTTTAGACAGAGCCGATTTACTTTGCGCAATGGGTCACACTGTAATGATTTCTAACTTCAAGGAATATTTCAAAGCGGTGGATTATATTTGGAATTATTCCCAAGAAAAAATTGCGCTAACAATAGGTATTCCAAGTTTAATTGAAATTTTTGATGCAAAGCATTATGCCAATTTAAGTGGCGGTTTGTTTGAAGGTTTAGGCAGATTGTTCAAACACGGTTTAGAAATTTATGTGTACCCTTTTTTGAATGAAGAGGAACAAATAATTACCAGCGAAAATATGGACCTTCATGACGATGCACTGAAACCAATTTATAATTATTTTAAAGATCAAAAGCAAATTATTGATATTCATAACTTTGAAGAGAAAAATTTGAAAATATTTTCTCACAAAGTGTTACAAAAAATGAAAGAGAACAATGAAACTTGGAAAGATGATGTGCCACAAATTGTTGCTGAAATGATTGAAGAACGAAAATTATTTGATCATATTTAAAAGAGAGAAAAAGAGTTCAAAAATGGAACTCTTTTTTTTATAACAATGTTAACAAATATCCCAAAACGGAACCACCCAAAACTACAAATGCACTGTTCATTTTTTTAAAGCTAAATACAGTAGCAATGCTTAAAAAAGTTATTAAAAGGCTGCGCCAGTCGGTAATGGTATCTTTTCCCATTTCAAAACAAACGGCTACTATCAGGGCAACAGAAGCCACATTCACGGCATCTAAAAAAACTGATAATAGTTTAGAGTTTCGCATTTTCTTCACAATTGGGTTGAGCAACGCCACAAACACAAAGGAGGGTAAAAATATGGCGATTGTTGAAACGATTGCGCCTGAAAAACCATTAATTTGATAACCGATAAATGTTACCGACGAAAAAACGGGACCGGGAGTAAATTGCCCTACTGCAATGGCATCAATCAATTGTTGTTTTGTTAAAAGCCCAGTTGCTACTAATTCTGTGTCGAGAAATGCAAACAAAACATAACCGCTTCCATAAAGTATTGCACCAATTTTTAGAAAAATCCAAAACAAATTGGCATTGGTTGCAGAAAGTACCGTTGTGTTTGAAATTTGTAAGAGAGTTATTGGGAAAAAACTAGTGAGAGCGTGTGGCTTTCTGTTTTTAAAATATGCTAAAGTCAATGCCAGAAACCCTGCACCAAACATCAAATATATTTCATTAATTCCGAATAAAGAGCCTACTAAAACCCCGATGCCGATAAGAATAAGCAATGTTGATTTTAACGATTTTTTTGCCAATGGAAAAATGGCTCCTAAAATAATGGCAATAATGGCTGGTTTTATCCCGTAAATAAATGGTTGTACTTTTGGAAGTTGTCCGTATTGTTTATAGAGATAAGCAAAAAATCCTGTAATAAAAACGGCAGGTAAAATAAAACAGAGACCTGCAACAATCAATCCTTTCCAACCGCCTTTTTCGTGCCCAATATGAATCGCCATTTCGGTACTATTGGGTCCCGGAATCAAATTGGTGGCACCTATCAAGTCTAAAAAGTGTTGTTCGGTAAACCATTTTCTTTTTTCAATAACTTCCTTCCGCATCATAGCAATATGAGCAGCTGGTCCACCAAACCCTATAACGCCCAATTTTAAAAATAGCTGAGCAATATCTTTTAAAGAAGCATCTTTTTCCATTTTCTGTTAAATTCTAGCTGTAAAATCTCTTTTGCAACCACAAACTGGCTTTTACCAGTAATATCAACACCGGAACTTCTACCAATGGTCCAATCACACCTACGAATGCTTGCGGCGAATGAATACCGAAAACCGCTATTGAAACCGCTATTGCCAATTCAAAGTTATTGCCTGTGGCTGTAAATGCAATCGAAGCATTTTTATCATAAGGAACTTTTAAAGCTTTGTTTATGAAGAAACTCACGAAAAACATCAATACAAAATAGATGATTAATGGTATAGCAACTTTAACCACATCCATTGGTAATTCTACAATTTTATCACCTTTTAAACTAAACATTAACACAATTGTAAACAGCAACGCATATAAAGTAAGTGGCGAAATAGCTGGTATAAATTTTCTGTTGAACCATTCTATTCCTTTAGATTTTACCAAAAAGAATCGACTTAAAAACCCTGCTGCAAACGGAATACCCAAATAAATCAATACACTTTCTGTGACATCTTTCATCGACACGCTTACGTTGAATTGTGCTAATCCTAATTGAGCAGGCAAAACGTTGATGAACAGCCACACCAAAAAACTGTATGAAAATATCTGAAAAACACTGTTTAAAGCTACCAACATTGCTGTATATTCACGGTTTGCCTTTGCTAAATCGCTCCACACAATCACCATTGCAATGCATCTTGCCAAACCAATCAATATTAAACCGGTCATGTAATCAGGATCGTTTCGCAGAAATAAAACAGCTAAACCAAACATTAATAATGTGCCAACCACCCAATTCAACAATAATGAAATGCCAATTACTTTTTTATCTTTGAATGCTTTCGGCAGTATGTTGTAATCTACTTTTGCCAATGGCGGATACATCATCAAAATCAATCCAATTGCTAATGGAATATTAGTAGTGCCGGTTGATAAATTGTCGAAAATTTTGGAGATGTCTGGAAACAGATTGCCCAACAACACACCAACCGCCATTGCGAGAAATATCCATAATGTGAGGTATCGATCTAAAAATTTAAGTTTTGGTTGCATTTTTATAAATTGATTTTTGAAAAAACATAAAACATTTCAGCTGCAATTTGCAAACTGCGTTCAGCATAAACTTTTGATTGCTCTGGCGAATTGTCGGCTATTTTTGGGTCTTCAAATGTGATTGGTATTCTTTTTTCAGCTCCGGAAATAAAAGGGCAACCACCATCTGCTTGTGAACAGGTCATCACTGCTGCAAATGCTGATTTTGGGTTAAAATCATCGTCGTATTTTTTTGAAAAACCAATAA
Organism: Flavobacterium sp. CBA20B-1; assembly: GCF_028473145.1. Classification (NCBI taxonomy): domain Bacteria; kingdom Pseudomonadati; phylum Bacteroidota; class Flavobacteriia; order Flavobacteriales; family Flavobacteriaceae; genus Flavobacterium; species Flavobacterium sp. CBA20B-1. The sequence continues at coordinate 551,014 of NZ_CP092370.1, forward strand.
TCGACATGCTGTTTTCATTGTATTTTATCGCATAAACGGGGTTATTTCCTTCGGATAATTTAAGAATATTAAAACCTTGATTTTGCAAGGTATCTATTATGTTTGGATACACTGCAGTTGTTTCTGTTCCTCCGGAATAACATTGTATATGAGGAATATGGAAATGCGCAGCAGCCACTTGTGCCCAAATTTGTGCCAAATGACTTCTGCGCGAATTGTGTGTACAAATGAAGTTTATATTTATTTCTTGCTTATCTGCTGTTTTTTGCTGCACGAAATCGATAAGCGGTTGTAAAATATTTTTTCTTTCTGCCGGAATAGGAGGTAAGCTTTCGATGGTTTTTGATAAGAATGGATACATAAAATTAAATGTTTTAAATTAACAACATCCGCCGCCCGGAGTGCATGAATTACTGGTATTCACAGATAAATCTTCCAAATTCTTTTTTTGTTTTTCTGATGGAATTCCACAAGCATCTTCTGCCAAGCAAGCCGTAGTTTTATTTTTCAATACAAATGTTTTTCCATTGAAATCTAAATCAAATTTGCCGATGGTTTCCACTTGATATTCCACTTCAATTTCCGCATCTTCTATTCCTAATTTTTCTTCAGAAAGTTTAATAATGTTTAAAAGTTTGGTAGGTTTTAATCGATGGTTGTAATCATCGGCATTCCATAATTGAAAATTTATAACTTTTTCGGTGCGAACCACCCCGCCGCAATCAATAAATTTTTTGGTGATTTGTCCTACTTCTGTTACGTGAAAATGTTCGGGTACAAACGTTCCATTTTCTAATTGAAATGCAACATTTTCCAATGTTGGTAAAATTTCTTTAATGGTTGATAATTTCATGTTATTGAATGTTAAATTGTTTTATTGCAATATTACGATTAATAAAATTAAAAAAATGCCCTAGCAACATTTCTTAACACTTACATCATCTTTAAAAAACACAAGCAATTCGTTTTTTAGCGAAAGCCACACGGTTTCATCTATGCAATAGCATACGCTGGTTCCTTCAATGGTTCCTTTAATAATGCCCATGCTTTTTAATTCTCTTAGATGTTGCGAAATAGTAGCTTGTGCCAACCCCAATTCTTCTACCAAATCATTGCATATACAAGCATTTTGCTTCATAATATGTTGAATAATAGCAATGCGGGCAGGATGTGCCAAAGCTTTAAAGATAGCAGCCAATCGGTTTTGTTGTTCGTTGAATATTTCGGTTTTGGTAACACCCATTTTTTTATTTATTATATTGCAATATTACGATAAATAATGTTTACGAAAAATTTTAAGCGGATTTTTTTTATTTATCTTTATCTAAATTTAATCCACTATTTCTTCGTTTATTTGTTGGTCATCACCTTGTATGTGGGATCTTCTATAATGTTTATTGCAATGACGCTGTCGGCATTTTTTAATAAACGTCTGCAATCTTCACTTAAATGCTTTAATTGTACTTTTTTCCCTTGTTTATGGTACTTTTCGGTAATTTTATTTAGTGCTTCAATAGCCGACATATCCACAATTCTGCTCTCTTTAAAATCGATAATCACTTCCTCAGGGTCATTTATTAAATCGAATTTTTCTAAAAAAGCAGTTGTTGAACCAAAGAAAAGTGGTCCATAAATCTCGTAATGTTTCACTCCGTTTTCATCGATATATTTTCGGGCTCTTATTCGTTTGGCACTTTCCCAAGCAAAAACCAGCGCCGATACCACAACACCCACTAAAACCGCCAAAGCTAAATTGTGACGCATGATGGTTATTAAAGCTACTAAAATTCCTACAAAAATATCGTGACGCGGCATTTTATTAATGATTCTAAAACTCACCCATTCAAAAGTGCCAATAGCAACCATCATCATTACACCAACCAATGCTGCCATGGGAATTTGCTCAATCACAGGACCTGCAACTAAAATAATTAGCAAAATAGCTATTGATGCAACAATTGAAGAGAGTCTGGCTCTGCCACCTGCGCCCACATTTACTAATGTTTGGGCAACCATGGCACAACCGCCCATTCCACCAAAAAACCCATTTGTAATATTTGCTAATCCCTGAGCAGCAGCTTCACGATTCGATTGCCCTTTCGTATTCGTAATTTCGTCAACCATATTAAGTGTAAGCAAAGTTTCGATTAATCCCACACCTGCCATAACCAATGCATACGGAAAAATAATTTGGAGTGTTTCCAATGTAAAAGGTATTTGAGGGATGTGAAACGATGGAAGCGATCCGCTGACCGATGCAATGTCAATTACTTTTTTAGTCTCAATTCCAAAAAAATAAACAATGCCAAACACCACCAATATTGCTACTAAAGATGCTGGAACAGCTTTGGTAAACTTAGGTAAAACAAACACAATTGCTATGGTTAGCAGTGTTAGTCCGCCCATTGTATAAAGTGCCGATCCACTCATCCAACTTTCTACACCATTTTCCACAATTTTAAATTGAGCAACTTGTGCCATGAAAATAATTACTGCAAGTCCGTTTAAAAAACCAAACATTACAGGCTGCGGGATTAAGCGTACAAATTTACCCAACTTAAAAATTCCTACCAACATTTGCATGATACCTGCCAAAACAATTGCCGCAAACAAATATTCCACTCCATGCGAAGCAGCCAACGCAATGAGCACCACAACAGTTGCACCGGCACCTCCGGAAACCATTCCTGGTCTGCCCCCAAAAACGGCGGTAACAATTCCCATTAAAAAGGCTGCGTATAAACCAGTTAATGGTGATAAACCGGCTAATATTGCAAAGGATAAAGACTCTGGCACCATGGTCATGGCTACTGCTAGTCCTGCTAAAATTTCGTTTTTATAATCGACTTTTTGTTTGAAATCAAATAAATTGATGATTTTTTGCATAAAGGTATATTTTGATAGATAGGGGAAGGAAAGACGCTTTTCGAAAACAATCTCCTTTTTTTAGAATCTATTATTAAAAATAAGCAAAATGATCCCGTTTAAAGACGGAGCTATTTAAACTGATGATGTGTTTTTATTGTAAAATCGAGCAAAATTACTGAAATATGAGCATCCATCAAAAATTATTATAATTTTATTAGTGTTTTTGGTTCGTTTTTTGAAAGGCTATTTGTTAAATATCTTGAGCCATTTTGCGTATGGAGGTATTTATTTGTAAATTGTAGAATGTGAATAACTGAATCACTACTAAAAGTATAAATTTCTTAATTAAAATCAATATATGAGTAATTTTTTTGGAGCATCACCAATTTCTTATGATGACATCAAGAATTTAGAAGCCCAATCGGGCGATTTAATCATCTATGCTATTCCTTTAATGGCTTTTTTTACAGGTTTGGAAATTTGGTATTCGTGGTATTCTAAAAGAAATAATTATTCCACTAAAGAAAGCTTGGGTTCTTTGTTTGTTGGTTTGGGTAATGTGGTAATAAATTTAGCTTTTAAAGTAGGATTTATTTATGGAGCTGTTTACATATACAATACCGTTCCGTGGCGTATGGAATTCAATTGGTGGACATTAATTCCTTGTTTATTAATTTACGATTTATGCAGTTATATGGCACATCGTGTGTCGCATTTCAATAGGTTTTTTTGGGCTACGCATGTGGTGCATCACAGTGCCGACCATTATAATTTAACGGTTTCTTTTCGTTTAAGTTGGGTGCAACACTTTAAGTTGTTGTTCTTTTTGCCGGTAGCTTTTTTGGGTTTTCATCCCGTAATCTTCTTTATTGTAAATCAAATTTCGGTATTGTTCCAATTTTGGCAACACACGGAATATATTGGTAAATTGCCACGTTTTTTCGAAAATATTTTTGTAACGCCTTCCAATCACAGGGTTCATCATGGGTCAGACGAAAAATACATTGATAAAAACTTTGGGGCTGTTTTTATTTTTTGGGATAAATTATTTGGTACCTATCAACCCGAAGAAGAACGACCAACGTATGGTATCACTACCAAAATTAATAATAAATGGAATCCATTGTATTTAAACTTTCATGAATACGAAAGTATCGCCAGCGATGTGAAAGATGCAAAAAGCTTAAAAGAAAAGTTTTTTTATGTGTTTGGAAGTCCTGGAAAGATTGATAAATTAAAAAAGAAATCTGTAAAAGTTAAATAATCGTTCAGGGTTTGAAATCAACGTTTTAGAGAGATAAAAGGTGCGTTAAAAAAAAGTCCTCCGCGCAAATTAAATATCTCACCTTTTAATTCTCTTTGAGTAAAAAACCCCATTAGCGGAGGACCAAATGTCATTCTTTTAATAGAGTTTTTGAATCAAAAAGGTGAGTACGCAAATATAGAAACAAATTTATAAATCAAGCAAGTCTAGAACTAATAAAAATCTTTAAATATTAAATGCCACTGTTAATTTTAAAGCCTCGTTGCAAATGAAAACTCTATTATTTTTTTCAAAGTGCATTTAATTGCAGTGAATTTATAAAGCAGATAATGCTTACCTTAAAGATAAGCATTACCCTAAAGAACTAAAGGTGAGGTCGCGTTTACTAATTCTTAAGAATTTGCAATTGCTAATCACTAAAATAGCTCTGTATTCTTATTTCTTTAAAACGAAATTTTTCTGTTTGATGCTTTCACCCATTCATTTCTGTTGCAAACCCTACACTTCATTGCATGCTCTTGATTATATGAAACCGTTTCTCCACAAAAGGTACATGCATAAAAGATGCCAATTTCAAACGAATGTACAATATTTTTTAGGGAATCAGGCAGAATGGGCAACCCATATTTTGTTTGCTCTGTTTGGTAGAAATAAACACTTATTTCGCCGGAAATCTCTAAAATTGCATATTCAACCTGACCAAGATGAAAAACACTGTTTCGACGCATTTCCATAAAAAATTCATCTTTACTTAAAGTTTCTTTTGAAAAATCTTCTATAGCAAATTTTCCTTTTTTAATGATATATACTTCTTTGCCTTCCACCACGTTTTCGAGCCACTTAAACTTAAAAACCAATAAGGTTAGCAATTTGTAGCAAACGGCAATTACGCAAAAAGCCACTAAAGCATTTAAAATACCAATTTCTTTATAAATCATAGGATCTCCCGCAGCAGACCCCAATCCTAAAATCACAACTAATTCAAAAACAGATAATTGTTTTACACCTCGCTTGCCTAAAATGCGTAAGAAAATAAGGATGACTAAAAACATCACAAAAGTTCTAAATGCTATTGAAAGCATAAACGTCCAATTATTTTTACCTAAAAGTAATCCTTCTAAATCCATAAAAATGTTTGTTATGGTAGATTTTTATCTATTTATTAATTGTAATTTTGGATCTTGGTGTTATTTAATTGACAAAATTATTGACTCAATTTGGGTATTTTTTGTACAAATAAGGTACAAATTCATCAATAAAAAAAAAATTACAATTTAATAAGCACGCCTTTTCGTTTAACGATATTTTTGTAATCCCACTGAATGTTTATCGATTTTTCCAACCAGCGTTCTAAATCGGCAGCGATAATTTCATCTTCATGGTTATAAAAAATCGATGCGTCTTTAAATTTCGCTCCACGAACATTTAACAAATCTTCATCAAAATCTGCACCACTCCAAAACATTAGTCGAATACCTGCTTTTTGTTTGCTGTAACCAACGATCGGGTTTCCGTTGATAAACCAAACTGGATGCCCATGCCAAATTTTACTTTCTGCATTTGAAAGGTTTTGAGATATAAGTTTGTTCAATACATTGCACACTTCTTGGTGTGGTTGCGTTTGCTTGCTGTTATAGCTTTCAAAAGTTTCCATTTTTATATAGTTGATAGTGTTGCCACATATTTATCAATATACCATTCTTTTTCTTTTGATTTATATTGTTGAATATACCGCGGATGCTCTAGAACAGTAATTTTTTTAAACAAATGGGCTTCATTGTTAATTTCATGAATAAATGTAGCATTTTTAATACCTAAAACAAAAACTTCTTCACTATTTAATCCCAATGAAATGTGTTTTTTTAAGCAAGAAACCATAAAATTTTTTACATTTTTGAAAAGATTTTTATCATCGTAATAATTGGCATTCACCCAATTATTTGATTTGTTCTGCCGAATAATGGCCAACGGAAAAGGAGAGTTTATATAAAAATTACGGTAAAAAGCATCAGCACCGCCAAAAGCTTCGATCACATCATATAGAAAAACCGAAGAAATTTCATGAGTGTGTGCCGATTTCATTTGAATGCCACAAACGCTTTCTAATCGTTTTGTATCTGTAAATGGCACACCAGTGACACCCGCACCATGCCGGCTTGGGTTAATACCAATAATAAATTTTCGTTGGTTGGTGTCGTTGTAGTATTTTTCATAAAACTGTTGCATCACCACCAACGTTTCCGGGTTGCTATGATATGGGTTCAATACCTGAAACCCATTGGGCAACAAACCCTTATATGCAATTTTTTTATTAAAAGCTATGATTTTTTCGGCAAATTGTTCCATTTGAAGTGCTACTTTCTGCTATTAAACCTCTAATTGTTAATCAATAAAAATTCTTCAAAAGTGATTTCTTCTGTGTTTATTAAGTGATGAAAAAAGTATTCTAATTTAAACTTTGCTCCATGTGTATTGGGCTCTAAAAATCCTTTTTTATTGTACGTTTTTTCAAAAGCTGCTTTCTGGAATGATTTAATTACGATTTTGGAATTGTGAAAGTATTTTAAATTTTGAATGCGGTTAAACAAAGTTTCTAAACAAATTCCTTCCTTTTTAATTTCATCAAACAGCGCATCTAAGTCAGTGATGGCGGTTGCGGCTGCTATTGGATTTTTTCTTGGCATATATCAAACATCATTAAGGAAATTAAAAAGTAGTTTTTTTAATTTCTTTAAAGGTACGCCTAATTATCTTACCAAATTCATTTTTAACGTATTGATTTTCTGCTAGTCATATTGCTGATACGAACCACATTTTATCAAAAAATTTCCGTAATAAGGTGCTGTTAGGTTCGAAATAATAACTCCTTTCGATGTAGAAGCATGCACAAACATGTTGTTTTGTAAATAAATTCCTACATGGTTTACAACGCCCGTGTTTCCAAACGAGAAGAACACTAAATCGCCTTCTTTTAAATCTTTGGTGTATTTTCGTTTCACATTTGCAGCAATATCCTTTGAAACTCTTGGAAGTTGTAGATTATACACTTCTTTATACAACAAATTGGTGAAACCCGAACAATCGACTCCTCTTTTGGAAATACCACCAAATTGATAAGGCGTGCCGTACCAATCAATAATAAATTGATACAGACTTTTGTTTTTTAAACTACTCGTGCTAACGTCTAACAATGTGCTAATTTCTTCTAAACTAGCGGGTTTTGAAACAGTTTTATTGGTTTTTACAACTTCTTTTTTATTGTTTTTTTCTTGGTTGTATTTATCGCGCCAATCTGTTTTTGATTTGCAGGAAAAGGCAGCCATCGTTAAAAAACAAATTAAGATGTATTTTGATATGAAAAAAACCGGAATGCTCCGGTTTTGTATGTTATTCATCATTTTTAGGGATGTTTTTTAATTGATCCAACTTCTCTTTCCAAAGATTCAATTCATCTTTGTGGCGGTCAATGTTTTTATTGATTTCTTTTACCAGAGGATTATCTGCTTTTGCATTTGAAATAAATTGCACATTGTTTTCTAACTGAAAAATTTCCGAACGAATTTCTTCTATCTTTCGTTGCACAAAAATGGTTTCGTTTTGCAAGCGGCGGTTGTCGTTGTTTTCAATTAAATGCTCAATTTTATTGTTGAATTTCACCAATTCCGCTTCTTTTTTAGAAAGACTAAGTTTGTCAAACAAAGCGTCTAAAATTTTATTGAATTTGCCTTCAATATGTCTTCGGGTTTGTGGTACCACTCCTAAACTTTTCCAGTTTTCAATATGGGCTTTAATACCGTCTAAATCGGTTTTGTGATCGCCTGTCAACTGAAAATCTTTTAAACTTTCTAAATATTCTTTTTTCTTGTGAAAATTTTCCATTTCTGCTTCTATCTCCTTGCTGCGTTCGGCATGCAAACGATCAAAGTACGCATTACAGGTTTGTTTAAATTCTTTCCACAAGCTATCTGAAAACTTTCTTGGCACATGCCCAATGTGTTTCCATTCTTCTTGTATTTTTTTCATCAAAGGAGTAACCGTTTCAAAATCAGAACTTTCATTCAAAGCTTTTGCTTGTTCCACCAATGCTTGTTTTTTAGCAAGATTGTCTTGCTGTTCTTTCTTAATGTCTTTATAAAAATTATTTTTTAAAACATTAAAATTGCGTGTGGCATTTTTGAAAGCGGTCCAAGTTTCTTCACTTTGTTCAGCAGGAACTCTACCAGTATTAAAGAATTTTGTTCGCAATTCTTCGATTTCTTTAATGCCGTTTTGCCAATCGTTGTGTGAGTGGAACGATTTAGTCGCAATTTGTTCAATAGCAGCTATTAATTCCTTTTTTTGTTCTAAATTTTGTTCTTCACGTTGGCGAATTTCATTTTGCAACATTTCTCGTTTATTGTGCAATTCTTTTGTGATGTTGCTGAAATTATGCCAGATTTCTTCGCGGTATTCTTTTGCTACCGGTCCAATTTCTTCTTTCCAAACGCGGTGCAAAGTCTGCAATTCTCTAAAAGCTTTTCGAATGTCTTTTTCATGAATTAACAACGAAGCACGTTCTATTAATTTTTGTTTTTGTTCTAAATTGTTTTTAAAATCTAAATCACGTGCCTCACGGTCCATGTGCAATTGATCGTAAAAACGTTCCAAATGAAAATGGAAATTATTCCAAACGTGGTTATAATTGTCTTTGGGAATAGAACCCGCATTGCGCCAACGTTCACGCAACTGATTAATATCTTTTAAAGCAGCATTATAGTTATCGGTGTTTTCTACTAAATCTTTTAATTCTTCGATAATTTGGTTGCGTTCTGCCAAATTTTTCTTTAATTGATCTTGTATCGATTTAAAATGTTTGTTGCGTTGGTCGCGGTAGTGGCTGTATAAAGAATCGAAATGATTTTTTGCCGGCAAATCATACTGAAAATCGGAAGCATAAGCATCTGGGTTTTCTTCTAAGAAAAGTGTTCTTTTTTCATCGATCACATCATGATATTTCTGTAAGAAACTACGTTTTATAGTTTCTACATGCTCGCGAATGGCAGTTACCTTTTCGTTTTTTAGCAAAAGATCCAATTGCTCGTTCAATGCTTCTAACGATAATTCATCGTAATCCAGTAAAGGAATATCGTTATTTTCGTTGATTGATGACGTTTCGCCGTCTTCTGCATTGGTAGAATTGATTTGATCCACAATGGTATTTGATTCATTTTCAGTTGTAAATCCGTCTGCTTCATGCAGGTTATCATTCTTTTCTTCTAACATTTTTCTAATGTTTAAGTTTAACAAAATTATTTTTGAAAGATAAATAATTAATTATAATTAACAAATACTTTTTGAAAAAACAATCAACTGTTCCAAATTTTCCAAGCTTCTTCTGCTTGAATTTGCAGCATTTCCCATCCATTTTTTATGGTTGCACCTTGTTTTTTACAATTTTTTAGAAATAATGTTTCCGCCGGATTGTACACTAAATCGTAAGCTAAATGGTTGTTTGTTAATAATTTATAAGGAATTTTCGGAGCGGTTTCGGTATTTGGAAAAGTACCCAAAGGCGTACAGTTGATAATAATTTTGTGATTCTGTATGATATCTTCCGATAAATCGTTGTAAGTTGTTTTTCCGCTTCTCGATACTAATAATGTTTCAATTTGCAATTGTTCTAAAGCGTAAATTACTGCTTTGCTTGCACCGCCTGTTCCTAAAATTAATGCTTTCGTATGATGTACTTCTAATAAAGTTGCTATTGATTTTTTAAAGCCGATCCAATCTGTATTGTAACCAATTTTTTTTTCGTTTTCGATTTTTATGGTGTTAACGGCACCTATTTTCTCCGCATGTATATCTAGCTCATCTAAATACGGAATGATTGCTTCTTTGTAAGGAATGGTAACATTAAAGCCTTGATATTTATCTTTAAATAAAAGATTTAACTCTGATAAGTTATCTATATCAAAATTAATGTATTGCGTGTTTAAAATACTTTCTTTGTTAAACTTATTGTTGAAGTAATTTCTCGAAAAAGAATAGCTGATGTTTTTGCCTATTAAGCCGTATGTTTTCATAGAAATTAGTTAAAAAAGTAAACCAAGTAATTTTTATATTGTAGAGTTAATTGTAATGCTTCTGAGAATTTATATAGACGAAAAATGGTCTTATTATTTTATCCATAGAAGTTTTTTAAATACCTACAAGGTTTGAAAACAGACCTTGCAGGAATTTAAAAAATGAATATTATTCTTGATTAAAATTTTGAATATAAGCTTGTACTTGCTCATGTTCCCAAACCGTTGGAAAAAGATCTTGTAACAATGTTCGGTTTTTATAATTTAATGCCAATGCATTGGTTAAATGATACAATGCTTTTTCGGTTTGATCTGTCAACATATATAAACCCACCAAACGATATTCAATTTCGTATTCGTCATTAAAAATATCGCGTGCTTTTAGTAATTTTTGTATAGCATCGTTATTATTTTCTAGCAATCGCAAAGTATCGCTCCAAAAAAGCCACGTGTCTAAAAAGGCATCGCCGTGTTCAATTGCTTTTCTAAAACCCAATTCGGCTTCTTCCAAAAACAATAAATCTTTATTAATGATTGCAAATCGGCGCCAATACAAATAATTGTGCTCATCGATTCCCAATGCTTTATTTACAAATTGTAAGGCTTTTTTAAAATCGTTTTTTTTCAGGTATAAATCTGCAATAGCAATCCACGATTTATCCATTAAAGGATCTTCATGTACCGATTTCAAATAATATTTTAATGCTTTATCTAAATTCTTTAGTTGCTCATAACAAGCGCCAATTCTGCGATATACATACGATGATGGATCTTCAATTTGCAATACATCTTTGTAGCAGTTAATTGCTTGTTGATACATTTTCAATTTTTCATAAGCTTTACCTTTTTCAATATAAGCGCCTGTAAATTTTTCATCGATAATACAAGCAAAATCAAAAGCTTCAATGGCTTTTCTATAATCTTTTGTGATATAGAATTGGCGTCCTAATTGATGCCAAGCAACTTCTGAATAAGGGCTGTGGTCTATGAATTCTTCTAAGAACTCAATGGCTTCTTTGTTGTTGTCTAAAAAATCGTAACAATACACCACATTATAAAGTGCTGTTTGGTCTTCCACATCGTGTTCCAAGCATTTTATAAAGGCGTCTTTTGCCTGCACAATTTCATCGATATATAAATATTCCATTCCCAAAAGCGAATACACATCGGCAAAATCATCTGTATATTGCAAAGCAATGTTTAAACACTCAATGGCCTTTTGATGGCTACCTTGTTTTGAAAAAATGGTTGCTCGTTGAATATACACTTCATCATTTCGCGGATCAATAGCTTGTATCTCGTTAAGCAGTTTTTCGGCTTTGTCTAATTTATCTTCAAAAACCAAAAGCTCTACTTGAACCAATTTCAGTCCGATAGAGTTGGGGTGTTGCTCCAAACCCAGCTTTAGTGCCTTTTTAGAAAGGTTTACTTTCCCTGAATCTAAATAGTGCAGTATAATGTTTTCAAATTCTTCTGAATCGAAAAAACAAACTTTATTTGTTTTAAGCATATTCTCGAATTTTGAAATAGACATTCTAAAAAAATCTTCTTCGTCGTTTGTAAACATAATCGACCTTTCTTTTTATTAAATATAGTTCATTTTATGCAGTTTTTTTGCTTTTAAAAACTATATTATTAACATTTTAATTAACAAAATTCGGCTTGAACTTCGTTTAACGCATCCAATAGCAACGCACAACCTTCTTTAATTTCTTCTTCAGAAATGGTTAACGGCGGTGTGATGCGGATGGCTTTCCCTTCAAACATCAACCAAAATAATACCAAACCTTTGTCTTTGCATTTTAAAATTACGCGATTGGTGATTTCTTCAGAGGGTGTCATGGGTGCCAACATTAATCCTTTTCCGTGAATTTCAGTGATTAGTGGGTGTTTTAATAAGCTTCGGAACAATTGTTCTTTCACTAAAGTTTTTGCCATTAAATCGGTTTCAAGCAACTCTTGCAGCGTAGCCAAGCAGGCTGCCGCAATGACAGGGTGTCCGCCAAAAGTGGTAATATGCCCACATTTAGGATCGCTTGCCAATAAATCCATAAGTTTTTCATTGGCTGTGAATGCACCAACGGGCATGCCGCCGCCCATTCCTTTGCCCATAACTACAATGTCGGGTATGATGTTATAGTTTTGAAAACCAAACAGTTTGCCTGTTCTACCAAATCCCGGTTGAATTTCGTCTAAAATTAGTAAAGTTCCGGTTTCGTCACAGCGTTTTCGCACCTTTACTAAATAATTATTTTCTGGAGTGATGAATCCGGCGCTTCCTTGAATGGTTTCTAAAACCACCGCAGCCGTTTGGTTGGTGATTTGTTTTAAATCGACTTCGTTATTAAAGGTGATGAAATCTACATGGGGCAACAGCGGGCGGAAAGCTCTTTTGCGTTCTTCGTTCCCCAAGATACTCATCGCACCTTGTGTATTGCCGTGATAGGCATTGTTGCACGATATAATCTGTGTTCTGCCAGTGGCACGTTTTGCCAATTTTAACGCGCCTTCAATAGCTTCGGTTCCTGAATTGACCAAATAGGTTTTGTTGAGCGATGCGGGAAGCTGTGCTGCTAACAGTTTGCAAAAATCAACTGCAGGTTTTTGAATGTATTCGCCATAAACCATCACATGTAAATAATGATCTACTTGGTTTTTTATTGCTTGAACCACACGCGGATGCTGATGTCCTAAGGTGCAAGCCGATACACCGGCAACAAAATCTAAATGTTTTTTGCCATCGGTGGTATAAATGTAACTGCCTTTGGCACTGCTAATTTCTAGTGCTAGCGGATGCTCAGTAGTTTGTGCTTGGTACTTAAAAAAATCTTGCTTCATTTATTCCTTTCGGTTTTTAATCACATTTGGTGCTTTTGCTTTTCGCTTAAAATTCAAGGTTTTTTCTTGAATTTCCATAGGTTTTTCGCTTATTTTTTCGTTCTGTTTAATTTCTTGCTCGGCTTTATCGTCGTGCTTCAATTCTTCCTCGCTAAAGAGTGCATCTACGCTGTACATTCGTTCATCGCCCCGCCAATTAAAACCTGCTAATTTTCGGGCATTCTCTGGAAATTGCTCGGGTGGGTAAGTGGTTCCTTCTGGATTAATCATTCGGGTGGCAGTTGTGATTTTGTTTTCTTCTAATTCTAAAACAATTTTGCTACAAATGCCTTTATCAATTCCTTTCAAAACTTGCTCATCATATACATAATAAATCATTTCTGCATTTTGAACCAAATCAATCTGCCGAATTTTATCATCGATAAATTTTCCATACATATTAATTCCTTTGGCCTGGTTATAGCCTGATCCTAAGGTATCTTTCTGAATCACAAAGGCGTTGTTTAGTACTTTTAAGGAATCTAATTTTTCGGTTTGCACATTGTTTATCAAATGAATCACATCGCCAGTTAACTGACTTTCACCATTGAATAAGACAGGTTTTCGAATTAATTGCAAAAGTCCAATTTTTTGATCGTAATGCAATGAATCTGCTTTTCCGCTCATGTCGGGTGTGCGATACATATGTGCATTGGGATAACCTTTTATCACACGTTGTTTATCAGGTCCCACAATTTGTAAATTTTTTGCATGAAAATAGGTGGTATCTTTTGGCGTATAATAGGTTATGAGGGGTTTTTTAGTCATGTAAAGTGAATCGTTTGCCCGAAAAACTTCAGCAAAATGGCTTGTTGCAACAGTATTGTTAATAGTATCGGTAACTTTTACATTATTGATTCCTTTGGCATACGAACGTTTTTCATCATAAAACATTTCATCAGCTTCAATACGCTTGTTGTCATAAAGAATAAACGATTTTTCAATCATTTTTCCTTCGTTTAATCGGGTGTCGTAAAAACCATTTTCGGTGTAGATATGATTTCCTTTATTATCAATCGTGGAAGGACCAAACAAATAGGCATGACCCGAATCTTCGTAATAGTCTAAATGGTTCGATTTTACCACATTTTCAGGATTGGTAATCACTACTTGCGTTCTAAACTCATATTTTAATTCCCGTGTGTAGTATTTTCCGGTTTTCGATTTTAAGGTATTTTGTTTGTTGGTAATGGTTGCGTGATCGTTGTAATAGGCAATTCCCGTGTTTCGGTCGTAATATACTTTTTCTGATTTTAAAGACGAATCTGGCGAAGTCATTACTACATTTCCCGAAGCATACGCAATTTTTTGCATACCATTATATTCGGCATATTTGCTGTTCAATTGCAAAGTGTCGTCTTGAACAATTCGTACATTTCCAAACAGTTTTGCGTAATTTTCTTTTTCAAAAAAATAGGCTTTATTGCAGTAAATATACATACTGTCGTGTTGCATTTGAACATTACCTGTAAGAATTTTGGCACCGGGAACTTCATATTCGTTCACATCGGTAAAATCGGCTGCCAACAGTCGTATAATTTTACCACTTGTTTCGGTTGTTTGTGCATGCAATGACAGGCTGCAAACCAAAATAAAAAGTAGGTTTAAAAAAACGTTTTTCAATTGAGATTATTTTTTTCAAAATTACGCATTTTAAGCGATATCTTCACTAAACTTTTGTTAATGGATTTTATAAAAAACGAGCTAACTTTTTAAATTCGGCATCCAAGTTTTGCCAGCAATTGTGACTCCAAATACGAACGTATTCATAACCTGATTTTTTAAGGATTTTCTCTTTGTGCATATCTTCCAAATAAGCCAAGTTTTCTTGATAAATTTCTTTGCTCATACATTCAATTGCAACAGCTGGTTTGTTTTCGGGCTGTAAAAGTATATCAATTGCATAACCACCAAAATCGTAATTTAAAGTTGCTTTTACAGTTGGATAATTTTCCGAAATTAATTGAAAAATTTGTTTTTTAAACTCGTTTTCTGGTTTTTGGTGAATTTCAGAGTGTTTGTTGCCGTATTTTTCTAATTCTGCCAAAATATCTTTTCTGGCTGTTTCGTTTTCCTCGCTAACAGCTTTGCAATAAGCTAAATAGGTATAAAAAACAGCGCGGCGGTTATTGGCGCCTTCTTGTGCTAAAAAATCTTTGTAATTGCTGTAAAATTCGGAAGGAATAGAATTACAAATGTAGATTTTTTCCTTTGCTCGGGTCACAATCACATTGAGCAATTTGTATCCTTTGGTGTGATTTACAGGACCAAAACTTTGCACAAATCTACCGTCTTTTTTCTTGCCGTAAGTGGTTGATATAATGATTACATCGCGTTCATCTCCTTGAATATTCTCTAAATTTTTTATAAAGAACCCCGCTTTTTCTAATGCATTCATTTTGTCTGCAAAAGCACTGTTTTCTGGTGCATTCATTTTTTGCAAGATTTTTCTGCGGATGAAATTTCGCTGAGTGATATTAAACGTTGCAATTCCAACCGATGGATACAAACCGTTTGCTTTGGGTTGAATTTCCTCTAAAATTTCCAGTACTTTTTCTGCTTCTTCTTCATTGATATGTTCGTGAAATGTGCCACCCACTTCATAAAACTCAATGGGTTTTTCATTTTTTGAAGCTGGAAGTGGTCGCAAGCGTGAATTGTAAAACGCATGATTTGAAAAATCAATTAAATGCGGATGTTTGGATCGATAATGAAAATCTAAATGATTTTTTTCAAAATTGTTTTCTAAAGCAAAATCTAATAGCGATTCAATGTTTAAAAGTGCATTTTTAAATGTAAGCACTTTTTCGTCTTCCACATCATCTTCGTCTTCCACGCTGCCGTCAAAAACTTTACTAAAATAATTTGAAGGAGGCATTTGGTGCTCATCACCCGCCACAATGATGTTTTTTCCTTTGAGCAACGCTGGCAGATTGTCTTCTAATTTTAACTGCGATGCTTCGTCAAAAACCACATTGTCAAAATAAAAATTTTTACCTTGAAACAAGTTACAGCACACATCGGGCGTAGTTAAAATTACAGGGAAAAAAGCGGTGAACAAATCGGTGTCTTTAAACGTAATTTGCCTTAACGACAAACGGTTGTGATTGGTGCTTTTACGTTTGTTGTATAAATTCGCTACGGTTAAATCTTTGTTTTTTAGTTCAAACTCTTTTACGGCATTTTTTTGTGCATCGCTCCAGAAATTCTGAATGAAATTTTTTTGTATCGATGAAAAGTTTTCAATTTTCTTTGAAAGATCTTGGTAGTTTTTCTCGCTAACTTGCAAAATACGTTTCGATTTTTCTTTTAATAATTTATCGAAATAAGCATATAAAAAAGACTGTTCCCAATTAGAAACATCATAAAGCACTGCCACACATTGCTGCTGAAAAGGCGAGAGAGTGCTGTAAAAATGAAACCATTCATGTCCTGCCAATAAAGGATTTTCAATATTGGAGCTGTAATTGTCAAAGGTTTCAAAACTTGCCGTAATTTTTTCTTTGAAGGAAAAATAGGTCGTTCCAAAATCGGTATTTGCCAACCACGCATCACTAATGATTTGCTTTTTCAACTGTAAAATATTGTTTACCAATTCATTAAACACATCGGTAGTGAAATTGCTGTCGTAGTAATTTAAAACATCAATTGCAGCAAAATCTGTGGTTATCTTTTCTGTAAAATGTATTTTTAATGTGGCTAATTTATCTTTATAAGCAAGAATCTCTTGTTTGTTTTTCAATAAATCGGCAGAAATCTCAATAGCATCAAAATCATCGTGTTGGGTAATGGTTTTAATTAAATGCCCGAGTTCAATTAGTCGTTTTTGTGCTTTTATTGCTTTTTTCTTTTTAGAAGACACAATCGCCAGCAATTTATAGAAAAAGCCATTGGTTTTCTCAGGGTCATAAATATCTGCTGTATCGGCAAAAGTACTTGTAAGCAATTCGGTTTCATTGATATAATTGGTTAATTGCTCACTGTTTTTGGTGAAATCGGTTTTTCGTTTACCATAATAAAAATGTTCAAATGCAGCCGCTTGCTGTTCAATTGCAGCAAATTGTTTTTTATAGTGCGCAAATGCTTCGTTTATTTTATTTTGAATAGCGAAAAAATGATCGGTCAAAAGCATTTGGTCGTTATAAAAAAACGAAGTGCTAAACGGTTTAAATTTTTCATAAAGGGGTTGCCCGTTTGAAAATAGATAAAGTAACTGCTGAAATTCATCGGTGGTAAAACTGCACGGAATCAGATTTAAATCTACTGGTTCTTGTACAGATTTTAACGATAAAATGGTTCCAATAATTTCGGTCCAATTTCTGTTGTCAATCAATTGCACGTTCAGTGTATGATGAATAGTGTTCAGTTTTTCCTTGAGTTTGTCAATTGCTACCACCTCTCTATTCAAAAATTCTTGCCAATGCAATTCGCTTGCTTTTTTAAAATCGGGTTGATCAATAGTGTTGCGTACCGCATCGACCACCAATCGGCGGTCCGAAAGACTGTCTTTAATCATGATGCAGTATTTTCCCAAGCCTTTTTCTTGCAATGCATTATACAAAACTTCTAGAGCAGTTTGTTTTTCACAAACTACAATCGTGCGATGTTTGTTTTCTAAAGCATTGATCAGCACTGCAGTTAAGGTTTGGCTTTTTCCAGTTCCTGGTGGTCCTTGGATTACAATTTTGGATTGATTTTTTAGCGATTCTAAAATTTGTTGTTGTGAGGGATCGGTTTCTATGGAAGTAATTGATTGAAAAATTTTATTTTCATTCGTTACTTCTTGGGGTTTAAAATCGGTGATTAAGCTTTCGTAATCGTTAATAATATTTTGCTTTTGCACTTCAAAAAGTGAAAAAATACCACATTTTTCGATTACCGCATCGCCGCGTTTTTCTAATTTTTTGTCGTATGCCGCTTTGGTTTTTAGCAAAGGAATGCGCTCATAGTTATTCAACAAAAAATCAATGTTTTGATCCATTTTAAGTTTTTGAAGAATCTCGGTACAGATAGCAAAAATTTCGGGTTTGTCTAACTTTCCGTCTTCGAGCATTTCAGGCGGAATAGGGTTTAGGCTAATGCCGGAATCATTTTGCAAATGGTTGATAAGCACTTCGTTTAAATAAATCGGGTCTTCTTCGGTACGACTTATTTTCCAAGTGTTCATTTCCGATGATTGCTTAGCCTTTACCGACCAAATAAATAGCGGAGCTGCCGTGATTTGCCCATCGTTTTGATCTTTCCGAATCAAAATTGGAAAGCCGAAACCAAAGGTGTTGATTCCTTTTTCAGACTCAATAGCTTCGCTTTGAAAAATTAAATTTTCAAAACTATTGGCAATTTTTAGTAAGTTTTTTTCGCGTTCTGCTGCTGCATCTGTTGGATCTACTTCTTGCGCAATGACTTCTTCTTCCAATTCAACAAGTTCCACATTTTGGTCGCTAGTTGCTTTGTCATGAATTGAAAAAGAAAAATTCATATTTTTCAAGGTCAACAAATCTAAAATAAAGCGTTCGGGCAAGCTTGGATATATTTCAGCCAATCGCGCCAAATCGAATTTATATCTAGAGTTTCCGGGAAT
Organism: Flavobacterium sp. CBA20B-1; assembly: GCF_028473145.1. Taxonomy (NCBI): domain Bacteria; kingdom Pseudomonadati; phylum Bacteroidota; class Flavobacteriia; order Flavobacteriales; family Flavobacteriaceae; genus Flavobacterium; species Flavobacterium sp. CBA20B-1. The sequence goes on from NZ_CP092370.1 coordinate 569,666, forward strand.
GGCATTTAAGTGCACACCACGGCGGTTACCCACTTTTAATTTGTTTTGAAATGCCTGAAAAACATCGGCAGTAAAACTATTCATAGTATTTTTAATATGTTTCGCAGTAAAAGTAGGATAAATTTTTATCTTTCAAAAAAAATCCTGCATTCTTTCGTTTGCAGGACTTTTTTTTTGGTTGAAAATTATTTCATTATTGTTTGCTTGCGGTCAGGACCAACAGAAACAACTTTTATCGGCACACCTACATATTCTTCAATAAATGTGATGTATTCTTTTAATTCTTCAGGCAAATCGGTATAATTTGTTAAGCCGGTTAAATCTTGTTTCCAACCTTTTTTCTCTACATATACAGGTTGCACATTTTCTGCTTCGATATTATAGGGCAAATGATCAATTTCTTTACCTTTATAAGTATATGCTGTGCAGATTTTCAATGTATCGAAACCAGATAAAACATCGCCTTTCATCATATATAATGCGGTAACACCGTTCACTTCAACTGCATATTTTAAAGCAACTAAATCTAACCAACCACAGCGACGTGCACGTCCGGTTACTGATCCAAATTCATTGCCCACTTTTGCCATTGTTTCTCCAATTGTATCAAACAATTCGGTAGGGAATGGCCCTGAACCAACGCGGGTGGTGTATGCTTTAAAAATACCAAATACATCTTTCACCTTGTTGGGTGCAATTCCTAAACCAGTACAAGCGCCAGCAGCAGTTGTGGTTGAAGAAGTTACAAATGGATAAGTACCAAAATCAATGTCTAGTAAAGATCCTTGTGCACCTTCGGCTAAAATAGATTTTCCTTCTTTTAAAGCGTTGTTTAGATAAAACTCAGAATCGATAAAAGTAAGTTTTTTTAATTCTTCAATAGCTGTGAAAAACTCTTCTTCCATTTCTGCTAAATTGTACTGTAAATCAACATTGTAGAATTTTATCATTTCAATGTGTTTTTCAGCCAATGCATTGTATCGTTCTTTAAAATCTGCCAATTCAATATCGCCAATTCGCAAGCCATTTCTTCCGGTTTTATCCATATAAGTTGGTCCGATTCCTTTTAAGGTAGAACCAATTTTTGCTTTGCCTTTTGCTGTTTCAGAAGCGGCATCGATCAAGCGATGGGTTGGTAGAATTAAGTGAGCTTTACGCGAAATTAATAGGCGTGATTGCACATCAATATCAAATTTTTGTAAACCTTCGATTTCTTTTTGAAACACAACCGGATCCATTACTACGCCGTTTCCGATAATATTTATTGAATTTTTATGGAAAATTCCAGAAGGAATGGTTCTTAAAACATGTTTAATTCCATCGAATTCTAAAGTGTGTCCTGCGTTTGGACCTCCTTGAAAACGAGCAATGATATCGTATTTTGAAGTAAGAACGTCTACAATTTTTCCTTTTCCCTCATCTCCCCATTGAAGGCCAAGTAACAAATCTACTGTCATGATGTTTGGTATGTTAGTCTGTTTTTAATTATTTGTTGTGCTGTTATTTTCTTTTTTGGTTCCGTAGAAGTATAAAGAATGATTTTGAATTTGAATGTTAAAAATTTCTTCAATCGTTTGTTTAATGCTTTGGATACGTGGATCGCAAAATTCAATAACTTCCCCAGTATCGGTTAGGATAATGTGGTCGTGTTGTTTATCAAAATACGATTTTTCGTAATGCGATTGGTTTTGCCCAAATTGATGGCGGCGCACCAAACCGCATTCCAATAACAATTCAATCGTGTTGTAGAGTGTGGCTCTGCTTACACGATAATTTTTGTTTTTCATTTTAATGTAAAGCGATTCAATATCGAAATGTTCTTCGCTTTCATAAATTTCCTGAAGAATAGCATAGCGTTCAGGGGTTTTTCGGTGCCCTTTTTCTTCTAAATACTTAGTAAAAACGCTTTTAACAATGTCTTGATTTTTATTTTCTTCCATGGTTGTCTTTAACAGCACAAATATAATTGTTTATTGCCGATACTAAAAATAAATATTTAAAATTAAGCACTTCCTATGATTCTCGTGATTTTTTCAACGCCGTCTATGTTCTGAATGTTGTCTATCAATTTGTTAAGAACGCTTTTGTTTGGTACGATTACTGTGATTTGTCCGGTGAAAATTCCTGCGTTTGAACTTAACGAAATACTTTGTATGTTAACGTTCATTTGGTTGGATATAACGCGTGTTAATTCATTGGTTAATCCTAATCCATCAATACCTTTTATCATTAAAGATGCGTTGAACTCTTGTGCAGAAGAATCAATCCATTTGGCAGGAAGAATTCTATACGCATAATTAGAGCGCATGCTTAATGCATTCGGACAATCTATTTTATGTACTTTGATGCCTTCGTTGATGGTTACAAATCCAAAAACTTGATCGCCCGGAATGGGGTTGCAGCAACTTGCCAATTTATAATCAAGTTTTTCATCGTCTTTACCAAAAACAATTAAATCGAGTTTAGCTTCGGGTTTCACCTCGTTTACTTCTTTTCGTATCGATTTTTTAAAGAAGTTTAAGAAAGCATTGCTGTTTTTATGGCTGGCAAACTCTTTTAAATGCGGGTTTTCTATTTTTCCTGTTCCTACTTTATAGAACAAATCCTGACTGGTTTTTAGTTTAAAAAAGTTTACCAGTTCATTGACCACTTTTTCGTCGAGATTTATTTTTAGATGTTTTAATTTGCGTGCTAAAATTTCTCTTCCTTCTTCGGCAACATGTTTAACATCTTCGTTTAATGCATTTTTAATTTTGTTTTTGGCACGTGCTGTGGTAACAAATTCTAACCAATGCACACTTGGTTTTTGGTTTGCCGATGTAATGATTTCTACCTGATCGCCCGAATTTAACTCGTAGTTTAAAGGTACTAATTTTCCATTTACTTTTGTTCCGCGTGTTTTAATGCCAATATCGGTGTGGATGCTAAAGGCAAAATCCAAGGCAGTAGCTCCTTTTGGCAATGATTTTATTTCGCCTTTTGGGGTGAAAATATAAATTTCTTTGGCGTATAAATTCAGTTTAAAATCTTCTACGAAGTCCACAGCGTTTGCTTCGGAGTTTTCTAAAGCTTCTTTTAATAAATTCAACCATTTATCTAAACTGTTTTCTTCGGTAACCCCTTGTTTGTATTTGTAATGTGCGGCATATCCTTTTTCTGCAATTTCATCCATACGCTCGCTGCGGATTTGTACTTCCACCCAACGTCCTTTTGGACCCATCACAGTGATGTGGAGTGCTTCATAGCCGGTTGATTTTGGCGAAGAAATCCAATCGCGCAATCTGCTGGGCGATGGTCTGTAATGATCGGTTACAATAGAATAAATTTTCCATGCAATAAACTTTTCATCTGCTGGAGCTGATTTATAAATGATGCGAATGGCAAACTTGTCATATACTTGATCAAAAGTTACCCCTTGCGCTTTCATTTTTCTTCGGATGGAATAAATCGATTTGGGACGACCTTTCATTGTAAACGAAATATCTTCTTTTTCTAATGCCTCGTTCAATACCGATGTAATACTTTTAATATAAGCAGCTTGTTCTTCACTGCTTTCTTTGGTTTTGCTTAAAATATCGTCATACACATCGGGTTCGGTATATTTTAAACCCAAATCTTCTAATTTTGATTTTATATTGAACAATCCCAAACGGTGTGCAAGCGGTGCATAGATATACAAGGTCTCCGAAGCAATTTTTGCTTGTTTATAAGGTGCCATCGATTCCATGGTTTGCATATTGTGCAAACGATCGGCTACTTTAATAAGAATTACCCGCACGTCATCGTTAAGCGTGAGCAACATTTTGCGGTAGTTTTCTGCTTGAAGCGAGATGTCGGGATCGGGTTCCATGCGCGAAATCTTGGTTAATCCTTCCACAATCTTAGCGATTTTAGGATTGAACATGCGCTCTATATCTTCTACCGTTATATCGGTATCTTCTACCACATCATGCATTAATGCAGCAGCGATAGAAGTGGGACCCAAACCAATTTCTGATGCTACAATTTTTGCAACAGCAATAGGGTGGAAGATGTATGCTTCGCCCGATTTTCTTCTTTGGTCTTTGTGCGCTTCAACAGCAACATCAAATGCTTTGCGAATAAGCTTTTTGTCTTCATCGTTAAGTGTTTGATAACTAATGCTTAAAAGTTCTTTGTACTCGCGTGCGATTTCTTTGTTCTCTTTTTCAATTTCTTCTTGTGTCATAAAATGCCCATTTTCTTCACTAAATATATAAAAAATCTGTTATTGCTATACTATTTTAAACAAAAAAAGGAGCAAAATGCTCCTTTCTTATATTTTTACGAGAATGATCTACTAAAATACATAGAAAACACCTGCTGAATACTGTGCGTGTGAGCCTTGACCTTTGGTTGAAATATTGCTTCTACCCATTGCTTCTACATTAATACCTAATCTTCGATAAAATTTATCGTGGTGATAACGGGAACTTTTTGTAGCGGGAATATCGGCAATCCAGAAATTAATACCACCACCGGCGCTAGCCATTGTTAAATCGGTTTCGTTTAAACGCAAATGACCAACACCTGCTTTAATATAAGGGTCGGCAATTGGAATATTGAATAAACCACCTAAACTATAAGCTAATGAACCGTTAAACGATACAATAGAGATGTTTTCGTTTACAACCATACCGTTCATCACATTGTCTTTCTCCATTTCGTTCATTGAAAAATCTGCTTCAACGGAAAAATTTGGTGCAAACTCGTAACCAATCATTACTTTTGCAGGAATACCCCCTGAAATCATGCTGGCACCTTCTGGTAAATCGGTGTGGTTAAAGTTAAAATCCATCATATTGTAACTTGCTCCAACTTTCCAATTGTAGCTTTTTACATAGCGTTCGTTTTTATGTATTACCTGTGCTTGTGCTGAAAAACCTATGCAGCTTAATGCAAAAAATGCTTTTAAGATTGTTTTTTTCATAAAGTCTAAAATTTTTTATAAATATAACTAAAATTTTAAATATTTGTAGCTTTTATTGATTTCTTTGTCTTTTTGCTTCGAAAATTAATACAGCCGCAGCCACAGAAACGTTCATTGAATCAATTTGTCCTTGCATGGGAATAATGATATTTGCTGTTGCTTGTTTGCGCCATTCTTGCGATAACCCAGTAGCTTCGGTTCCCATTATGATGGCTGAAGGTTGGCTAAAATCAACACTGTAATATGGCACTGCTTCCTGCAAAATAGCACTAAAAAGGGCAATGTTTTTATCTTTCAAAAAACTAATAATCTGGGTTGATGTACCCACTGCGATTTGATTGCTAAACAAAGCACCCACACTAGAACGCACGATATTTGGATTGTACACATCGGTTTTTGGGTCGGCAATTAGCACGGCATCTATTTTGGCGGCATCGGCTGTGCGAAGAACAGCGCCTAAGTTTCCGGGTTTTTCTAATGATTCCAAAACCACAATCAACGGATTTTTAGGCAATTGTAAATCTTGCAATGTGTGCGTTTTTGCTTGTGCAATGGCAATTACACCTTCTGTACTTTCTCTATATGCTATTTTTTGATATACTTCTTTCGATAGTTCAATAAATTGTGTTTCATTGGTAAACATTTTCTTGAAATCGAGAAATTGTGTTTCGTTAAACAAATCAAAGCAAATGAGCAGCTGATCTATTTTATAAGCATTTTTTAAAGCAATTTCGATTTCGCGCTTGCCTTCAATCACAAAAAGTTGTGTTTTTTTGCGGGTTTTACTTTTTTCTTGCAGCTGCAAAATGTCTTTCACCAATTGATTGTGTATGCTGGTAATTTGTTTCATTTAAATAATTTCTTGCTGTTTAATTTCTAGATATTTGTTTAACAAGTTTACCGACAAATCCTTTGGTTTTGTGTAAATGGTTTTTATGCCGTGCATTTGTAATTCTTGAATAATGAGTTGCTTTTCGTGCACAAACTTTGAGGCAATGGTTTGTATGTAAATATCTTTCGTGGTTTGTGCTTTTTTAGCGCTTACTGAGTGCAACAAGGTATTTTCAAAAATAATGGTTAGCAACACGTGTTTCTTTGCTAAGGCACGTAAATAGGGCAATTGTCTTTTTACAGCGTCTAAGGTTTCAAAATTGGTGAAAAGAATCAGCAAACTGCGTTTTTGAATTTTCTTTAAACTATCTGTTAACACATATTGATAGTTCGACTCTTTAAAATCGGTGGAAATATGATACAATGCATCAACAATTTTGCGCACTTGCAACATTTTATTATCGGCTTTCAAAAACACATCGGTTTTCTTTTCAAAAGTCCATAAACCTGCTTTGTCTTGTCGTTTCACAGAGATATTTGCTAGCATTAAAGCGGCATTTATGGAATAATCTAACAGCGACATGCCGTCGAAAGGCATTTTCATGGTTCTGCCTTTATCAATCAAAAGATACACATTTTGCGCTTTTTCTTCTTGATAATGATTCACCATTAAATGTTGTTTTTTTGCAGAAGCTTTCCAATTGATATGCCGTAAATCATCGCCCATAACATAGTCTTTTATCTGTTCAAATTCAGACGATTGACCTATTTTTCGGGTGCGTTTGATACCGTTTGGCAACAAAGCTGTTTTTGATGCCAACAGCTCATATTTTCTAAGATTTAAAAAACTAGGATAAACCGCAATGTTTTGATTTACAGCTTCTTTAAAGCGTTTACCTAGCAGTTTGGTTCCGTAAGATGCATAAATATTAATAGCTCCAAATTCATATAAACCGCGTTCTTTTGGAACTAATTGATAGTTTAATTGTTTGGAGGATTGTTTGGAAATTTTTGTAGTTATAAGAAAATCTCGATTTTGAAACTGAAACGGCACCTCGTCTATAATTTGCAGAGAAACAGCAAAAGGATACTTGTTTTTAACCTGCAATTGAATATCGTTGGTATCGCCATTAGACAATCGCTCGGTAATTATCCGTTCTGCTGTGATTCCGTTTTTTATATGAAACAATAAAAACAATTCTATGGCTAAAGTGATTGTTAAAACAACTAATAAACCAATAGCAAAATAGTAGAAAAAGGGCAGAAAATATCCCACGGAAAAAGCGGTAATTACTGCAAGTAATACCAAATAAAAACGTGTATTTAGAAATATAGATTTCATTTAATTATCGGGGAATTTCAACCGTGTCAACAATTTGTTTCACCACATCTTTAATGGTAATTCCTTCCATTTCGCGTTCTGGAGCTAAAATTAAACGGTGATTCAACACGTAATAAGCCACGTATTTAATATCGTCTGGCGTTACAAAATCGCGACCGTTTATCAAAGCAAACGATTTACTTGCATTTAAAATTGCAATAGAAGCCCTTGGCGAAGCGCCTAAATACAAAAAACTGTGGCTGCGGGTGTTGTTTACAATTTGAGCAATAAACTGAATCAAATGAGGTTCAATCATTACTTTTTGAGCCAATTTTTGAAAATCGATTAATTGTTGGGCGTTCACCACAGGTTTTAACAAGCTTGTTTTATCAACTTTTTCATTGGCTTGCTCCAATTGCAATAGTTCAATTTCTTGTTCCAATGTAGGGTAATCTATTGTGATTTTCATTAAAAAACGATCCAATTGTGCTTCCGGTAGGGCATACGTTCCTTCTTGCTCAATGGGGTTTTGAGTAGCCAACACCAAAAAAGGTTCTTGCATTTGATAGGTAGATCCATCAATGGTAATTTGACGTTCTTCCATCACTTCAAACAAAGCAGCTTGGGTTTTGGCAGGCGAACGATTTATTTCATCAATCAAAATAAAATTTGAAAAAACAGGTCCTTTTTTAAACTCAAAATGATTGGTTTGATTGTTAAAAACCGATGTTCCTAAAATATCAGAAGGCATTAAATCGGGCGTAAATTGTATGCGCGAAAAATTGGTTTGTACGGTCTTGGCAAGCAATTTGGCTGTTAAGGTTTTTGCCAAGCCGGGCACACCTTCAATAAGCACATGACCGTTTGAAATAAGTGCCACTAAAAGTAAATCAATTAACTCATGCTGGCCCACAATCACCTTGTGCAGCTCGGTTTTTATTGCGTTTATTTGTTCTTTTAAATCGTTTAAAGGAATACGGCTGTTGAATTGTATTTCGTTGGTTTCGTTACTTGAGTTCATTTCTTGATTTTCCATAATGAATATTTAGTTTTTCTAATAGTTTTGTAAACTGAATTAACTGTTTTTGAGTGTATTTATAGGATAAATTAAATTGTTGTACAAAAGTTACAAACTGATTTATATCGCTGTCTGCAGCCATTGATTTTTGCTTTAATTTTTCTTTGAATTCTTGATTGATAGTTTGGGTTGAAATGTTCCATTCTGTTCTTATAAAATACAAAGCATGCTGAATTTTCTTTTGTAATAATTGGGTGTGGTCGTTTTCTTGGAAATATAAATTACCCACGGTTTCAATATATTCAACGGTAGTGTTTTTCACGGGTTCAATGATTGGCACAATGCGTTGTTTACGCTTTCCGTAGAAGATTAAAAACAAAATCAATCCACACACAAGCGTGTACCAGCCAAAACGCCAACTTTTATTTTTTAGAATAACTTTAAAAATAGATTCATTGTTTGCCAGCTCATTTGATTGATGATTTTGATCGAACCAAATTACATTTTTTTTCTTCAAAAAAGAGGTAAAATTTTCGGCAAAGCTTGCAGTATTTTCATCTTTGTGCAACAAATAATAATTGGTGAGCAAAATAGGAGTGGAGCAGATATAAACCGTTCCTTTTCCAAATTTTGAAGACAAAAACACGGGATTACTGTTCATTTTTGCAATAACTTGATGTTTTTCTGCATCTTTTATGGTGAAAATGGTGCTGTATGTATCTTTTAAAACTAATGTATCTTTGTTTGGTGTTTGTGTGGAAACAAAATGCAGATTGTTGGTTTTAATTTCGTGTGAACGAATGTTTAAAGTGTCTAAAAATGCTTTTCTTCCCTGATAAAAACTTTCGGCAGTAATAATTAAATCGGCACCATTTTTTACCTGTTCTAGCAGTTTTTCAATCGAAGAATGGTCAATAAACCGATTGCCTTCAACCATTAAAAAAGTAGTTTGGGCAGCAGGGATTTGTTCACTTTCCAACAAAAATTCATAAGGTGTTAATGCTGTTTTTGTAAGATTTTGGTTGGGAAGCAACTGTGGTAATTCTTCATTAAAAACATACAACCCATAAGGATCTTTGCTATTCGTATTAAAATTTCGGTTCCAATTGATAGGGTTTGGAAAATACATTTGTACAAATATTACAAGCAATACAGCCAATAAAAAGTACATCACATATTTAATGTATTCGCTTTTCATGATTGTTTATTTATTAATTGTACAAATTGTTCTTCGATTTTTTGAAAATCATTGGATTGAATTTCATGATAACCATACCAAATATTGTCATAAATATACGACACATACTGAAAAGCAGCCTTGTTGGTAGGATTCTGAATTTCGTTGAGATATTGCTTAGTGGTTTTATTGGGTTCGTATTCAATAAAGCCATTTTGCGACCAATTTTTTAACATCCATAAATAATAATATCGAACTGCTTTCCGAAGGTTGTTTTCGGTTTTTGCTTTGGTGGTCAATGCATCAAAATTGATTTGTTCAATATTTTCTTCAATAAATTTTTCGTTTATAATTTGGGTTTCTTTTTTCGCAAATAGACGGATAAATCCTTTTTGGTTGAGATAATAAATCAAAAAACCTAGACCTATTGTGATACCAATAAATAAAACAATATTTATAATTTCATCCACAACGATTGACGAACCACCACTATCGGTTGAAAACCAATCTAAAAAATTACGCCACATTTCGCTCAAACGAGTCAAAAAGCCGTTTTCTTTGTTAATGTCGTAATTAAATTCAGAACCGGAATAGTTTTCTTTGAAATTTTCGGGTAATTTTTTTGCGGTAACTGTTTCGTTATTCAGCGGTATTAAAGCATTTTTTAAGGTATCGATTGCTAAATTTATTTCGGATTCATCGGAATATGCTTCTTCGATTACTTCTTGATAATCCATCGTATCGACTGCTGTTCCGGTTTGTGAAAAACCAGAAAAACTAAAAAAAATCAAACAAAAAACTACGAATTTATTCATATTTTCCAATATCATCAATGGATTGGTGCATGGTGTTGTACTCTAATTTTTCTCGTTCTGAATAATATACTAATCCGTTTTGTATCAATAATAAATGATTTAAAATGGTGCTTACCAATATCGAAAAACAGTATATAATAATGGTTAAAATTCCAACAAATGACATATTGGAAGGATCGTAATTTTCAGGACCTTGGGTTTGAATGCCAAAAACTACTCCAAAAATCATGATAAAATAAGGAATCATGGTGACAATAGTTCCTAAAACTTGTACAATAATCAACATACACAAACTGGCACCTACTATGTTCCAAAAATTGTTGGTGATGGTATAAAAACCGTGTTTAAAAGCGTCAAAGAAAGGTTGTTTTTTATCGATATAAAAATACAAAGTAAGCGAATACCAAGTTATAAAAAACGGAATTATTAGTAAGAAAAGAAAAAATCCGATGATTACAAACATTAAAATTCCTGCTATTATTAAGGCAATGATTCCAATAAGCGAAAAAACGATTAAACTTAGAAAACCAAAAAGTAATAACCGGCTAAAATCTGCTTTAAACAAGGCGCGAATGGAGCGCAGTTCGGGTTTCTGCTCGCTGTTTTTGGATAAAATTTGCATATAATAAACCGGGTAGGAATAGTTTACAAGTGCCAAATACAAACCAACCACCACTAAAGCAATAAGCCCCACCACCAATAACACCGCATTGTTGTTTACAAAACTGTTGTTGAGTGTTTCGCCGCTTGTATCGCCCAACGAGGTGGCAATTAATCGGTAATAAAACGTACCAATGAGCGACATGGAAGCCATTAATAATACCAGCGGAAGAAAGGCAAATTTTAAATAGTTTTTAAAATAATTTTTTCCTTGCAATTTTAAGAACGTAAAGCTATCTGAAATATACGATCCAAAATCACGTATTTTAAATAATTGAAACATAAAATTATAGGTTTTTAAGTGTTTTTTTGTGAATTAAAACTGGATAAATAAAATAATAAAAAGTAATTAAAGCCAACGTGCTACCAATGATCAAATAGTTTAAAACATTGGGCATTTCTTTGGCGTATCGGGTGATGTAACCTTCTATTAATCCTGCAAAAATAGTAAAAGGCATGGTACTTATAAACAATTTAAAGCTGTTTTTAAACCCAATTTTTAGTGATTGCATACGCGTATAAGTTCCGGGAAAAAGCAAACTGGCTCCCAACATGAAACCCGCAGCAACTTCAATAACAATAGCCATGATTTCCATAGCGCCATGAAGCCAAATACCGCGAATACTTTCACTAAACACTCCTTTTTCATAAAAAAAGTATTGGAAACTGCCTAGCATAACGGCATTTTGAACCATGATATAAAATGTACCTAACCCCAGAAAAATACCGTAAATATAACAGCGCACACCCACATACAAATTGTTAATAGTAATACCAAAAGCACTTCCCCAATTGCTAGAACTTTTATAAACAGCCATTGCATCGCCTTTAGAGATGTTTTCTAAAGTTTGGTTCACATAAGCATCGCCCAAAATTAAGCGCACATATCGCTCATCAACTGCTGCCGAAACCGCTCCGATGGTTACAAATACCAAAAAAAGAATCAATGCAAAATACATTACTTTTCTGTATTTATAAGCGATTAATGGTACATCGTAGAAAAAAAACGCATTTAAAACACCTTTTTCGTATCGGTAATTGGTATAAACCTTTTGATGCACAGTGCTTGCAAGGTTATTCAAATAAGCTGTTAAATCGCTTTTTGGAAAATAAGTTTGGGCAAAAGCCAAATCATTGCTCAGTTGCACATACATATTAGACCAATTATCAGCAGAAATTTTATTTTTTATGGTTAATTGTTGCTCAATATTTAACCATTTTTCTTTATTTTGTTTTATAAAAGCAATTTCTCTCATAAATGCTAAAATATAAATAATGACCGAAATAACGATCAACACAGCACAAAATGTTGCTATAAATTTTAAACCGGCTTCGCTAGGCGAGCGAATTGTAGCTTTTGCAATAGATATGGTTATTAAAATAGCTTACGTATCAGCTATTTACTATTTTATAATTGATTTGTTAAACTTAAACAGATTTTTGAATTCATTGGATGCCTGGGAATCTGGCGTGGTTTATTTTGTGCTGTTTATACCTTTTATTTTTTATACCTTGTTTTTTGAAAGTTGGACCAACGGACAAACGCCAGGAAAAATGATGATGAAAATTAGAGTTGTAAAATTAGAAGGATACCAAGCACGTTTTTCAGATTATTTCAGCAGATGGGTTTGCCGTTTAGTAGATATACTTATTTTTATGGGTTTACCCGCTATTTTAGGAATAATTTTTAGCAAAAAAAGCCAGCGAATAGGCGATATGGTAACCGATACCACTGTGATTAGTTTAAAATCGAATGTGCAATTAAACCATAGATTTTTAGACGATTTATCCAATGAATATGTGGTGACCTTTCCCACCGTTTTGCGATTGTCTGATCATGATATGAACATTATTAAAAAAGCATACAACACAGCAATTATTCAAAACGATTATGAAATGATTACCAAATTGATTGCTAAAATTGAAGAAGTGACCACCATAAAAAATCAAAATTTTAATCAACACCAATTCATTCAAACCATTATCAACGATTTTAATCATTTAACCAGTAAATAATGATTTTTACCATATTAGATATTTTAGGATTAATCGCATTTGCCATTTCAGGAACATTGGCAGGAATCGAAAAAAAATTAGATTTTTTTGGTGTTTTTGTGATTGCAATGGTCACATCAATCGGCGGTGGAACCTTGCGAGATCTGCTTATTGGCAATACGCCCGTTTTTTGGCTTTTAAATTTACAAACGTTTTATATAGTTACCGCAACAACGATACTTTCGGTGGTGTTTCGTCATCGGTTGAGTTTTTTAAGAACATCGTTGTTTTTGTTTGATACCATTGGAATTGGTATTTTTACAATTATAGGCATTGAACAAGGTTTGATGATTGATTTAAGCCCAATTGTTTGTATTTTGCTTGGCACAGTAACAGCTTGTTTTGGCGGAGTTGCGCGCGATATTTTGTGTAATGAAATCCCCGTTATTTTTAGAAAAGAAGTTTATGCCACGGCTTGTCTTACAGGTGGTTTTATGTTTTTTGCTTTAGATTTCCTTAAAGTAAATAATGATATAATTTATGTGGCAACCGCAGGAACCATCATTTTAATCCGCATTTTTGCAGTTCGCTATAAATGGTCGTTTCCACAGATTGAAATTAAGTAATACATAAAAAAGGCTCTTATGAGCCTTTTTTGTTGGTTTCAATTTTATTTAAAAGATATTCTAATGCGGTATCTTTATCATTCATAAAATCCTCTTCAGTTGGTTTTATATACACATCAGGCATCACTCCGTAACCTTCTGTTTGGGTTTGTTCGTTTGGCTTTATCGTCATTAAACCTACACGCAGTTTTAATTTGGAATGAGGAAGTTTCACAACGGGCATGATACCTGCAACTGTTCCGTTAAAAGTACCGCCTGTTTCATCGCCCACAAAAAATGCTCGTTCTCTGCCTTTTAAATGCGATGAAATAATTGCTGCTGCTGAAAAGGTCATACCATCTGTTATCACATATAAATTGTTCTTATAGTTTAATGGTTTGGGCTCTGTAATTTTAGATGATTTTAGCTTTAATCGCAACTCTCCTTCAGCAGTTCTTTGCGCTTTTATTCCTCTGATTGTTGAAAAAACGCTTAAAAAAGGTGCTCCTAAAATTTTTGATGTTACACTTTTTCCTTTAAAAATATTAAAAAAAGTTGTTCGTTTGGTGATGGTTGCCGGTTGCGTAAAAACAAATGTGGTATCGTTTAAATATTGTGACAATTGGTGAATTTCATTTAATCTGCCACCAGGGTTTCCACGCAAATCTATAATTAAATCTTGAACATTGTGTTTGTTCAGTTCTGAAAAAATAGTATCGTAAACTTTTGTTTTTCCCTTAATAAAATCTTTAATTGTGAGTACAGCAATGGTGCTGTCTTGTGCAACGGGATAAGATATTTGTTTAGAATAGGTTTTGGTTTCACTGTCATAACCAAACCATCTGTGTTTGTAAAACGTTTTTTTGCTTGCTTCTTTTAAAGCTAATTTTCGAGCCTTTTCCTCTTCTTTTGTGCGTTTTTGGAGGGTATCATTCTTAGCAATAGATTGGTTCGTTAATGTGTCTTTTTTGGTTTGATTAACCTCTTTTTTCTTTGCCTTTTTTTCTTTAAAAATTCTTTTAACTGTGTGGTGAAAAACAGAATCGGCACAAACCACTTCCATGTTGATACTATCTACAAATCCTAATTCATTCTGGTAAAACGAATTAACTCTGCGTGCAAAAAATTTTGGTACAGCAGTTTTGTTGTATCCATCGGATGTGAAAGTTTTACCGTATTTTTCAAACAAATAATTAGGTGTAATCCCGTTTATAGATAGCACTTGAGTTCCTTTCTGAATAAGTGTATCGTTTTTTAATTTATTGCGTTTTACAAATAATTTGTTGTTTAAATATTCATATTCAAAGTTATCAATTGGGTTTAATGAGTTTTTGTATTTTTTTTTTACAGAATCTGCCGATGTAAGTTGTACCATAGAGATACCCATGTGCCCTTGGCGAACTGAAGCGACAATTGGACTGATTTTTAAGAAAAATTCATTAGGAGTTAAGGGTTCCTCCAGTGTGTTTTTTAAACTGTCGAACTTACTGTTTAATGCTTCTTTTGAGATATACCAATACAAATCGGGATGCATATTTGTGAGTTGTTTTTGCACATACTCTACATCTTTTTTTAATTGATGAGGGGTTAATTTTGAATAAAAGTGATTGTTTTGTTTGTCATGACTTGCACATGCCACAAATAATAAGCCCAATAATGCATAGGAAATTTTTTTCATAATTTTTCTAAATTAATCATTAATTTCTATAAATGGATAATTGCCCAAGCGTGGTGCTAATTCTTTGGTTTTGTATGCCAACTGTGAATTATGGTTATTGAAACAAATAATGGTTATTGTGTCTTTGCGCAAAGTTACATACGAGGTTCTGTTGCCTCGCCACCAACCATTGTGAAAAGTGTAAAGATTGCCTCCATTTTTAGGTTCAATCATTCGAATAGCTAAACCATAGTTATTTTCACCTGCTTTTTCGTAGGAATAACCTTTGTACATTTGCTCTTTCAGTATTTTGCTTAAAAAAGCGTCTGAATACAAGGCTTTGTCCAGTTTTAACATATCGCGGGCAGTTGTATAAATATTTTTGTCGCCATACGTTCCATCTAAATAATCCCAACGCATTATTTGATTGTTTGCGTAATATGATTGAGTGAGGTTATACTTGTTTTCTAAATTCTCCAAAACAAAAGTATTGTTCATTTTTAAGGGTTCTAAAACCAATTCTTTCATTGCATTTTGAAATGATTTTTCGGTGATTTTTTCAACAATCAAAGCCAAAATCACATAGTTGGTATTGGAATATGTAAACCGAGTGTTGGGACGAAAATCAAGTTTAATCGCTTTAGTAGTCAATAAATTAAGAACATCTGTATTGGTTAAAGTCACCTTATTATTCCAAACGCCTGCTTTTGAAGTAAAATGTCCGTAATAAGGTAAGCCTGAACGATGATTTAAAAGTAACCGAACCGTGATGTCTTCATAAGGAAAATTAGGTAAAATGCTTTGCACTTTTTGGTCTAACGATAGTTTACCTTTTTGAATCAATCGCAACACAGTAACACCTGTAAAAACTTTACCTACCGATGCAACATGCATGGGAGTAGAGTCGTTTATTTTTTCTTTTTTCTGATAATTTGCGTATCCTTGATAATCTTCAAAAATTATTTGACCGTTTTTTGCTACAAGAAATTGCCCCCAAAAGCCACCGCGATTAATTCGATTGTTATAAAAATCTTCGATAATTTCTCGGGTTTCTAATTTATATTTAGGAGTAACAGGGTTAAACTTTACACTATAAGGGTCGTCGTTAGAGATTAATTTATTTTTTTCTTTATAAAGTTCACTTCTTTTTTGTATAACTTGTGCGATATCAAAATTTTTATCACACGATGTGGTAAAAAAACCACCCACAATAAGAAGCGGTACAAAAAATTTTTTCATGGTATATACTTGCTATAAGTAAGCAAATATAAAAGTTTTACTAAATTTTTAAAACACTTAATGGTGTTTAATTTTATAAAAAGTAAAAAATGTATCTTTGAAAGATAAAAAGATATAATATGGAGAAAATTAATTGGCAAACAGCCATAGAATTTGAAGATATAACTTATAAAAAATGTGACGGCGTTGCTCGAATTGCCTTCAACAGACCAGAAGTTCGCAATGCTTTTCGCCCAAAAACTACCGCTGAATTATTAAAAGCTTTTCATGATGCACATGAAGACACTTCAATTGGGGTGATTTTACTTTCGTCTGAAGGTCCTTCTCCTAAAGATGGTGTATATTCTTTCTGCAGCGGAGGCGATCAAAAAGCGCGTGGCTATCAAGGATATGTGGGTGAAGATGGTTATCACCGCCTGAATATTTTAGAAGTGCAGCGCTTAATTCGTTTTACACCAAAAGCAGTTATTGCTGTTGTTAATGGTTGGGCTGTGGGTGGCGGTCATTCATTACACGTTGTTTGCGACTTAACATTGGCCAGTAAAGAACACGCTATTTTTAAACAAACCGATGCAGATGTTACAAGTTTTGACGGTGGGTATGGTTCGGCATATTTAGCCAAAATGGTGGGTCAGAAGAAAGCGCGTGAAATTTTCTTTTTAGGAAGAAACTATTCTGCCCAAGATGCGTATGATATGGGAATGGTGAACGCTGTGGTTCCGCATGACGAATTAGAGCAAACTGCATATCAATGGGCACAAGAAATTTTAGAAAAATCGCCCATTTCTATAAAAATGCTCAAATTTGCTATGAATTTAACCGACGATGGAATGGTTGGTCAACAAGTTTTTGCGGGTGAAGCAACACGCTTGGCCTATATGAGCGACGAAGCTATTGAAGGCCGAAATGCATTTTTAGAGAAGCGAAAGCCTAATTTTGAAAAGAAATATATTCCTTAAAAATAAACAAATAGTTTATAAAAAAGGAAGGTTTTAAAAGCCTTCCTTTTTTTGTGGTTATTAAAAACATTATCATCAAAGACTAACAGCCTTAATGATCGTTTTAGTCAAATTTAAAAAACCAAAAATTTTCTTAGAACTTATAAAATCCGTTTGTTCCAACACCAGCTGTAAATTCTTTAATAATCGATCCGTCTTCTTTATAAATCACAATTTTAGCATTATCTGTAAAACCTTTTGCATCAGATGTAAAAATAGTTCCGTTCAAAACATTAAATCCGTAAAAAACAGAATATTCATCACCAGCGGCCACATCAAATAATTTTGTACTAGAGGAGGTTAACGAATTATTCATTTTATAAACACCTGTGCCGGCTGTGTAATATACATTGCTTCCTTCTGCAACAATATTGCGCGCAATGGGTTGTTCTAAAACTTTTGTTGATGCAATGCTGGTGTTGTTAACAATAGAAATGCTAGTGGTGGTATCATTTGCGCTTAAAGCATATACGTTTTGCCCGTTTGTTGAGATACCAACAATGGCTTTTTCAAACGCAATATCCACCGTATTGGTATCATTTTCAGGATTAATCACCTCAATTGCCATTCCGCCACTATAAAAACCATTGGCAGCATAAATATAGTTGTTTGCTACCGCAATTTGTTCTGCAGTATGGTTCAGTGCAATGCTTTTTATAAAAGCAAATGTTTCTGCATTATAAACATTCACTTTAGCGTCAACCAAACTCGTTACATATAATTTATTGTTTTTAACAACAGCAAATCGGGGAGAAGTAACGTTTTCAGAGATTGTATAAACCGATTTGAATGTTTTTTTATTTACTACTTCAATCGTGTTTGAATTGTTCACAACTATGTACACATATTTATCGGTAACCACCATGTGTTGGGCAACATCTCCTAATGAGCGGGCGTTCGACGTTTGAAAAATATCGTTTGCAACAGTGCTTAAACCACCATTTATATGCGATACAGAGGCATTTCCTCCATTAAAATTTCCTTCGTTCGATACAAAAAATCCGTCTAAATATTTTTCATCAGGATTAGGAGTAACTGAATTATCGTCTGAATTGCTACAGCTATACAATAAGGTAACAGCAAATAACGGAGCTAAAATTTTTTTCATTTTTTAAAACTTTTTTATTAATTGTAGATGAATGTTTCTGCCGGGCATCACTCGTTCGGGCATATTGGTGTAAACCGTATTGGCAGCATTTTTTATTTTTAGATTGATATAAAACGGGTTGTTTTTTAGATTGAGTTTTTGCTGAAAATCTACATCAATGATTCCATAAGAATTCAAAGCCGATGCTGCTGTGTTTGATGCAGTGGTATAGATTTTTCCTACATATAAAAACGACGGACTCATACTAAAATTCCGATATTTATAAATCAATTGCGCATTCAATTTATGCAATGGCGTATAGGTCAACTGTTTTTTTGTAGTTTGATCGATAGATTGGGTGTATCCATAATTGGCTTGCAATTCCACCACATGATGCGCCCATTTTTTCTGGAAGTTTGCAAAAAAATCCATTCCAAAAACGCGTACTTCGTTCACATTATTGGCTTCCCAAAAACCGCTGTTTGTAGGAATCCATCGAATCATATCTTTAATAGAAATAGTATATGCCGAAACATTCAGACGCATGTTTTTAAAGGTAAAGTTTTGATTGACATCGAATTGCAAACTGGTTTCAGGGTTCAAATTCAAGTTTCCACCCGGTTGCCAATATAAATCATTAAATGTGGGTATGCGATAATTTCTAGATGTATTTATTTTTAACTGATAAAACGGTGAATTGTAATAAAACCCTGCAGAAAACAAAAACGGATTGCTGTAATCTTTTGCCATTTCGTTTTTAGCACCTGCTTCCATTCCAAAGCGGTCTGTAAACTCATAATTTCCCAAAACACTTACTGCAAAAATTTCTTGTGTAGAAAAGGGCAAGCTCGAATTTTGTCCTTCGCCTGTTGTTTTTTGGTATTCAACAAAGCCCGATAGTTTAAAATGTTGCAAAACATTATAAAAGCTTTCATTTTTAAAGTACAGCGTATTCGCTTTTCCGCCCGTTTTGCTGTTGGTGGGCAATTGGTCAAAATAGGTGTATGATTCGTTCAACACAGCCGCATAAAAAGTGTTTAAAAAGGTATTCGTTTTAAAATGCCACTTCAATAAATTGCGGTAATTGTTGTTTTGATATTTTGTTTTGGTTTGAAATGGGGTGAGCAATGCAAAGTGACGGTCGTCATTATAAGTTGTGGAATAAAAAGACAAGGTGTTTTTTCGATTGATTTTATAAGCCGTTTCCAGTCCAAAGTTGGTATTGTAAAATTGACCGTTAATGTTGTTGCGATTTTTACCAATCCATTCGTAATCATTATCGCTTTTATTGTAACCAAAATGAGCATTGACTGCAAATTTATCAAAACCTGTTGTTATTTTATAATGAATGCCTTGGGTATTAAAACTACCGTAGTGCAACTGCAGCTCATTTTCAGTTTTGCGGTTAAATTGCAATTGATTGTTTAAATGAATCGTTCCGCCAATAGCGCTGCTTCCATACAAAACGCTTCCACCACCTGCTTTAACCACAATGTTGTCGTAACTTTTAAAAGCGGTAGCATTAAAATCAGATTGCCCTAACAAAGCCGAATTAACTCTAATTCCGTTCCACAAAACACTTGTTTGCTGGGCAGTGGTTCCTCTAAAAGCAGGCGAACTCACCATTCCATAACCACTTTCTTTAAAATAAATGGTAGTGTTTTTTTGCAGAAAATCAGTAAACGTTCCGATGCTGTTTTCTATAAGCGAATCGTTTAAAACGACAAGGTTTTGGGATTTTGATTGTGCAGAAATTTTGGTTTTTTCAATAACCAATTCATCTAATTCAATAGGAGCAGTGTTTTGTGAAAAAGCCACAAAACTTATAAAACACGCTGCCAATGAATGAAAAAATCTATTGCTCATTTGTTAACCTTTTTTCCCGAAGGTATAATCAATTAGTATTCATTAGGCAGGTCTCCTGGCTTGCATCTTGTTTTCGCCTTCCCAAAAAAAATCAGTGGCACAGATAAAAACAAGTATTTACAGTAGTAAACGAAGCTTACAGTTGCGGGAACAGCATAGGAATTGAAAAAATCGCACCTATTTCCCTTTTCATGCATCTAAAATGCAACCTAAAACGTTGCAAATGTACTCTATTTTATCAATAATGCAAATTAATTTTTTTTAAAACAGATTGTCACAACAAAAACTACATGGTTTGTAAAACAAGTTCTACAAGAAAAATTAAGAATTAAAAATTATCTTTGAAGAGATACTTTAGATATTGTATCAAAGTAATTAAAAATAATATGCACTTATGGGATTTTTCGACAAGTTTAAAATGAAAAAAGAAAACGAAACACCACAGAAAGAAAGCCCTCTTTTGCTTTCGATGCCGATGTTTAATTCCGATGAAAGGTATTCGCTCTATCAAATTATTGATGATTTACAAAATTATTGGAAACTGAATATTTCCGAAGTTTCGGGCGATGATTCATTGGCAACTTTCAAGATTGAAAATGAAACGGTTGCTGTTGCAATAATGCCTGTTCCCGTTCCAAAAAGTGATTTAGAGCCTATTTATGGATTTAATTATCTATGGAAAAACGCTGCTGAAGAAGTGTCTAATCATACCAATCACGCAATTGTTTCCGTTTTGGCAAGCGAGACCAATCAGGTGGAACGATTCAAAATTTTAACAAAAGTCAATGCTTCTATTCTAAGAACAACGAGTAATTCCATTGGAATTTACCAAGGAACACAAACCCTTTTGCTTCCGAAAAATTTGTATCTCGATTTTGCAGATTTCTTGAATCAAGATATGTTACCGTTGCAATTGTGGATTTATATAGGAATTATCAACGAAGAAAACCACAGCAGTATTTACACCTACGGAATGAAAGAATTCGGGAAAACAGAAATCGAAATCCTGAAAAGTCCGATGAAAGGAGGTGATTTGTATGAGTTTCTATTGACGGTTTTGAGTTATATTATAGAATCCGATGTTACCCTAAAAAATGGCGAAACAATTGGGTTTACAGCAGAACAAAAAATTAAAATCACCCAATCAAAAGGAATTTATTTGGATGATGAAACCTTGAAATTTGAAATGTAAATTACCAATCCATTAAAACACATCAACAAATGAAAAAAAACACCATTCTCGGCTTGCTTTTTACCGCAGCATTTTCGTTCAGCGGTTTTTCGCAAAATAAGTATCAGGTCAATACTTCAGGAACCAACGTGAAAGAAAAATCGTCGGAAAAATGGATGGAACCCATTCGTTACAACACGCTGAAACCTGGACTGCGTTTTATGATCTTGGAAATGGTTCCAAGTACACCCAATGAATTGAGTTTTAAAACCAAAACCGGAGAAAAAATATCAGCAAAAGATTTTGAAAACGAAATTTTCATCTATAAAAATTCGAAAGAAGTTCCTGATAAATATGGTTATGATAAAACGCTTTATTACTTTGAAAACAAAGGAAAGGAGTATTATCTGGAAGAACTAAAAACTGACAACGAAGAAAAAATCGTGAATTGGGATGCTTCTTCTGTCGTTTGGCTAGATGAAATTGATGCCGTGCAAAAAAAACTAGAAGGAAAATCTGTTTGGCTCAATGCTGACAGATGGGGTTATGAGCTGAATGGCAAAAAATCGTACATGCACAATCCGGAACGTTTTGCAAAAATAAAAGTATTGAAAGTAGGAGTAGGAATGTATTCTAATTATCCTGTTCGGGTTTTGTTTGAAAATGAATCCGATGGAAAGCACTATTTTATAGACGGTTGTGTGAGCGGAACTTTGGGTTCGTGTTTTTCGAGTGCGAATCTTCAGCAGTTATTTTTATTTGAAAATCCAGAAAAAATCTATCCAAACGTATCAAAAGATTTCTGGAGCGCTATTAAAAATCGACAAATAAAAAAAGGAATGAGCGAAGAAGAATGTACTCTAAGTTTAGGAAAACCAAGTAGTAAAGATGCTTATCAAAACGAGAAAGGCACTTTTAAGATACTGTTTTATGAGGCTACTATGTATCGAAGAATATACACTCAAATCCTTTTAAAAGACAATAAAGTTACGGAGATGAATGAATATGAAAATTAATAATTGTAGTCTTAGTTTATTTCATTTTTAACAGAGATATTATTGAAATGTATAATTGGCTTTATAGAATTACTTTATTGTGTTTTATTGCTGTATTAATCAGTAGCTGCAATAAAAACAAAAATCAAAATACAAATCAACAACAGCTTACAAATAAAACGTATTTTAAAAAAATTGCTGCGTTAGATTGTATTCCTTTCAATAATAAAAAAGATAGTATAAAATTATATTTACAAGATTTTCAGTCCAAAGAAAGTCAAAATACAAACATATACTATTTGTTAAAAACCAAATGGTTTCGTGCAGAAAACAATGCCGATAGCACCCTTTTATATTTTAATAAAATAAAAGAAAACAACAAAGATATTGATATGAATATTTTGAAGTTTCTTGAAGAAATTTCAATGGATTATCAACCATTTGGAGGTGTTTCTTATGATAAATCTGCAAAAATTCTTCAACATATTCAACTTGCAGAACAACATAATAGTATGTTCACATTTTTACTTTACAAAGCTCTAGCAGAAGCTTATTATCAAAATAATATACAAAAAGAATCATCTTACTATAACGATTTATGGTTTCAAAACAATCCTAACAAAAATTCCGTTTGGGTAAAAGATAATTATTACTCAAACAAGTTTGTTATTGCTTACCAAATGGAAAATATAGATTCCATGAAATTTTACATAAATAAAATTAAAGAAGTTACCCATGATTTAAACAACGACCGAATTCATGCAAAGCTGCAAAATTATGAAGCACAATACTATTATTTTAAACAAGACTATAAAAGCGCTTTAGAAAGCAGCAAAAAATATTTTGAGTATTATAAAAATAATAAAAAATTAAGTTATGAAAATTATCACAACTTGGCGGTTGCTTTTTTAGATAACAATAATTTAGACTCTGCTTTAGTTTATTTTAAAAAGGCTTATAAAATAGGTAAGGCAGAAGGAGAAGATATTTATGGAGAAAATCACTTTAGAATGCTAGCAGAAGTTTATGACAAGCAAGGTGATTATAAAAATGCTAGTATCGCAAAAGATTCTATGCGCAAACACTATTATGCTTATCAAGAAAAAATTCAAAACACTAAACTCGATGAACTAAAAATACAATACGAAACCGAAAAAAAAGAAACAGCCATCAAAACTTTAGAATCAACCAATGCTTCAAATCAAAAAATTATTTCTCAACAAAAATGGATTTTAGCGGCTTCGGGCCTAGCTTTTTTATTGGTGGTTTTGTTTATGTTCAACTATTATAGGCAACGTGTATTGTCCGAAAAAAACAAACAACTAGTTTTAGAAAATAAAAAACTTCATCTTGAACAAAAGTTTAGGCAAATGCAACTCAATCCTCATTTTATTTTCAATGCAGTTTCTAATCTTCAAGGACTTATTAGCAGCGGAAACAAGCGTATAGCCAATGAATATTTGGTAGCTTTTTCTAAATTAATGCGAAATGTGTTGGAACATAACAGATTGGATTTTATTAGTTTAGACCAAGAAATTGAAACAGTACAAAATTATCTCAAATTACAACAAATTCGCTACGATAATAAATTTGAATATACTATTGAAACCAATCAATTAGACACCCAAGCTATTGCAGTGCCGCCCATGCTTTTGCAACCTTTTGTAGAAAACGCGATTGAGCACGGCTTCAAAAACATTTCCTACAAAGGTGTAATCACTATCTCTTTTATCGAAAACAACAATCAGTTAATGATTCTAATCAAAGACAATGGCAAGGGAATGAACAACACAACTGAATTTAATCAGCACAAAAAATCGCTTTCAAAAATTATAATTCAAGAACGAATTGATATTTTATTCAACCAAAAAAATAAACAAAGCTATATAGATATTGTATCTGAAAATCAAAAAGATAATACGGGTATTCTGGTTAAAATCGCAATACCATTATTAGAAACTGAAAGCGTATGAAAGTATATATTTTAGAAGACGAAAGCCATATTTTACAATACATCATTTCTTTGGTAGATGAAATTCCGTATTTGCAACTTGTGGGATATTCACCTAATATCGCCAAAGCAAAAATGGAGATTCCTGACTTGCAACCCGATATAATATTGTCAGATATTCAGTTAGAAGACGGCAACAGTCTTTCAATGTTTGCAGAAATCCAAACAGATGCACAGATTATATTCATTACAGCCTACGACCAATATGCCATTCAAGCTTTAAACTTAGGCGCCTTAGCGTATTTGCTCAAACCTTTAGATACGGATGCTTTTAGGACAAGCATTGACAAGTGTTACCAAAAAACTGAAAATAGTGGTTTGCATCAACAGCAAGTAAATTTGGCACTACAGCATTTATCAGGACAGCAATTTCCCAAAAAAATTGCTTTACGAAGTGCCGATGTTATAGAAATTGTAAATATTGAAGACATCATTTATTGCAAAGGAGACAAAGGTTATACCACTTTCTATTTACAAGACAACAGCAAAATACTGGTAAGTAAAGTTTTAAAAGAATTTGAAAACATCTTACCAAGTCAACACTTTGTACGTTGTCATCAATCGTATTTAATCCATACCACATTTCTCAAAAAGTATTACAAAGACGGACAAGTTGAAATGAGCAACGGTGACATTATCCCAGTTTCGCAAAGAAAAAGAGCAGAATTGCTACAACTTATTGATACTCTTTTTTAATCCATTTTTAAATATTGATTTTCAAGCGGCGAATATTTAAGTAGAACGCCCAAATATCAAAAGAGTGAAATTTTGACCTTTTCATTAGGTACATTTGGTTTACAATATTTGAAAAACAGACCTAAATGAAAAAAAGCAGAATATTCATTGCTATAGGAATTTTTCTATTGGTGACCATTGCAGGGATTTTTTGGGTGTATAATAAGCTAAGCAACATCCAAGAAAACCGTGAATTGTCCGCTCAAATTCCATCTACTTTAACCGGTTTTTTTGCATCTAAAAACATTGAAGACTATCCTTATGAACCCCAACAAGTCAATTGGAATGGACGATATATGTTGTTTGATTGGGAAGGAAATTTGGTGTACAACAAAAAACGCAATGAAGCATTGAAAACCGATCAATATTTCCCAAATGGGGAAATCAATGGTTTGGTACTTGTAAAACAAGAGACTAAAGATCTTGGGGTTTATGTAGAAGATGGAGAAGATCCCAACCATTCGTCAGAAAAAGCGTATCAACAGTATTTTGCCTTTTCTTTTTTGGATTTGGCAAGCGAAAAAGTAATAGCTAGAGATACCATTTGGGGCGAAGAACCCAAACAAAGCAAACGAGAGCATGAAGACCAGCACGGTATTTTACCCACATCAGGAATCCCTAGTGAGGGAGATTTAATTAAGAAAATTCAAGAAAAAAATAATTAAAATTTAAGTGAAATGGAAATAAAACAAGTAAACTTAATTAATGAGAAAATAAGAAATCATTCATTTTTAGCAGAAATGTATCAAGACACCTATTTCCCAACTAAATGTGTTGATAAAGGAAAAGAAATTCTACTTGAATTGTGTTTTAAGATTGAAATGGAGAAACCCCAAACCATAGAGGATTTATATCAATTGACACATCTTTACACAGATAAGTTCAATGATCTACAGGAAGATTTTGAAGAAAATGACAGTGAAATTGAAACGGCAGCAAGAGATTGTATAGGAATGGATTTTAGGTTTATCGCAGATTCTTATGGTTTTGCAGAAGCAGATACAGAAGAACTGATTGCTACTAGAGATTGGTAAACCTTGATGTTAAAAAAAATAATTTTAGCAAAGTAAACATTAAATATAGAAAAGAATAAAAAAATACATTTTATGCCTAACAATAGGCTTAACCATGGTTGTAAGTTGCACGCACAAGGGCGAACCCACAAAACAAGGCGAAATGCTAACTACAGAACAAATTAATGCCTTGGCAAATGACCAATCCATGAACGGGGAATTGGTGTCGGTTGAGGGATTTGCTTCTTTTTGTGGCTCTTTCTCAAGTGTAACAGGAGGAAAAAAAGGAAGAATGACTATTTATTCAGACGGATTTTGCAAAGGAGGAAAACTAATGGATGCCGAAATTTTGTTTGCAGATAATAAAACACCATTAAGTGGTGAGGAAGAGCGGAATCAAGCTATCGTGGATAAAAATTTCTCCAACGAAACAATCAAATTCACAACCGATGATTACCAAGAAGTTTCTAATGGTAAGTTAAGGTTCAGCGGAACAGTTGTTTATGACGGTAACAATTTTTATTTAGACAATGTAACCATCCATAAATAATAATATGCAAAGTAAAGGAGCAAAAATTGGATTTATTGTTTTGGTAGTATTGGTTTTAGGAGGTGCCGTGTTTTTTATGTACGGACCAAACAGCGACAAAGCCAAGCAACAAACAGAAACAAAAGAACAATTAAAAAATTATGTACGTGCCGAAGCCGAAATTATTACAACCGAATCCAATGGACGAATAGGGAAAGGTGCTGATGTAATTTATACAGTACAATTTAAAGAAGAAAAATCACAAACTTTCAAAACTGTAAATTTTAGAGGACGTGAAGATGGTTGGTCAGATAATAATTACAAAAAAGGAGATAAAGTTGTCTTGTATTATGACCCTGATAATCCAAATATTATAGAAAGTGAAATTAAATATGAAGAGGTGTTAAACTATTAAAATTAAATATAATGAAAAAAACATTCGCCTTATTTGCTGCGGCAAGTATTTTAACCCTGCAAAGTTGTGATTTACTCAATTCATCTGAAAAATACGACTTGGCACAACCCGAAAAAGTCACCGAATTAAAGTCAGAAATCGACAAAAATATCAAAACTGAGGATTTGGTGCATGCAATTAATTTTATTGTAAGTAGCCATGATGGATTTAGCAACGAACCCAACGTAGTAACCATAACACTGGGAAAACCGGGAGAAGAAAAGAAAGTGGAAAGAGTAACCTTAGTCCTCTCACCTGAACTTAAAGTAGAGCGTGAAGATGATGAATACGTGGGTAAAGTACATTCTTTGCCTTATAGTGAGTTTGATTTGTCAAAAGTTCCGATGTATATTTCAGAAGCTGCCACCATGATTCCTGCCGAGGAGTATGAATATGCGGGTATTGGTGATTATCGATTAAAAGTACAAGAAGAAGGATTTATAGAGCACCATATCGTGTTGCAAGTAACGCCTAAAACGGGTGCTACACAAATGAATGGTCGCCGTATAGAAACCACGTATTACGAAATCGATTACAAAACCGACAAAGACGGGAAGTTGAATATGCTAATCGAAGAAGAGTAAAATGAAATTCCTATACAAACTTTTTTCGGCACTGGTGGTTTTGGCAACATTTGTCTATTTGGCTTATACCATGTTTTTCTTTGACGACTTGAGCGGAAGACAATTTTTCTTGGTCATTTTGATTGCTTCCTTTATGGTCGGAATTTTTGGAAAAACCGTCGCTGCCATTATCAGTTTGGTCATTGGATTACTCGCTGCCATTTTTGTATTGTGGAGTAAAGATGAAGATGAAAGCGAGAAAATCATACCCACCAAAAAATTGTAAACCATTTAAAATAAATTATTTATGTCACCAACAATTATCATCATGGTTGCTGCACTTTTTGTAGTATCGTTCATATATATGCGTTATATGATGAACAAGCAAAAGAACGCAGCACAAAAATATTCAGGAGATGATGCCTTGAATAAAACACCTGAAATGCAACAAGAATTGATTGCAAAATATTTTTCATCTCTAGAGAAACAAATGCAAGGTGCGCCCATTGACGCTTTTACTGAATGTGCGCATATTACTACAGTAGGTAACAAAGTAGCTTCAGCTGCAGCCACGGCAGCCAAAACGGTTGCATGGGCAGCAGTAGGTGTAAAAGCAAAATATCAAGAAGCTGACCATGCCAGCTATTTGGTTTTGAGTGGCGATGAATTACATTATTTATTTTTTGAAGAAGGCGCGCCCAAAGAACATTTGATTTTTGACCAAACCAGATTGCTCAATGCGCGTGTTGGCACCATTACCAATGCAGAAAAAGTGACCCGTATGTCGGCCATTATGCAACAAAAACCAAACAAATTATCGATTGACATTGACGGAAAACCGGTCGATATTCTGTACTATAACGAGGTGAGACGGATGCCCGAAACAACCCTAGCATTTGAGAAAAACGCAATGGATACCCAAGCGAAATTTGGACTATTGGGGCGTTACTTCAAAAAGAAATTCTTTGAAAAATATCCACACCTAAGCAACTAATCAACCTATGCCTATATAAAGCCTTTGTATTGTCTTATCATGCATAGGCTTTTCTTTTAAAGGGGTTTTGATAAATTTAAAATGTTATTAATGCTTAAAATTTAATATATTCAAACTAATAATTCACAACCCAAAAGTGATGAAATATAATATATACCTACTAACACTATTTGTATGTGTTTTTCTTGTTTCTTGTTCAGAAATGAATTTTGAAAAAGCTAAATCCAAAACGGAATATCTAGCCGAAATGGAAAGTCTTTCAGAAAGTTCCTTAAAAAACCAACTTCAAAAAGATGTGGATTTCATTCAAAATCAAGTAGATGAAGTAAGTGACCTTACCTTTTGTTTTACGATGTCTTTTGGCTTTGGTAATGGCGAAATGAAGGAAGAAATAGACACGGCAGATTGGTTTCGTTTACCCAATGAAGATTCAATTCGATTGGATTTTCAACATATAAAAGATGTGGTTTTCACGGTACAGAAATACCAACTTCCGCACTCAACTTTTGATTTTGAAACAAAGAATTATGACTATGATTTTTCCTATTTAGAAACCAATGAATTGCAATATGAAATCAAAGAAATTTATGCCCAAAATAAAAGATTATCACCAATAAAAATTGGACTAGAACGAGCGGATAGCCTTTTGGTGAAAATTGACTATACGTTTCCCAAAAGTTTGGACACATTGGTTTTAAATAGGTCGGCAAAAGATTCGGTTTTATATCAAAAGCATCTCATCAAAATCGACACCATCGGTGCAGAAAGAATTGGGCTGAAAATTCCGATGGAATTGTACGGTAAAATTAAAGGAGTACAAGGAGTCACTGAAAATGGCATCCCGGTCGATCACAACAGCTACTCATCTTATCCTGTAATGGGCATAAATCCCGTCATCATTGAGGAATTAAATTCAACAAAAAACCTGATGATAAAAGCTATGAATGCCTCTGGAAAAGAAGAAATACTGAAAATACTGAAGGCAATATCAGAATCCAGTTTTCTTTATAAAAATAAAATTGAAGCTTATTTGAAGGATATAAATGATATGGGTCAGTTGAAGGACAAGGAGTTTGATGAAATGGTAAAGGGATATCGTGCATTTGAAAATAAACATGAAGATCTTCATTGGCCTCTTTATCAAACGGTTGAAATTTCATATCCAAATGAAATCAATACATTCAACTTTTACCTTTCGGATTCTGAAGAAACACTTTCACTCAATACCATTGTAATTCAATATGAACCACTCGAAAAAGTTCAAGTTTTCTATGATCAAACAAAAGAAAAATACGGTTTAATGGATCAACATTCAAAAATCATCATTCCTGCTAATTATGAAAGGTTGTACGCAAAAGATAGTCTTTTTTACTATGAAATGCTAGAAGATGGTTCTGTGGGTTATTATTTGGATTTGAAAAACAAGAAACTAGAAAAACTTCCACAAGGTGTTGAATTCGTGAAAAATATAGATGAAAATTATGCTGTTTTCTCGGACAAAAATAAATACCAAGGGATATTGAAAAATAGAAAAGACGAAATTATTCCATATGCATATGATGGGATTGATTTGATAGGAAATATTTTTGTTTTGAATCGTTCCAAACGTGGACGAAGTTTTTATGAATTCCAAACAATTGATGGACAGAAAATCGAAACTTCAGAAAAAATTACAGATGTTTCGTATTACGAAGGTAACCCAAATGTGGTAATCATTTCCCGAGATGGAAAATTTGGGTTGATTGACAAATCCGGAATGTTAAGCATACCGCTTAGCGAAGTTCCAATAGATATGGTGTCACCTGAAATGGTTGATTATAGTGTAGAAAAAGGCTATTATGAGCTACGTGGTCTTATGGATTTGAAAGGAAAAATACTTGTAACTCCAAAATATTTAGATTTAGGCTATCTTCAAGAGGGACGCATCGTTTTTTCGGTTCTTAAGGAAAACAGAAAACTTTTTGGTTATCTCAATTCACAGGGAAAGGAAATTTTGCAAGCAGTGTACACCCAAGCAACTGATTTTTATCAAGGAGCCGCTATGGTAGAAAAAGATGGAAATGTTTATTTGATCGATACTAACGGAAAGGTTCTTAAAAACATGCCTTCAAACCCAGAGGGTAATTATCTTGATATCAAAAATGATGGCACCATTACTTTTTTTGAAATAAATGATCAATTTTACGATTACCAAGGAAATCTAATCCAATAATTTTATGAAAATCAATCTATCAATAGGCACAGTTTTGTTTTTACTTTTATTGAATTCTTGTGCAGGAAATACAGAAGAATACGGTAAGAAACCACTGGATTTAGACCAATTTAATTTTGATTTAAACATTGAAAAATTCTTTCAAAATGAAGACATTTTTCGTGGAAATTCAGATTTCAATGTTAAAGTAGATGAAAAATGGATTTCAAGAGATTCAATCGACATGGGGTATATTAATTATACAACTATATCCATGAGCCAAGATCGTCCGTTGTCAAAATTTGCCGGAGTATCATTCGAAAGCCTTGGAATTATCACTGATTGGGAAGACGAAAAAGCCATCATGGCGTATGCAAGTACAAGTTATGCTACACCCCAAAACATAACCAACATTTTGGATAAATTGATAATGGATTTTGGAAAACCAGAACTCCATCCAGAAGGGTTTAGAGGCGAAGGGGTAAACTTTAAATTCATCGAAAAATCAAAAATCATTACGTTTTCATTGTCCATCAACTATGCGCTTCCTGAACCCGAAAGGAGTTATGGCAACTCATATTATGATGCCCCATCTGAACCTGAACAACTCTACCTTACCGATGAAATTTATGCAGAAATGAAAGAAATTATGGCAGATGATGATGAAATAAATTGCTATCTTTTCATCACAACGCCCAACTTTGATGCAGCATTACAAGCAGCCAATAGTTTTTCAGGAGATTTGACACATTATAAATAACATTTAAATGAATAAGACAGAATTAAAAGCGTTATTCAACAAAAATAACTTGCAGAGAATATGGACTATATTAGAACCTAATCTCAAAAATAGTATTCTAATTTCACCTGTGATTACCGAGGATGAGAATATTGAAATTGGAAAATCAAAAATTGGTGGATGTCCAGATTTGCCAAATGTAACAAGCTGGTTTGAATATCAACAAAAACCAATGTCTTTTTTGGCTCAAATAAACTTGAGTGAGGTTACTGAATTGGACCTTGATCAAAAATTACCAAAAAAAGGCATGCTATATTTCTTTTACGATGCCGATCAAGAGGTATGGGGATTTGATCCAAAAGATAAAGAAGGGGCAAAAGTTTTCTTTTATGATGGTGATTTTTCTGCATTAGAGCGTAAACAGAAACCAAAAAACTTAGATGAATATTCGTTCTTTAATAGTTGTTCTTTAAGTTTTAAATCTACTATAGATATGTTAGATTATCAAAGTGATTTACTAGATAATATGGTTTTGGAAGATGATGAAGAAACCAACTATGAAAATTTGATGGAAGAATTATATCAAGATGAAGTATTTAAACTTCTTGGCCATTCAAATAACGTGCAAGGTGGAATGGAGCTAGAATGCGAATTGGTAACAAATGGAATTAATTGCGGTAGTCCTGTAGGTTATCAAAGCTCAAAAAGTAAGGAATTAGAAAAAAATATTCAAGATTGGAATTTACTTTTCCAAATGGATAGTTCTGATGATGTGGGAACAATGTGGGGTGACTGTGGGCGCATCTATTTTTGGATTAAAGATAACGATTTAGCAGTCAAAAACTTTGATAATGCTTGGGCAATTTTGCAATGTTATTAAGGGCAGAGTTCCTTTTTGAATTTCACCATTGAAAAATACTTCCATTCAAGTATTTTTTTACGCACAATTGCCAATTAAACACAAAGCCAAAACCTTAAATAAAATGTATTACAACATTAATCAAAAAAAAATGAAAAAATTATTACCAATTCTATTTTTACTATTGTCTGTAAATTTTATGGCACAAAATATAATAACTCAAGAGTATTATGAGGGCGTTATAAACAATGATATTAAAATTTCTATGTATCTAAAAACCTATGAAGATGGTTGCCCACGAACTGATATAATTGCCATTTATAAATATCAAAAAAGTGAAGAACACGATTGGATTTTATTACATCCTACTTATCAAAAAAATAGTAAACAGTTAACATTAGTTGAAGACTTTAATACAGGTATTCTTTTATTGAACAAAGAAGCAAATGGCATGAATGGTTTGTGGATTTCTCCTGACGGAAAAAAACAGTTCAAAGTTCAACTCAATAAAATCAATGTAAATAATAAAGAAATTGAAAGGCTTGAAAACATACTAGAAGAGGTTTTTTATTATAGTTATGATTGCTAAATAAAGTATAGAAAAATTACAATAAACATATGAAAGCATTACTATATTTTGTTAGTATTTATTCGCCATATATTATTGATTCATTTAAAAATGACGATGATTTTCTTACTGTTATAATCCTGATGGGTGCCCTATTTTTTGCAATTGCTATAATCATTGGAGTTGTACTTTGTTTACTTTTTATTTTTATTTCCATGGGGTTAATTGGCGCTGGCATATTGTCCACTTCTGTATTGGTAGGCATTCAGCAAAAATCAGTCAGCAAAGGATTTAGAACTTTTTTTATATCTGTATGTGTAGTAGGGACAAGCATCATATCAACCCTTTGTTTTTGGTTTGTTAATTCCGTAAAAGATTGGTGGAGCACGAATTCAGCCATACTAATAGGTGTTTTTTGTGCGATTTTAACAGGGTATTTCTTAGGCTTATTGCTGTTTATTGCATTAAAGAAAATCACTGCGTTATTACAACAAAAATATATATCAAATAAATGATAATTTTTCTGATACTACTTTTACTGATAATTCTTGTTTCAGTTTTTATTTTGTATAAAATAATCCTTTGGATTAGCAAAAAGGAAACGCGAGTTATTTGGGCTATGTCTTTGATTGGGATATTGTTTGTTGCCAAAGTTGTTGATTTAGTGTTTTTTACAAAAATGGAAGTAATAGAATCAAAAGTTTATAGTGGTATGTATTTCATCAAAAATCCAGTAAAAAATAAAGACAGCATTCATTCGATAATTAAACAAATCGCAATAAATAGAATGAACCAAGAGTTTTTGGGAAATGAAGAAAAATACAGAAATTTTAACGCCGATAGTTCAAGCGTTTCGATAATCTATGACTTAGATTTTTACAACTATACAGATAATTTTTTAGGTAGTAACACTGCTCACTTTATTGAAAATGAAGAAGACGATGGCGGGCCAACAAGCATACATTTTTTATCTGAAATTCAAGATGAAAAAATAGCAACATTTAGCATTGATTTTTGTGAAAATGACACGGTTAATTATTATGCTAAAATGACGTATCATCACCGTTATTATCGCCGTTTTAAAACAGATACCCTCATTAATCATTGCCCTAAACTGCCTAAAAAGGCTAAACCAATAGAATTTAACAAAGTACACTCAACTAAAGTGAAAGCCGGCGTTGAAGAATACCCCAAAAAAAAATAGCTAATGAAAAAACTAATTATACTTTTTTTGATAATGCTTGTTGCAAGCCAAAGTAAGGCACAAAATATCATAGATTTTTTTTATTCCATTCCATCAAATTATGTAGATGATCTAAGCTATTTAGAACGAAAAGAACTAATTGAAAACAAAACACTTACAAAAGATGATTTGCTATACAGCTTAGATTATGACAGACAAAATGGTTATTTGAGAATGGAGCAAAGTTACACCGAAGGACAGTCGGGATTTGGGATTTATGAAATCACATATTGGAATTTAGACAACAAAAAACTAATTGCTGTTTCTAGCGTTATGGGAAGCAATGGCGGAACTCATCAAAACGATTTCAAATTTTTTACGTACGAAAATCAAATTTTGACAGAAGCAAGAACTGGTTATTTATTGGATTATACTTCTAATTTTGACGTTTTCATCAATAATCTAATCAGTGACTTTACAAAAATAGGAACAAAACAAGAGATAAAAGAAGATTTAAAATATTTTGGGTTTACAATAGAATTGCCAAAAAAAGGAAAAGACATAAAAGTTTCATTCAATCCATTAATACAAGAATATTTTAAGGCAAATTTTTCTAATTCTCTGAAATATACAGAACGGGTTTATCACTTTAATGAAGAAACCGAAATATTTGAATAAAATTTAAAAATTATGAAAAAACTATTATTTATCCTCGCATTATTCGTTAGCACCGCTGCATTTGGTCAGCAAAAAAAATCGGTGAACGAAAAATCAGTGCCAGCGCCATTACCAGAGCAATTTCCAGAACTTAAGGATTTACCCGCAAATGAAGAAAAACGGTGTTTCAATTTTCAATCGGAAGAGCAGATAGAAAATTGGATTTATATAACCAATACTATTTTGGAATACGATATACCAGGATCAGAGGTTACAATGAATGTGATAACTTCTGATTATGACATTGTACGAAAGAAAAAAGCAGAGCGACAGGGTGATTTAATTGCTCCAAATGTAACTGTTCAAATCATTAACGGAAAATATGAAATTGAAAAAAATACGCTGGCTTTCCGTCCCAATAAGTCAGATAAGTTTGATGCCTTAATTTTCAAATTGGTGTACAATGCCAACACTCAAAAACTTGACCACCTAATAGATGAAAAAAATAATAAATTCACAAGTGCTGAATGTATAGATACGAGAGGCGTCAGCTATTAAAAAACAGATACAAAAACAATAAAATTATGAAAAACCTACTATTACTATTTACCATTTCACCCACATCAAACAAATAAAATATGCATCCATTTTCGGTAGAATTTAAGTTAAGCGACAATGTATTTTTACAAGTACTTGCGGTTCTTTTTGCTTTATTTATTGTAATCACTTGGTTTCGCAATCATCAGCAGGTTCGTGTTATAATCAGAGTTTTAGTCGGAATTCTAGCGGGGTTTACAAGTTATTATTTAGTGATTGCTTTTTTTGCGATTATACAGAGTTTTTACACGACAATAAAAGATAATACCGACCCCAATAAACAATCTGCCACCATAACAGCTTACAAAGAATATGACAGTACAAATACGACTAGGGAAAGTGCGAAGAGTTCTAGAACAAAAACAAGAAGAAACATTTTTTACAAACCTTTGTTGAACTACAAAGACGAAAATGGCGCAATAAAAGAACAATATGGCGACATTTCTTTTAGCGAAAAAAACAAAGAACCCATCGGAACAGAAGTCAAAATAATCATAGATAATAATCAAATAAGAATGCTAAGCCCAATAAAAACTTTTGCATTCATCTTTAATATTTTAGCACTTACTTTTTTAGGAATTTTCTATTATCTTTTTTACAAACTGGCAAAGACAGGCAAATTTGACGGTATCGAAAATGTGCTGTTACCGCTATTTTGTTTTGTGATTTTTCCGATAGCCTTTTCGCTCATAACCTATTTTACACTTAATATAGGCTATGAGTATTTCATACTCCATAAAGAAACCGTCAGCAAGAATGTTGCAATATTCTGTACAGGTTTAGGGATTTTCCTATTGCTCTGTTTTTATGGTTTTCTCAAATATTTTTGGGAAGCGTATCGAAAAAAACAAAAGAAAAGGAAGAAAAAGCTGGCGAAAGGAAAGAGTTTGACAAAAATGGAAAAATAGTAAGTATCGGCAATTACGAAAACAGAAAACATTTTTCTATTAATTATTTCATCTCATCCTCTTTGGGGTGGTTTAAATAAAATATGTTTACATATTTGATAATCTAATATAAAGGCTAACAAAAACATTTAATTGAATAACGGAAAAACAAATGAAAAAGCTAACCCCATTTTAACCTATAACTATGAAAATAAATAACAGCCTATTTTTAATGAAGATAACTTTAGCACTTTTATTTATAAGTTGTCAAAATGCTCCATTACCGCAAGAATACAATGATTATAAAACATTGGAAGAAGGCGTCTCATCACAATATTATAAAATAAAACCGTTTTTCAAAGTTTATCACGATGGTACAGATTGGCAACAACCTCACTTTTACACAACCCTTAACGGAGATATTGTTGTAGAAATGAAGAAAAAAAATGAACAATACGCCTGTTATTACAAATTAGACAGCAACGGAATAGTGACCGACAGCATTAGTAAATTGGCTCGCACAGCAGATACCTATGGCAAGTTCAAAGACCAGTTTCCCTTTATTGAATATATGTATAACTATGTCAACGGCTTTTTGATAGACGAAGAAAAACATCACTATAACACTTGGGCTATTGATGGAGAAAAGGAAAATAAACCTTTGCAAAAACTGAACGCTGATTTAGACTGGACAAAAGCAGATATTACAGATGCAATTACAAAAAACAAAGATTATATCATATCA
Source organism: Flavobacterium sp. CBA20B-1 (assembly GCF_028473145.1). NCBI lineage: Bacteria > Pseudomonadati > Bacteroidota > Flavobacteriia > Flavobacteriales > Flavobacteriaceae > Flavobacterium > Flavobacterium sp. CBA20B-1. The sequence continues at coordinate 606,774 of NZ_CP092370.1, forward strand.
GCAAAAAGCCACGAAGTTTATTTTTATACCAATGAAAAATTAAGCGTTTTACACTTGGGCGATTACCACAAAATAGACTTTCCGGACCTGAAAGAAGATAATAATCACGATTATTTGAATGACCGTTTTTACGCTCTGCGCAACACCGATTATTTCCACAAGAAAAAGCGAGTAAAATTTTCGACAAACATTGGCGGTATGTCGCAAGGTGTTTCTCATAAAGGATATTTGGGAGATTGGTTTACAAGTATTTTTATGGGTGCTGAACAAGAACCGCTAAAATTAAAATTTAAAAACATTGTAATTACAGATAATGTTTCCCAAGCTTTTTACACTGTTTTCGAAGAAATGGGAGCTGAATTTGAAGTATTATATTATCCGTTTAAAGACAAGAATTATGCAATTATTCAAGTTTCAAACCCAAATGTTTATTATATAATTGAACGAAAAAGAGAGGGAAAATGAAAAAACTAATTCTTACACTCTTAATTTTCTGCACTTCTATTCTATCATCTGCACAAACCAAAAATATTGCTTTGCTGGCAAATGACAGTTTAAAACAAGAAGGTAGATATAACAATGATGGAGAGAAAACCGGCAAATGGAAATATTATCATCCTAACGGAAATTTAAAAAACTCAGGCAAATACAAGAATGGAAAACTTCAGGGAAAATGGTTTGCATACTATGATAATGGCAACATAGAAGTTATTACAAAATATAAAAAAGGCAAAAGAAGTGGATCATCCAAAGAGTTCCACGAAAACGGAAAGATTTCAGCTATCGGAAAATATAAAAACGATTTAGAAAATGGTAATTGGAAAGGCTTTCACGACAACGGACTATTATCAGTCACAGGAACTTTTTTGAATGGAGAGCCCATAAAAGAATGGAAACGCTATCACGACAACGGACAATTAGAAACAATCGGACTGTATGAAAATGGCAAACACACAGGAAATTGGACTGCTTATTACAGAAACGAACAAATAGAAAAGTCGGGCAATTATATAAACAGCTTACAAACTGGTTTATGGAATTACTATTATGATGATGGACAAGTTAAAGCTATTATCAATTATAAAGAGGGCAAACAAGATGGTGCCTACACCTATTTTCATCGAAATGGACAGTTAGCCGTATCTGGATTTTATATAGATGATAAAAAAACTGGCGAATGGAAAAACTACAATGAAAACGGAGTTTTACAGCTTATTGGAAGTTATGACAATAATTTAGAAACCGGCGAGTGGAAAAAGTACCACGAAAATGGGCAAATTGAATATATTGGCTCTCGCAAAGATGGAGCTAAAATAGATGAATGGAAATTCTATTATGACAACGGGCAATTACAAGCAATTGGGAAATACCTAAATGATTTGGCAAAAGGCGAATGGAAAGGATACTACACTAACGGTCAAGTAAAAAACATAGGCTTTTACAGCAATGGAAAAGCCACAGGAAAATTACAACGCTTTTACGATAATGGTCAGCTAAAAGCAGTTGGCGATTATGATAACGGCAAGGAAACCGGTTTGTGGAATATTTATTACGACAATGGGCAATTGCACTATACAGGAAATTTTGAAAACGGAAAAGGCACAGGTGAATGGAAATGGTATGGCGAAAGCGGTGAATTATTAAAGATTACAAATTATATAAACGGAGAACGAACAGGCGAATGGAAATGGTACAACCCACAAAATGGAAATTTGATAAGGCTTGACAATTATTTAAAAAATGAACGCACGTTCTATGATAAACAAGGAAACCCAACAAGAACAGTCCGTATTGAGGTACTTGACGAAAAAACAGACGAATTAAAAAATATTGATAATGATTAATAAATGGAAACTCCGAAGGCGGTGTGCTGAGCGTGTCGAAACAGATAAAATTATGCCATCCGCCAAGGCGGATTTTTGGGAAATGAAATGTAATTTTTTTATAACCTTATCAGTCCTTCGGACTTTGGAAAAAAAACAAATATCTAAAATCACAAAAGCCAAATGAAAGAAAATTTTAAATATATTGCCAAACTCTCAACAACAGACTTATTCAGTTTTCTGAAAATAAATATCTTGGCAACCTTTTCAACGATTATTGTTGCCATTATCGGATTTTTCCTATTGACAGAAAATATCAATGCGGGAAACTCTGGACACGCTAGTCCGTTACCGTTTTTATTATTGACATTTCTGGCTCGTCCACTCGGCTCTATTTTATGGTATTTAATCTGTATCGGTAGCCCCTTTCTGTTTTTTGCACTCGGAAATAAGTACATCTTGCAAAAACTCTCAAACAAAGTTATAACAGACAAATCGGAAAGCGCACTCAATCCTTTGTTGGAAAAAGGACTTCAAAAATTCAAGACAAAACAACCCGAAGTTTTGAAAAATACAGGAGATTTTTCCGTAAACAAACTGAAATTAATCCAAGAGATAAAAAATGACCAATCGGAAAATAAATGGTTAAGAAAAATCATTGTTTTCGGAATGAAAAAAATCAAATTAGACTATGTAGATTTTAGTAAGGAAAACCAAAATTTCTTTGACATCATCAAAGAAAAAACAATTCAAAGTCTGCAAAACATCACAAAACCAAGCAGAAAACCAATTTGGATAGCAATTAGCATTCAATGGATAATATTGCTTTAAATACTAACCAAATGAAAAATCTACTTTTTACACTTACCACAATCTTCCTTTTAACAGCCATCGCCACCAAGGCTCAAGAACAACAGTATTTTGAATTTGGCTGGCAGAACAAGTATGGTATTGTAGATACTGATGGGCAGGAAATTGTTGCGCCCATCTATGATTGGAAAAACTACACATTACATTACCAATCGCCATATATAGCGCTCAATAGTAAAAATAATGGTGCGATAATCATTAATACACAAACCGGTAAAAAAGAAAATTTTAATTATTTGGCGGGAAGCTATTTGGTCGATATGGACAGAAAGGAATACCTGTTCGCTTACAATGATAGCACCGCATTCTTGATGGATAACAAGGATTTGGAAATTCGGAAAAATCTACCAAAAAAATATATAGACATTTGGCAATCTGGCGATTATATTATTGGTAATACAGCGGCTAATGACGACGGAAATACGGTAGATATTTTATCCAAAAAAGATTTGAAAATAAAATTGGCAACTCAAAAAATCAAAAACACCAACTACTATAAAACCACTAATGGCCAAAAAATTTATGCCTTTATTCAACAAAATTTAACCGTTTTTTATGACGAAGAATTAAATCAAATTGCCGCTGCATCCAAAGAAATAAAAGATTTTGAAGAAGTGCAAACTTATTTGTTATCCAATAGTAAAATAGCAATCATAGAAGAACCATATCCAATCACGGAAGCAATGATTGGCCCTCCGCCTAAATATCCACACATTAATACCAGAAACGAAACGCTTGAAGATGGTTATGTTAATTTTTACATTTTTCAATCAAAAAATGATTACGTTCCTTTCTTTAAGTTTAAATGGAATAGAAGTCCGCAAAACAAACTAATTGCAGATCGCTATGTAAACAAGATAGAAGCAAGGAGTAAAAAAGAACACATCAATGAAACGCTTTTCCTATTTTATACAGATGTAATACGAGAAAAAATATTTTTTCCAAAGAAATATTGGAAAGAAATTGGCCTTGAACAGCTGTATAATACTAGAAAAGTAGATTTTGACCCTGATGAATTGGTTGTGAAAAAAGCCAATAAAGACCCTTATGTATTTGAACCTTTTACAGTAGAGCGAGAAGACGGTATTTATGTGGTGTTGAAATCCAATAATGAATATATGTATAAAGATGTAGTGCTTGCCAAAAATCCCGTTGTGTCAAAAGCCGATATTGAAGCAGCAAAAGCAGAAATTGGTGAATATATTCATCGACCCATCATTAACGTTAAACTAACCGAAGCAGGTGCGTTGAAGTTTGCAGAAGCAAGCGAGAAAAATGTGGGAAAACCATTGGCAATCGTCATCAACAAAAAAGTGATTTCTATGCCAATAGTACAAAGTAAAATTGATGGTGGTAAAGTTCAAATATCGGGAGATTTCTCTATGGAAGAAGCAAATAAATTGGCAGAAAAATTGAAAAAAATGGAAACTATAAACGAGGAATAATGATATTACACTTGCATAAGAGATTGTACCCGACAATGATGATGATTTTTTTATTATCATTTCAATTCGTTTTTGGGCAAAAAACATTAAAACAAATAATTACAGAAATTCCCTCAAAAAATTATTTTGAAGCAGGAAAAAAGCAAGGTATATCTTTACAAAACGAACCCTTAATTTTAAAGAAATTAGCACTCGAACCGCTCAAAGAAAAAGAGTATTTTATTACAGGAAAGTATGAGATTAATGACCAAATCGTTCTTTTTATATCAAAATACTGGATTACTGAGGATATTCATTCTGCCATACTTTTAGATAAATCCTTAAACCTTATAGATAAAATAGATGAAGTAGCGTATAATAATGCAGAAGGATTTAGAGAGGTAAAATCTAATGTTGATTATAATATTCTTACCATTGGCATGCATAACATCTACCATAATCCAAATTATACAAGAAAAAAATATTCCATTACCAATAATGGTTTTAAAGAGATTCAGGACCAAGTTATCATAACAACTCAGCCAAATTCAGGAGTTAATATACGCAACAAACCAACATTAAATGGTGAAATCATAGATTACGCACCAAACCTCACCCGTTTCAATTTCCTTTCTATACATTATTCTGAAAATTGGAACAATAAAAACCATTGGATAGAAATTGCAGAGACAGGTTATTCTCATAGCAAAGGTTATGTTTTTAGTGAATTTACAAATAGGCATATAGAGGTTATATCTAATGAACATAAAATTATAATAGATGAAATTTCTAAGGATGAATTTCTTAAGTATGAAGCTTATATAACACCAAAACCTAGTGTAGAAAAAATCACAGATATTGATTTAATTGTCAGTAGGTTAAATAAAAATTTAAAAGGAAAATTTGAAGATGATTATTACATAATAGAAAAAATCATAGCCGAAAATGGCATAGAAATTACATCAGACCTATTAGAATGTGGCGTATCTGCTTACTATCCTGCCTATCATTATTTATTATTAGAATGTGGACATTCTTCTAACTATTTAGTGAACTTAAAAAATGGAAAAGATGATATCAACAGAATAGGAAATCCAGATTCTTATTTGCCGTCACCACAAAATACTTTTCGACTAAATGGATACTATAATGGGCAAGCAAGTACTCATTTTTTAGAAAAAACAAATGCAAATTCAAAACCTGAATATTTGCTGGATTTTTCTAGCATTTTAGCATTAGATTACATAGAAAAATATTTTTGGATTAATGATAGTACGCTTGTTTTTAAGATTGAACAAAACCAGTACAAGCTTCAAATTCAGCATCTTAAATAAAAAAATGATTAAAAAGACAATCTATTGAAAATGAATCACCTATGAAAACAACTTTAACACTGATCATATTATCCATATTTATTACTTCTTGTACTCCTGTAGTTGTTAGACCTAAAATGATTGGAGTAATAGTAGATGAACAAGGAAAACCTATAGAAAACTGTAAGGTTGGAGAAACGTTTTCAGATAAAAATGGAAAGTTTGAATTATCAGAAATAACTCAAAATGAGTTTTTTATACGATTTGGAAATGCTCCAGTTGGTGTCTCAGAAAAAATTGAAAAAAAAGGTTATGAGGATAAAAGATTACAAGCGAGAAAAAATCGTGGTGGTGTGCCAGTTGGAACAGTTTGGGATATGGATACTATCCGTTTAAGAAAAAGTATTACCTATTTCTCACAAATAGATTTGCAAGATATTTGGCTTGCTAGTATGACAAAAAAACAGGATACACTATTTATGACTAAAAAAAACCAGAAATATGACGAAGGAAAAATTGATATCATTGCTAATGTCCAAGATACTTACTCTAATGGCTATTATTTTGGAATAGATAATCTTCCGGAAAATGTTTTTGAAAGACATATTGAGCTTGACTTAACAGATTCTATTATAAATATTCAAAGAGTTTTGATTTATGGAAACTCACAGACAAGTAAAAAAACCAAGTACGACACCCTATATACACAGGGTAAATGGACTAGAGAAGATCAATTGTTCCATTTTAATACCAACCTACCCGAACTAAATGGAAACTACAAAGTTGACACTTTTAATTATGATTCTATGATATTAATTAAACAATAGTTTTAACATTAAATTCGATAAATTAAATGAAAAAAATAGCCTGCATCCTAATCATAACTTTCGCATTGCAATTTTGTAAAGACAAAAACCCCCTAGAAAATTCTATATGGAAATCTTGTGGAGATGATTGTACTGTTACGGATTTAATGATTTTTAGCAAAAAGTATTTGTTTGTAAAAAACGATAGTATTTTTTCTCATAAAAACAAGTCTTTGATAGGTGTAATAGATACTATAGATTACCATTACGGACAACGAAGATTGTATGTAAAGAACCTTACAAAAGGATGTATTGCAAGATATTGCAAACAATAACCCAATTTTAGATGAAAACCCCAACGCCATTTTTAACCCTGCTGTGTAGCCTGCTTTTGCTGGCATCGTGTGCTACGTTTCACAAAGTAGAAAACCCGACAAACCACGTAGCCTTAACGCCCGAAAACCTTTCGGCACTTAACGGCACCTATCTTACCGATACCCTTGCCATTATGTACCACAACGACATATTATGGGGGAAGACATCATTTTTTAATCCCGAAATGCACCAAACAGTAAAAAACAAACCGCTCTACGCCACCCTAAAAGTAGTAAACAGCAAAAAAATAAACGTTCGCCTGCATACCGACGACAGCCTTACCCTAAAAACCTACGACATTAAAGGCAAAATTAAAAACGGCTACTTTCTGCAACGCCAAAAATTTGTTGTTGTACCTGCAATATTTATCAATAAGTGGTATTCGGGCAGGTTTAGGTTGGGTTTATTGAGCAACCAAAATGTAAGCACCCAATACCACACCAAAGATTTTGGCACGGTTTACTTTTTTGCTCCTTACAACAACAGCGAAAAACCAAAGGCTATTGAACATTTTAGGGAATAGAAATTAGAATGAATTATAAATATAAAATGAAGTATTGACAAAAAAATTAATGAATAATGAAGATAAATAAATATTTAAAAGGGTGTTTATTTTTTATAGGTAGTTTAGTTTTAATGTTCGCATTAATAGGGGCTTGGTTTTGGTGGTATTTAAAAACTAATCAAATCAGAGCTAAAGAAGATGGAATTAAATTTTCTGAACAATGTGATAGTATAGAAGTAATAACAGAAAAACCAACAATTATTTTGGGTAAATTTCACAAATCAGAGATAGATACCCTAAAATTTTATATTGTTAGAAATAATAAAGTGGTTAAAGACACCTTGGTAAGTTATAATATTACTTCAGAAAATCACGAATTATGGACAAAAATTCCGTTCGATGAATTTTTGAAAACGGACACTATTATTGTAGAAACAAAAGAAAATTGTAAACGATTTTATAACATTTCTGGGTTTAATCATTATGCTTATTTGTTTTATGGAATGTTTGGATATCTTGGGAAGCACGAGTGCAGATTTAACGATAATTATATAATAAATAGTAAAGGAAGTAACGGAACTTTACTGAAAGCCGACGGATTAAAGGAAAATAATTTAATAAAAGAATATCGTACCTTAAAAAATTGAAAAAATAATGAATAAGTTATACGTTTTAATGATATTATTTTCTTTTTCGTTTATCAAATGTCAAAATAAGGTAATTGAAAAAGAGAATGCAACTTTCAAAAAAAATAAAATTGAACAAGATACCGTTCATACAGAAAAAGCCATTCAAACTATAAAAGACTTTTATTCCGTTTTTTATGGTTCTTATGATGTTGAGAAAAATCAATATTTAAAAAGTAAATACCTCTCCAAACGTATATTGAATAGAATAGATAGCCTAACTTCCAATAATGAATTGATTTTGGATTATGACCCTTTTATTCAAGCTCAAGATTGGGATGCAGAAACATTAATAAAGACCTTAGACATTGAACCGTTATATAATAAAAATGAATACAGCATTAGCTTTTCATTATTCGAAGACAAAGAAAAGACAATCATTCACCTTCTTCTAGAAAAAGATGTAAACGGTAATTATTTGATTTCTAGTATTTTAAATGATCGTCACTTAAATTTCTATGATTATTCTATTCAAGTTCAAAATCAAATGATAGAGAAAAACAATAATATTGTCTCTTATATCCCAGAAAACTACATTCTAAACAAAGAAAATATTCTTGAATCACCTAATTATAGAATAAAAATCTATACCCACGTAGAAGAGTTCAAAACAAATAAAAAAAGAATTTTTGTTTTAGAAAAAAAAGTATCATCTAGCTATCAACGAATGATTGTGTCAGATAATGTAATCCCTTGCCTAAAATGCGCAGGAGGATCAGGAGGTATGGATTCTTATTCAGACATTAAATTGAGTGATACTGAAATATCTTTCTCTAAAAATAGTATTGTTGGTGACTCACTAAGTGTTTATTCATACATATTCTCAAATACAGCAAGTGATTTTTATTTGACAAGAGTAATATTGAATAAAAGCAACTTATATACGAATGAAAATCAATTCAAAACTTTTAATTTGAATGAAAAAAGAATTTCATTAAGCAATTTTAATGTATATGAAGAAAATATACTTTATAATGTGCCACTATCATCTGAAACGAAATTTACTGAATGGGATGGTAATTATACGGGGAATTTTCTAAGAATAAAAGAAGAAAGTGCCGATCCCCGAGCCTATGCAAAGATTCAAATTGTTATAGATAAAAATTCAGCAAAATTTCATCTAGATAGCTATTTGGAGATTGTAAACAAAGAATTAATAATTACAAAAATGGATACAAATAGAGTTTTTTTAGCTGAAAAAAACAATGAAAACTCAAAATATATTATCACAAAAAATGATAAAGCGTTTAAACTAAAAAGCGATTTACTTAACAAAATTATGGCTGACACTACCATTTATGAACTTGAAAAATACTAAGAAAGACGAAACCATTTTATATTAAAACTATGAAAAACCTATTTATTAGTCTTCTGATTATCTTAATTACAAGTTGTTCTGATAAAGATAAAACTGACCAACAATTACTAAACATTGATAAAAAAGAACTGCTAAAAAACTTAGATTCTGACAAAGTCACAACCTACAAATTTGGAAAAATACTCATCAGAGCCTCAGCAGAAAAAAACACTATTTCACCCGAATTTCAATCTTTTAAGGCAGATATGGATAGAATTTTTAATAAAGTAATAAAATATGACATAGAACATACAGAAAGCTTATCACTGTTAGACTATATTTCCATGTATCGTGACTACAAAAAAATGAAAAGTTTTATCATAGAAACTGATGAAGATATATTCCCAACATTATCAGATGCTTTCAATACAATTTATGGTGATTCTATCAGCAAACAAACTAAATATTTAGAAGGAAATGATAAACTATATGTTCAAAATATAGAACATTCCATTTTAAGCGCCATAGTCATTTTAAGTCAAGATTTAGGAAAAGAAGTGGCACTTTACGAGTGTGCTAAAACAAAGCCCGAATTACTTCCAGATTCAGAAATCAAAACATTGCTACAATTTTTTAGAGGTTTTCTATTTTTTGAAAAACAACTTTACTATTTGTCAGAAGACGAAATATCAAGAAATATCAATTGGCTCAATCATAACAAAAACGTGCATTTGCCTTATACTAAAGCAATGTTTGGGTGGGGAAATCTCAATAACCAACAAACACATACAGGCATGCACGCGTTAAATCACCTTTTCAGAGGATTTGATAGATTGATGATGGAACGAGAAATAGACGAAAAACGCGCATTAAATGATTTTGATATTTTTCTTAAAGATGCACAGGAAATTGGATTAGACAACGAAATTGTATGGTCTATAGAAACCTATATACACCTAAAAAATAATCAAAATGATAAAGCCATTACATCCTTAACCAAATTAAAAACAAGCCAGCTACTTTCATCTACCGAAAAAGAAAAAATAGACGAATCTATTGAGTACATAAAAAATAGAAAATCAGACCAAGTACTCAACAGATTCTATGACAAATATTTTCTAAGTAAAATTGCCACAAAATATATGTTTTCAATTTTGTCTAACATCGATTGGAAAAAAATATTAGAACAACAAAATGTGCCTCATACAGAAGAAATTTTTAAAACCATAGATAATTTTAAAACCATTTTGGTAAATTTAGAAAAGTATTCAAACACAGAAAACCTAAAAGAAACTGGAGAAGAAATAAAAGAAAAAGGCTTAAATATATGGAATAAAACAAAAGAACTAACCGAATGAAACCCCTAAAAATCCTATCCATCACAGCATTGTTGCTCGTACTATCGTGGCTGGCTTACAGCTGGTTTACCCGTGAAGAATGGCAAACCCAAAAACCCTGTGCAGAATGTGAAGCGTTGGAAGAACAAAAACAACAACGATTAATAGGAACAGTCGAAATATTACCCAACGGCAAAACGGTTTTTACAGACCAGCTGACAGGATTAAAATACAACCTCATTCCATGCGATCAGAATTGTAATGAAAAAAAATTAAGAAGTTTCGATGAAATAGGAGTTATAGATTACGCAACCCAACTACCTATTTATTTTGACATTGAGGGTGAAATCAACCCTAAAAAAGAAGCGCTTATTTACAGTTTTATCATTGAATTGAACACAAGAAAATTCATCAATCCGCAAGATGTAAAAGGATTGACTTTTGACCAAATCAGAGAAAAATATACAGCCGTAAACGAAGAAACCTTTCCACTTTATGAAGCTTCTGTTTCAGAATTCAGAATTGCTTTGTTTAATCATTTTACCGAACAACAAAGAAAGCAATCCATTCCCATAAAAGAAGTAACCTGGGAAGTAAACGAAAGCACATTATTGACCATTTGGTTCATAGAAAAACAAAATCAATGGACACCTATTGAGCAATATAAATGGAATAAAGGGATGGAGTTTTAATTAACTATTAGATAAATGAAAAACCACATCCTAATCCTTTTATTGTTGAACCAGTTTTTTACAGTCTGCGCCCAAATACCACAAAAATCAGAAATCTCTCGTTCAAAAAGCGATATGTTGATGAATGTAATGAGGCAACCGTCAATTTCTTCCTTCGCTGCGAAAACGTTTTTTGTTCGCTATGGCGGTGTAAGGGCACAGCATTGGGGAATTAACCGTTATATTTTGTTGCAATTTGAGAAAGACACTGTAATTGTAAAAGAAAAAGAAGTTAGAACAAATGACATGGGTATTGAAGATCCCGAAAGTGAAAAATTTGTTTCCGAATACCGCACCCAATGGACTGTTGAAGAGCCGGACAAGATTATTTTACAACAGGTGCAAAAAGATGCTGGTGGCGAAGATGTTTTTACAAGCAATGTTTTAAGATATGAAAACGGTACTATCTTGGCAAATTTAAGCCATTCCAAAAACGAATATGTTTTTAAGCCAACAATATGGCAACCAAAAGGCTACATTACCGATTTTGAAGTTCTTTTTAATGAAAATCAAATCAAGGAATTAGACAGTCTTGTCCATGATTTTGAAAAACGTACCACCATACAAATTGTGGTAGTAACGCTCGACCAATCTTATTGTGATAAAGACGATTTTGAAGCCTACACGCTTCAGCTGGCAAACACTTGGGGCGTTGGTCAAAAAGGGAAAGACAACGGAATTTTAATAGCTATTTCTAAAGAGTACCGTCAAATGCGCATCCACAACGGAAAAGGCATAGAAAATATTTTAAGCGATGACGAAACCAAACAACTCATCGATGAAAGTTTCATTCCAAAATTTAAAGAGAATAATTTTTTTGAAGGTACAAAAAATGGCTTAAAAGCTTTAATGCAAACCCTTGAAACCAAACAAGCTTTACAAACCGAAGTAGAAGCTTTTACCACAGAGCTCATTGCTTTAATTGAACAAAAGAATACACAAGCATTACAACAAATCAGCACCGACAAAATATATTGCTATTTGTGCTTTACAGAAAGACCCGAGCACGAACCTTTTGTAAATAAGCAAAACTTTTACAGCAAGCATTTCCAAAACATTTTTAATGATGATTTGGTGCAACGGTTAAAACGCAACGAAACCACCTTTTATACCAACACAACAGACTACGGCGATTGCTTAATTTTATACACCACTCAACACAAAAATGAATTTGGCGATGGACACGAAGGTGTGCAATTAGGCTTTTGGCTCAAAGAAGAAAACGGCAAACTCAAACTCGGAGGTATTGATGCCATTCCATAGCTATTTTATTGAAAAGTAATAAAACAACTTCGAAAATAAATTAAAAAAAATACTTCATAAATTATGTTTAATCTCACCCATTTAGCTAAAAAAATTTCTTAAATAATATTTTTAAGCCAAGACTTATCTATCTAATTATAGAAGATATATTTCTTGCAGTTAACATTTCAATATATTCGGAAAATTAAATATAAACTTCAATAAAAGCTTTAGTTAAACTATCTTTGCATAACTAAGCGCACAAAAATGAATGTTTTAAAATATGTATTACTATCGGTTTTTATAGCTTTTATCAGTTGTAAAAAGGCTACAGAACTCACAAACGAAAAAATTAACAACCAAATTGAATTTGCCAACGGATTAGAAATACACAATTATGCCGATTTCACAGTTATGAAAGTTACCAAACCTTGGCCAAATGCTGAAAAATCATTTACATACGTTTGTGCAAAATCAAACAAAGAAATTCCTGATAGTTTATCGAAATATCCTTTTATTCAAGTACCTGTAAAAAATTTGGTTGTGACTTCAACCACCCATATATCATCGGTTGTAGCTTTAAATCATTCAGATAAATTAGTAGGATTTCCCAATTTGAATTATATTTCTTCTGCGGTTGTTCGAAAAAAAATAGCGCAAGGTGGTATTCAAGAATTGTCTGACAAGGAAAATCTTAATTTTGAGAAAACAGTTGATTTGCAGCCCCAAATAATCGTTGGGTTGAGCATGGACAGTGAAACATCTAAATTCAACCAATTTGAAAAAGCCGGCATTCCGGTTTTGTATAATGCCGATTGGGTAGAAACTTCTCCATTAGGAAAAGCAGAATGGGTGAAATTTTTCGGAGTTTTATTTGATCAACAGCAAAAAGCCGATGAATATTTTAACAATATAGTTTCAGAATACACCAATGCCAAGAAGTTGGTAGAGAATGTTCGCAAGAAACCAACTGTTTTAAGCGGCGCTATTTTTCAGGATGTTTGGTATGTGCCACAAGGTGAAAGCTGGATGGCCGCGTTTATTAAAGATGCAGGTGGAAATTATTTGTGGAGTCATACAAAAGGCACTGGCAGTTTGTCATTGTCATTGGAAGCTGTTCTAGACAAAGCCTTAAATGCCAATATTTGGATTGGTCCTGGTGAATTTACCACTTATAATCAAATGACGGAAGCGAATAAACACTACGAAAAGTTTGCACCTTATCAAAACAAACAAATTTATTCTTACTCAATAAAAAAAGGACCAACTGGCGGAATTGTCTTTTATGAAGATGCACCCAACCGACCTGATTTGGTGCTAAAAGATTTTATTTCGATTCTTCATCCGGAATTGCTTTCCAATTATAAGCCTGTATTTATTGAACCCCTAAAATAATGTTTAAAAACTATTTAAAATATCATTTGTTACTTTTAGCATTCGTGGTAATTGCCGCAATTTGCAATTTAATGATTGGTTCGGTTCGTATTCCCGTGCTTGATATTATTGATATTTTAACGGGTAATTTCTCGGGAAAAGCCAGTTGGGAATACATTGTTTTAGAATACCGATTGCCAAAATTAATCATTGCGTGCGTTGTGGGAATGGCACTTTCAATAGCCGGAATGATGATGCAAACGCTTTTTCAAAACCCCATGGCTGAACCTTATATTTTGGGAGTGAGTTCTGGTGCAAGTTTGGGAGTTGCTATTTGTATTTTAGGGAAAAGTTTATTTTCTGCGGCTGTTCAAAATTATTTAAGCGGAAATGTAGCCATTATCCTTTTTGCTTTGGCAGGAAGCACTTTGGTTATGCTTATTATTTTAGGAATTTCACAACGTGTTCGGCAAATAGCTACTTTATTAATAATTGGTTTAATGTTTAGTAGTTTTACGAGTGCTTTTGTAAATATTCTGGCTTATTTTTCTACTGCCGAAGAACTAAAAAAATTCACGTTTTGGAGTTTAGGAAGTTTAGGAAATATTTCGTGGCAACAAATAGGCTTTATCGTTCCAATTATTTTAACAACTTTATCAGTTTCTTTTTTATTAAATAAACCACTGAATACGCTATTAATGGGAGAGCAATATGCAAAAACCATGGGCTTGAACATACAAAAAATAAAATTTTTTATTATTTTAATCACGTGTTTGTTGGTAGCCGTTTGCACAGCTTTTGTAGGACCAATAGCTTTTCTTGGTTTAGCCGTACCGCATATTACTCGTATTGTTTATAAAACCACCAATCACTTTCAATTGTTTATTGGTAATATCATAATTGGTGCATTGCTGCTTGTGGTGTGTGATATTATTTGCCAGTTACCCGGAGAACAATTTATATTGCCCATCAATGCGGTAACATCTATATTAGGCGCGCCTTTGGTGATTTATTTGATGTTGAGAAAATCTAAAATTTCATAATAATTACTTGTTTATTTGCTCTTTCAATACCAAAACAGGTACATCGGCATGATATGATAGCTGCTTACTTAAACTACTTGAAAATATCTTTTCAAAAAAGTTTAAATGACGTTTTACAATACACATTAAATCAATCAGTTGATCATCGATAAAAAAGAAAACGCTATCTTCTAATTTTTCATTTAAAACCGTATGAAAGCTTACGTTTGTAGCATTAAATTCTTTCTTCCAACTGTTTAAAACTTCCATTGCGCTTGGGTTTTCTTTTCGCAAAACATGCAACACTTTAACATCTGCATTCAAAGCTGCTGCAATTTTAATAATTTGCTGCAAACCAGCTTTATCACTTTCGCGAAGCATTGTTGCAAAACCAAAATGATTCAAACGTTTAAATGTTGCTTTTTTAGGAACACTTAAAATAGGTATTTCTACATTTTCCATTACATGAACGGTGTTTGACCCTAATAGTTTTTTTTCAAAACCCGAGTTGCCATTGGTTCCCATCACAATAAAATCAATATGTTCGTCGGTAATTATTTTTTGCAGAATTGTAAGCAATATACCTTCTTCAAAAATAAAAGTGAGTGGTATATCGCCACAATTCAACTGTTCTGCCACTGCTCGTAGTTTAGGAACCTCTTTTTTATAAGTATCAAAATGATTCAACTCAATAGAAGTGTAAACACTTTGTATCAGTTCTGGTTGACCTGCCGAAGTAGTTGAAATAATAGGCATTTCGTAGGTGTTCAACACATAAATTTCTGCATCAATACTTTGTGCTAACTTCAACGCATACACAAAAGCGTTGCTGGCAGTTTCAGAAAAATCGGTTGGGAAAAGAATCTTTTTCATAGCATTAGGGTTGTTGGTTTTGCTGTTAGGAAATTACAAAAAAAAAATATAATCATCAAAACTATTTTCAACAAACAAATAGTCGGAACATTTTAAATTGGTAGAATTTATAAACTTGGCGTAACTTTGCTATTCAATTCTATTTTTATGATTTTAAACGATACAATAGTTGCTTTAGCTTCGGCTTCGGGTGCAGGTGCCATAGCCGTGATTCGGGTTTCTGGTCCAAAAGCAATAGAAACAGTTGCAAACATATTTCGTTCGGTGAAGGATAAGGATCTTTTAAAACAGAAATCGCACACCTTACATTTAGGTTATATTGTAGAAAATGAAAAAGTTATAGATCAGGTTTTGGTATCCTTGTTTAAAGGTTCTAATTCTTATACAGGCGAGCCAACCGTTGAAATTTCGTGTCATGGCTCAACATTTATTCAACAAGAAATCATACAATTATTATTAAGGAAAGGTTGCAGAATGGCCACAGCAGGAGAATTTACCATGCGTTCTTTTTTAAACGGAAAAATGGATCTATCACAAGCCGAAGCAGTTGCCGATTTAATTGCATCAGACAACGAAGCATCACACCAAATAGCCATGCAGCAAATGCGAGGCGGTTTTAGTAACGAAATAGCCAAATTGCGTGAAGAACTGCTAAATTTTGCATCGTTAATAGAATTAGAACTCGATTTTTCAGAGGAAGATGTGGAATTTGCCGACCGAAACGCCTTTCATAGTTTAATTCAACGCATTCAATTTGTATTAAAACGTTTAATTGACAGTTTTGCCGTAGGAAATGTGATTAAAAACGGAATTCCTGTAGCAATAGTTGGCGAACCAAATGTGGGAAAATCTACGCTTTTAAATGCATTACTAAATGAAGAACGCGCCATTGTATCAGACATTGCCGGCACTACCCGCGATACGATTGAAGATGAGTTGGTGATTAATGGAATTGGGTTCCGATTTATTGATACCGCCGGAATTCGAGATACAAAAGACGTGGTAGAAAGCATCGGAATAAAGAAAACGTTCGAAAAAATAGAGCAAGCCCAAGTGGTTTTGTATCTATTTGAAAGTTTAAAATTTAAAGTTCAAAGCTCGGAATACATTATAGAAATTGAAAAAATAAAAAATCAGTTTCCATTAAAACCGTTGATTGTTGTGATCAATAAAATGGATTTGCTTTCTGAAGATGAAATTCAAACGATTAAAAGTCAACTTGAGCCTTTAAACGTTAAGCTTGAAACCATTTCTGCTAAAAATAACCTTGGAATTGAAGAGTTAAAAAATCAACTATTATCCTTTGTAAATACAGGTGCATTACGCAACAATGAAACCATTGTAACCAATACAAGACATTACGATTCTTTAATAAAAGCCTTAGAAGAAATTCAAAAAGTGCAGTACGCGCTAGATACTAACATATCTGCCGACCTTATGGCAATCGACATTCGTCAAGCTTTATATTATTTCGGTGAAATTACTGGAGAAGTAACAAATGATGAATTGTTGGGAAATATTTTTGCGAATTTTTGTATCGGAAAGTAACCATTACAAAACAAATAATTAATAAATGGTATAAAAACCACATAAAGCCCTTGTTTATAGGTTTTTTTTATTTGTTTTAACTTAATATTTATTTTGTGTTACTTTGTTTTGTTAGGTACAAATTTGTACCTTTGTTGTACCTTGTAAATACGAGGTACAAAAAATGAGTGAAAAGCTCTTTTTATTTTGCACTTAATTGCACTTAAATACATTTAAAAATTCTAAAAGATATTAAATGAGTTCAAATATTAAGGTACAAAGAATTTGCCAGCATTGCGGTGCTGAATTTACAGCCCGAACAACTGTAACAAAGTGTTGTTCTGATAAATGTAGTAAAGCATTATACAAAGCCCGTATAAGAGCAGAAAAAGTACAAAAGTCAAACAGCGAAACCCAACAGATAAAAACCAAACCTATTGAAGTAATACAAGTAAAGGAGTTTTTAACTGTTCGTGAAGTAGCAACCCTATTAAATTGTTCTGTACGTTCAATTTATTATTACATAGAAAGCGGTACAATTAGAGCCACTAATTTAGGGCAAAGAATAACAAGGGTTAAGCGTTCTGAAATTGATAAACTATTTGAACAACCAAAAACGGAACAGCATAAAGCCGAAGTAATGCAATCTGAAATTACAGATTGTTATACTATTAACGAAGTATTGGGAAAGTTCAGCATATCGGAAACGGCATTACAAAACCTAATAAAACGGAAAAACATACCTAAAATAAAAAAAGGCTTGTACACCTATGTACCTCAATTGATAATTGATAATTTATTGAGTTAAAAAAAGTTTATTTTTAACGTGCATTTTTTACATTTCGTGCATTAATACCATAAAAGACAATGGCAACTAAAGTAAGTTTAAGAGAAAAAAAAATAAATAACGGGCGTAAAAGCTTATACCTTGACTTTTACCCACCAATACCACACCCAAAAACAGGCGAACCAACACGCAGGGAGTTTTTAGGGCTTTATATCTTTGAAAAGCCGAAAACACCTATTGACAAACAGCATAATAATGAAACCTTAAAAATAGGCGAAAGCATACGCCAAAAGCGTGAAAACTTTTTAAACAAACCCGAAATATACAGCGAATACGAAAAAGAACAGTTACGCAAAAAAGAGATAAGCGAGCTATGTTTTATTGATTACTTTAAAAAACTAACAAATAAACGTGCTGGTAGTAGTTATAACAGTTGGTTATCGGCACTTAATTACCTTGAAGCATTTACAAAAGGTAAATTAAAATTTAGCGACCTCAACGAGAGTTTTTTTGAAGATTTTAAAGAATACCTACTAACAACTAAAAGTAAAAAAAGCGACAAAACAACACTTTCGCAAAATTCAGCCGTTTCGTATTTCAATAAGGTTAAAGCTACATTAAAACAAGCCTATAAAGACGGTTTATTACAAACCGATTTAAACGCTAAAATAAGCCCTATTAAAGAAGAAGAAACAAGAAAAGCATATTTAACTATTGACGAACTTAATACGCTGGTAAAAACACCTTGTAATAACGATTTATTAAAGCGTTCGGCTTTATTTTCAGCCCTTACAGGTTTAAGATTTTCAGATATTCAAAAAATGGTTTGGGGCGAAATTGAACATATTAACGGGCAAGGGTATTTTTTAAACTTTGATCAAAAGAAAACCAAAGGCGTTGAGGTATTACCAATTTCGGAACAAGCGTACAGTTTTACATTAGGCACAGAAAACCCAAAGGATATGCCACAAGATAAAAAAGTATTTGACGGGCTTAAATATTCAGCATACCACAACAAACATTTATTTCAATGGATAGGTAAAGCAGGAATAACAAAGGATATTACTTTTCATTGTTTTAGGCATACGTTTGCAACCTTACAACTGTTTAGCGGTACGGATATTTACACCGTTTCAAAAATGTTAGGGCATAAAGATTTAAAAACAACACAGGTTTATGCCAAAATAGTTGATGAAGCTAAACGAACAGCAGTAAACAAAATTAAATTAGATATGTAACCACTTAAAGCATAAAAGACAAATGAAAAGTATAGTTATTAATGATGAATATCTTAATGAAAAACGTTTATGTTACGGTACTTGTTATTTAGAATTTGACAATGACAATGACAATGAAACTGAAATTGTACCAAACGAATTAAACCACGATCACTTATTAAATAATTTTAATATTGATGAACCTATTTATGAATATTATTGTTTATCAACAAAAAAACTTATCAATGATGCTGAATTTGAAGAAATGAAAAAACACGGATTTGTTGGTAAAAAAGAAACGGCTTTAAAACCTTATTCAATAAATATTTTTGGGGCTTTTTATTCACGTTCAGACTTTCATTATAAATTGAATAGTATTGCTTTAGGTTCAGTTCCAAGAAAAATAAATAATAAACCAGTAAAATATATTACTGATTTAATACCGTACTTTAAAGAATATGCTAAAGGATTTGAAAATGGTTTTAACGAGTTTGACAATACACAAATTAAACCGTTTTTAACATTATTAGCCGATAAGCAAGATTATGTGAACAAAGTTTTTGAATACCTAACAAAACATATTGCTTTTAAACACAGTTGGGCTTTCACATTAACGGGTTTTAAAATTAATTATGATTATCAAATAGTAGGTGCGTTTGAAGACGGACAAAAGCAAGGGTATTTTTACAAAGCGTGGAGTATTGTTTTTTCAAACAATAATCTTTTTGCACCTCTTTTTCAACAATATTTTAAAGAATTACAACCTCAACCGATTGTTAAGCAAAAACCTGAACTGAAAATTGACCAAATAGCCTTAAAATATGCTTATGAAGGTTTGCAAATAACAAGGGAAAACGGCAACGAAATAGCCAAAGAATACGGGCATAATTCAGGCGAAAAACTATTCCAAAGGTTTACATACTTTTCAAGTTCAGCAAATAGAAAAGGGAAACCAAACCTTTGTACACCAAAAAAACTTGACAACAAAATAAGGCTAATTGAAAGCATTATTGAATTATTGCCCACAGATAAGCAGGAACGGGCAAAAGATGAGGTTTCAATATTAAAAAAGATATACGAAGCAGAGTATCAATAAACTTTGTAACTGGTTGTAATTGGTTACCCACTTTGCAACCGTGAAAACTTTGTACAATAAATTTAAAACTTGTACAAAATGAACAATCCATTTGAAGTAATTGAAGCAAGGTTAAGCAGTATTGAAAACTTAATACTCGACCTTAAACACAAACCCCAATCGGTTGAACCCACCAACCAACCCGAACAGCTTTTAACAATTGATGAGGTTGCAATCCTTTTGCACCTCACAAAGCCAACTATTTACTCAAAAATTTCAAAAAACGAATTACCAGGAGTATGTAAACAGGGCAAACGTCTGTATTTTGACCGTCAAACAATTATTGATTGGATAAAACAAGGGCGTAAAAAATCAAACGCAGAAATAGAAGCAGAAGCAAATGCGTATTTGTCTAACAATAAAAAAGGGCTGAACTATGGAAAATAACCAAATGAACAGCCCACATAAAAGACGGGTACAAGATACTGAATTTGTACTAAAATTCATAATAAAGACACTTGAAAAAGGTACTAAACTTTCATTAAAACAATGTAAAAGTAAATATTCAGATGAGCGTTTGTTTTATATTGCATTACAATATGTTACAACTACAAAAAAAGCACTTTGTACAGCTTTAAATATTCCAATTGAAGCAGGTTGCAGATACAAACGCACACTTGAAAAAGAGGGGCGTTTAATACAGTCAATAGATGAGGTTATTTGTCCTTTAACAAAGTACCCAGCACACTTAATAAGCACCAACCCAAATGAGTTTGAAAGGTTGCTAAAACCAAAGTCTAACCAATTAAACAATTTGAGTAATGGAAGCAAATAAACAAAATCTTAAAAACCTTATTACAAATGATATTGTACAGCATATTAATAGCATTGAACCAATACAAACAACAAACGAAGATATTTTACAAGAACTTATTAAAAGTATTGGGCAAATAGACTTTACATTATTGGCTTTTCCCGAAATTGAAATTATTAAACAAAAGATTGAAGAATTAAAGCCACTTGCATTTAATGAAGACGGAAGTGTAAATAAAGAAAACAAAAAAGAGTTTAAAGAATATTCAGAATTACAAAGGCAATTAAATAGTTTTAAGCTAACTAAAAACCATTTTTTAATACTTTGTATTGAACAACTTATAAATATTGCAAAGGCTAATAATTGGGGCTTATGTAAAAAGAACGGTTACATTTATTTGTATAATGGTAGCTACTGGAGCGAAATAGACAAAGAAAGTTTTCAATCTTTTTTAGGTAATGTAGCTTTAAAAATGGGAGTTGAAAAGTTTAGAGCTAAAATTCACACTTTTAAAGATGAGTTATTTAAACAGTTTTTAGCAGATGCTTATTTGCCTACACCAAAGACAAATAAAAAAAATGTACTTATTAATTTACAAAATGGAACTTTTGAAATTACACCCACAAAAAGAGGTTTAAGAAATTTCGATCGAAATGACTTTATAACGCACCAGTTACCGTTTGAGTACGAACCCGAAGCAACCGCACCACTATTCCAAAAGTATTTAGATGAGGTTTTGCCCGATAAAGACAAACAAAAAGTATTTGCAGAGTATTGCGGTTACATATTCATTAAACCAAGTGTTTTAAAACTTGAAAAAATGCTTATTCTTTATGGTACTGGAGCAAATGGTAAAAGTGTATTTTTTGAAATTATAAACGCACTTTTAGGAACGGAGAACATAAGCAACTATTCATTACAAAGTTTAACAAATGACAACGGTTATTTTAGGGCAAAAATTGCTAATAAGCTTGTTAACTATGCGAGTGAAATAAACGGCAAATTAGAAACCGATATTTTTAAACAAATGGCATCGGGCGAACCAATAGAAGCACGTTTGCCCTATGGCGAACCATTTATACTAAATGAGTATGCGAAATTAATATTTAACTGTAATGATTTACCAAAAGATGTAGAACATACAAACGCATATTTTAGACGGTTTTTAATTATTGGTTTTGATGTAACTATTCACGAAAGCCAACAAGATAAACAGTTACCACAAAAGATAATCAATAATGAATTATCGGGCGTATTTAATTGGATTTTGCAAGGACTTGACAGACTACTGGAACAAAAGAATTTCAGTAAATGTGAAGCAATAGAAAACGCACGAAGTAATTACGAAAAGCAAAGCGACAGCGTTAAAATGTTTATTGATGAGTTTGAATATACAACCTCAACAGATTACACTACAATAAGCACACTATACAACCAGTACAAAGCGTTTTGTATCGAGGACGGTTTTAGACCAGTTAATAAGTCAAATTTTATGAAGCGTTTACATAGTTTCAAAATCTTTGTTAAACGCATTGATATTGGGAATGTAGCATACATTACAACTACTAATAAAAATTTGTTTTGATAATGGAAAATTTTAAATATTCATTAGACAAAGGAAGTAAAAAGCATATTTGCCCGAACTGTAATAAAAAGACTTTTGTTTTTTATATTAATACAGAAACGGGCGAATATTTGCCCACTGATTTTGGGCGATGTGATAGGGAACAAAATTGCAACTATCATAAAGCACCACCAAAGGGCAAAAAGGCGTATTTAATAAACTTTTTAGCATTAACCAGTATAAGTGATAAAGCTTATAAGTTAGTCGATTTAAACGGCATTATTTCAATAGTACCAAAGTCGCAAATACTGGAGCAACAAAAAAAGAAATGTTTTATTTCTGAGTGGTATTTAAAAACCTCAACAATAAATTATTTCAATTGTGAAAGTAAGTATTTTAATACTGATGAGGTTACTATAATAAATGAAGTTAGATCCGCACCAAAACCAAAAGTAAAACCAAGTTTTCACGGTTTAGAATTATTAGATAAAATGTATTTTGAAAATCCTATAAATAACAATTTAACCGAATTTCTAAAAACAAAGTTTACAAGCGATGAGGTTTTTAATGCAATGCAAAACTACTTCTTAACTGGTACAAATTACTTTTGGAATAATGCAACCGTATTTTGGCAAATAAACCATAAAGAACAAATACAAGGGGCAAAAATAATGCTATACAACAAGCAAAACGGTAAAAGAATAAAAGAACCTTACAATCATATTAATTGGCTACATAAAGCAATAAATGAGCCTGATTTTAATCTATGTCAATGTTTATTTGGTTTACACCTTATAAATGAAGACTATCAAAAAACTATTGCAATTGTTGAGAGTGAAAAAACTGCAATTGTAATGAGTATATTTTTACCTGATTTCATTTGGTTAGCTACTGGAAGCAATGGCAATTTTAAGTTTGAAACATTAGAACCATTAAAAAAAAGAAATGTTATTGCATATCCTGATAAGGGCGAATATATCAATTGGTTAAATAAAGCAACTGAATTAAACAGCTTTAATTTTAAAATTCTAGTTAGTGATTTAATCGAAAATACAGACTTTGAAAACGGTTTTGATCTAGCCGATTATTATTTTAAAATGCACGAAATGTAAAAAATGCACCAAAAAAAAACATTTATTTTTTTTAGTAAATTATCTAAAGTAGATAAAAATAGAAACAATTTAATAATATAAAAATGGCAACAGGAAAAAAAACAGGCGGACGTGTAAAAGGTACACCAAACCGTATAACAACAGAAACAAAAAATATAATTCAAAACATTGTAAGTAATGAACTTCAAAATTTACCTAAAATGTTAAATGAATTAAAACCGCATGAGCGTATAGAAATAATGATAAAACTATTGGTTTATGTGCTACCTAAACAAAATCAATTAGGTTTTGGAGAAAATACAGAACAAAAAACAATTACGATTATAGATTTAGGGAGTGGGGAAACAGAACCCGAAGACTGATAAAAAAATGTAAAAAAAACTTATTTATTTCAATGGAATATTAAAAAGTTCCTTTGGTTCAATTTCAAGAGCGTTACAAATTTTTATTAATGTTTTTACAGTAGTATTGATGGTTGCACGTTCTATTCTTGCAATTTGAGATTTAGGTATAGAACAATCATTTGCCAAATCTTGTTGAGACATATTTTTCTTTTCACGTAATTGTCTTATGTGAATGCCCAAATTTGATATAAATGTTTCTTCTGAAATATCCATTATTCAAATTTCGATTGAAAAAAGAATTGAATGAACGCATTTATGCCTACATTTTTGTTATTTTTGAATTAATTTAAAAAAATTTACAATGAAAAAAATAGTATTACTTTCATTATTTGGTATTTGTTTATCTTGTAATGATAGCCAAGAAAAAGAAATTTTTAAGGAGTTTAAAGCGAAACAAATTAAAGAAAAATTTAGTACTACACCTGATGAATTAAATTTTGAAATATTATCTATTGAAAAGACAAAAGATATTATAGCAAAAGATAGTATTAAAATCATACGAGATAGTTTACATGAATATATTAAAAGTGCCGATAAGGTTAAAGATACCTTAACATTTGAGTACGCTATCAAAGAATATGAAAATTTAATCAATATTACACAAGAAATAATTTTGTTGAGAATTAGATCTGGACGTGAATATGAGAACTACGAAGATGAAGAACAACGCAATACATTTATTAAAAATAAAGTAAATTTAGAAGCATTAAAATCTTTGAATGATGAATATTTAAAAAATATAAATGAAGTATTAAGTACAGAGTATAAAGCTAAATATTCAATTCAAAACCCAGTTCTGAAAGTCAAGCAAACATTTGATAGTAAAATTTATTCAGATAGAAAAAAATCAAAAATCATTCTGGAAGTAGCTGAATAACTAAATAAAAATATCCTTGTAAAAAAATGTGATTTACAAGGGTTTTTTTTTTTACAATTATATTAAACGAAATATTATAGAATAATTTATTAAAATATTATCCAACATTTCGCCTTACCATTGTTTAATAATTGATATTTATAATTGAATTTGTACCTTATTTGTACCTTGAAATTTTAAACTATTGATATACAAAGGAAGTTACTTTTTGTATCGGAAAGTAAATCTAGTTTTTATTTAGTAAGATTTACTTTCTTTTAGTTGAAGCTGCCCGAAAAGTCGGACAGCTTCTTTTATTCTTTCATTCATTTAAATACTCTCAAATTATTAAGACATTTAGTTGAAAATTCTATATATCTGATATGTTATATAGAAAATACTTTCTCTCATTAAAAAGGTTGATTTTTTGTTTGTTGATTTGTATTGGCTGGTTTTTGTAGGAGATGTGTGTGCGCTAATATTAAAATCTTTTGCTATTAGAATTGCTCTTTTCATATGTAACGGATCACTAATCAGTAAAGCTTTTGATAGATTATTCTCAATCATTATTTCTTTTGCAAACTTTAAATTTTCTTGAGTGATTTTTGACTTTTCTTCGATAAAGATATCTGTAGGATTCACACCAAGTTTTTCAGCATATCTTTTTGCAACACAAGATTCTGAAAATTTTTTGCCATTTGCTTTTCCTCCTGTAAAAATTATCTTTTTAATATATCCATCTTTATATAGACTGATACTGTGATTAATTCGCTCTCTGAAAACGGGAGAAGGTTCATCGTTCCAAATTCCAGCTCCTAAAACAATACCAACATCCGCTATTTGAGTTTCATCTTTCTTAGAATAATTAGTAATATTAAAACAAGTTATAATAAAATATGTTGTTAAACATAACAGAATAGTAATACTGACGATTTTTATCTTTTTTAAAAACATTCCCTTCAATATTTTAGTTCATTACAAAATGTTGAATATCAAATATACAAAACTTCATTAATAATAAAGCTTTGATAAAATAGTGGTATTCTCTTGCAAAGTGGTAATTAATATTTGTACTATCAAAATTTCGATTTTAAAAATTCAAAATAAAATAAGTTTTTTTTAACTGTAAAACCTCAGTATATTTGTTCCTTATAAAAATATTGGAAATATTTATGTTAACAGAATTAAATGCTATTTCTCCGATCGATGGAAGATATAGAACAAAAACAGCTCCATTAGCAGATTATTTTTCGGAAGAAGCTCTTATAAAATATCGCGTTTTAGTAGAAATTGAATATTTCATTGCGCTGTGCGAATTGCCAATTCCACAAGTAGCCAATGTATCCAAAGATTTATTCTCGGAATTAAGAAAAATTTACACCAATTTCACTACTGAAGATGCACTGTGGATAAAAAATACCGAAAAAACAACCAATCACGATGTGAAAGCTGTTGAGTATTTTATTAAACATAAATTTGACCAATTAGGTTTGCAAGAGTATAAAGAGTTTATTCACTTTGGATTAACCTCTCAAGATATCAACAACACCGCAATACCTTTATCAACAAAGCATGCTTTTGAAAAAGTATATATGCCCACTTTTATTCAATTAATTAATAAGTTAAAAGAATTAAGCATAGAGTGGAAGGATATTCCCATGTTGGCACGTACACACGGACAACCTGCATCGCCAACGCGTTTAGGAAAAGAAATTTTGGTTTTTGTGGTTCGTTTAGAAGAACAGTTGCGTTTGTTGAACAACATTCCGTTTGCTGCTAAATTTGGTGGCGCAACCGGAAACTTCAACGCACATAAAGTGGCTTATCCAGATAAAGACTGGCAATTTTTTGGTGAGAATTTTGTTGAGAGAGTGTTAGGTTTAAAACATTCTTTTCCAACTACTCAAATAGAACATTATGACCATTTTGCGGCTTTTTGTGATGCTTTAAAACGTATAAATAACATTATTATTGATTTAGATCGCGATATTTGGACGTATGTTTCTATGGACTATTTCAAGCAAAAAATCAAAGCCGGGGAAGTGGGATCATCTGCAATGCCACATAAAGTTAACCCAATTGATTTTGAAAATTCAGAAGGAAATTTAGGTATTGCCAATGCTGTTTTTGAACATTTAGCAGCAAAATTACCAATTTCTCGTTTGCAACGCGATTTAACCGATAGCACCGTTTTAAGAAATATCGGTGTACCTTTTGGTCATACTATCATTGCATTTGAAGCTACTTTAAAAGGATTGAACAAATTATTGCTCAACGAATCAAAATTTGCGAGCGATTTAGAAAACAATTGGGCAGTTGTTGCCGAAGCAATTCAAACCATATTGCGTCGTGAAGCGTATCCAAATCCTTACGAAGCTTTGAAAGATTTAACCCGAACAAACGAGGTGATCAATGCACAATCAATTCACGCATTTATTGACACATTGAATGTTTCAACAGAGGTAAAAAATGAATTAAAACAAATAACTCCACAAAATTATTTAGGAGTTTCAATTTAAAATTTATGAAAAAAATTATTGTAACATTAGTAGTAGCTTTGTCGTTTGTAGCATGTAATGACGATGATCAGGCAGTTGATGTTTTAGTAGGAAAATGGTTTCCTGAGGCAGTAATCATTAATGGAGAAAGCCAACCATATCAAGGCAATTCAGACTGCGGAAAAGACTATTTGCAGTTGAATGAATTTAATTCTTTTGAAATTGGCGATTACACCCAAAGTGAAGCAGAGCCTTCAACAACACCAGTAGATCCATGTCCCATACAAAAGTTTTATGGTTCGTACACGGTTGTTGACAATGAATTGAAATTAAACGGCTCTAACTTTTTCCAAGGAGGAACAATTATTGAAAAGTCAGCAAGCAAGCTGCAACTAAAACGAATGATTGATGTGGATGGTGATGGAACCGATGACGAAGTAATAGAAGTATTTGTAAAATAAACTCAAAAAAATCGAACATACGTTCGATTTTTTTTTATTCTTCAATAAAACTCCTGCTTTTAGGAATTTTATTTACAATCGCCACCACTTCGGGCGGCAAAGCAGTTAATTTACGGGTTTTTAAATCAAACCAAGCGCCGTCCACGTGTACTGTTGCACTTTTAGTTCCATCTGCCTTATAAACTGTATGAGCAATTGAAAAACGATTGTTTAGTTTATTGTGTTTGGTCATTTCAACTGCAACTTCAATTTCTTCATCCATCTTAATTTCTCGGTGAAAAATAGTTTCTTCCCTAAATAATATCGGTGCAATACCAAATTTTGCACATTCATTAACCGATAAACCTATATGAACCATTAAATTGTTGCGGGCTTGTGTACAAAAATCGCTGTATGCCGAATGTCGAAGGTGTCGGTTGGCATCAATCATACTCCATAAAACCTGGCCCTTGAAAAAGATGTGTTCCATAATTTTTTAAAATAAATTTACTCAAATTTACAAAATACTTACTTAAAATTGCATTTTTGGCACGATTAATGAAATTAGGTATTATGTAATTAATTAAGATTTTTAAACAACATATATTATGAAAAAGATAACATTACTTTTAGCAGCATTCATAGGATTAACAGCACTGCAAAGCTGTACTATCGAAGAATATTACGATGAAAACTATGTTGATGGATATTCACAAGTTTTTGAACTAACCAATGAAACAATCAGCACACAAGAAGATGCCTATACCTATTCAGCAACTTGGAATTTTACAACTCCGATTTTTGACAGCGATAACGTGTTGGTTTACAGATGGCAAGGAAATTCTTGGACATTAGTTCCTGTTTCTTATAATTTAGGAGGAAACGATATGGTGAAATACGATTATGATTTTACGCGATTTGATGTAAAAGTATATTTTTCAGCTAATTTTCCTGTTAATGAACTATCAAACGCAGAATACAATGAATTTGTGTACCGTCAAACTTTTCGAGTAGTAGTGGTTCCTGGTGGATTCGCTCAGAAAATAAACTATAATGATTATAACGCCACTATTTCGGCATTAGGATTGGAAAACGCACCAATAAAAACCTTGAAATTGAAAAAATAAATTAATTGTTTTGTGAAGCACCCCCTAAATTTTAGGGGGTGTTTTTATTTTTGTTTATTTTTTTTATTATTTTTGTTCCTTCAAACAACACATATAAAGAATTATGGCAACTTTTCGTTTTGAAGCTTTAAAAGCAGCAAGCAATCGACCGGCAGTTCCGGTATCAGAAATTGGTAAGAAATCAGAAATTTTTGGAAGCAATGTTTTCAATGACAAAGCAATGCGCCAGCACCTTACCCCTGAAGCGTACAAAGCAGTTCGTTCTGCAGTTGATCATGGAATAAAAATCGACCGTAAAATGGCAGATTATATTGCATTGGGTATGAAAGAATGGGCTATGAGCAAAGGTGTAACACATTACACACACTGGTTTCAGCCATTAACAGGAACTACTGCAGAAAAACACGATGCTTTTTTTGAAACTTCATTCGATGGGTCTGATCCAGTAGAAAAATTTGGTGGATCTCAATTGGTTCAACAAGAGCCTGATGCATCTTCTTTTCCAAACGGAGGTATTAGAAACACATTTGAAGCACGTGGATATACTGCTTGGGACCCTACATCGCCTGCGTTTATTTTTGGAACAACGCTATGTATTCCAACTGTATTTGTATCCTACACGGGAGAGGCATTAGACAATAAAGCGCCTTTGTTAAGAGCATTATCTGCTATTGATGAAGCTGCGACTGAAGTTGCTAAATTCTTCGACAAAAACGTTAAAAAAGTAACACCAACATTAGGTTGGGAACAAGAATATTTCTTAATTGATGATGCATTGGCCGCATCGCGTCCGGATATTTTGCAAACGGGTAGAACCTTGTTGGGTCACGTTTCGGCTAAAGGACAACAATTAGAAGATCATTATTTTGGATCGATTCCTACAAGAGTTTTAAACTATATGCGCGATTTAGAAAACGAGTGTATGTTGTTGGGAATTCCGGTAAAAACACGCCATAATGAAGTTGCACCTAATCAGTTTGAGTTGGCACCGATTTTTGAAGAAACCAATTTAGCAGTAGATCATAATTCTTTATTGATGGATGTAATGCAAAAAGTAGCAGAGCGTCATCACTTTAAAGTGCTATTTCACGAAAAACCATTCAAAGGCGTAAACGGATCGGGTAAACACAACAACTGGTCATTAGCAACCGATACTGGTATCAATTTATTATCACCAGGAAAAACACCAACAAGCAATTTACAATTCTTAACGTTTTTCATTAATACTATTAAAGCGGTTTCAAATTATGAAGAATTGTTGCGTGCGTCGATAGCATCGGCTTCCAATGATCACCGTTTGGGTGCAAATGAAGCACCACCAGCAATTATTTCGATTTTTATCGGGCAACAATTGACAAAAGTTTTAGAATATTTAGAAGGGGTATCTACAGGAAAATTATCACCAGCTGAAAAAACCGATTTAAAGTTGAATGTTGTGGGCAAAATTCCAGATGTTTTGTTGGATAACACCGATCGTAACAGAACTTCACCTTTTGCGTTTACAGGGAATAAATTTGAATTTCGTGCCGTTGGATCAACAGCAAACTGTGCTACTTCTATGACCACTTTGAACACCATTGTGGCAAAACAGTTGAACGATTTTAGAAAAGAAGTAGAAGCTTTGGTTGAAAAAGACGGATTGAAAAAAGACGAAGCTATTTTTAACGTGTTGCGCGAATACATTAAAGAAACCAAACATATTTTGTTTGAAGGCGACGGTTATAGCAAAGAATGGGAAGAAGAAGCTGCACGCAGAGGTTTATCAAATCACAAAACGACTCCGGATGCTCTTAAGGCAAAGGTTTCTAAAAAAGCATTGGATTTGTTTGCTGAATTGAACGTGATGAACCACACCGAAGTGGAAGCACGTTACGAGATTGAATTGGAAGAATATGTGAAAAAAGTGCAAATTGAAGGCAGAGTTTTGGGTGATATTGTTCGCAACCACATCATTCCTACTACTTTTAAATATCAAAATTTATTGATTGAAAACATCAAAGGCTTAAAAGAAATTTTTGGTAAAGATTATGAAGATTATGCAACTGAACAAATTTTGATTTTAAAGAAAATTTCGATGCATATTAACGAGCTAAATGCCAAATTACACGCGATGATGGATGCTCGTAAAGATGCAAATAATTTAACCACTATTGAAGAAATGGCACATGCGTATTGCGATAACGTGAAACCGTATTTTGATGAAATTCGCTACCATGCTGATAAATTAGAATTGATGGTTGATAATGAATTATGGACGTTGACAAAATACCGCGAATTATTATTTACTAGATAATAAATAGTTTAGTTTAATAAATAGAAAACCTCCGTTTTGAATCATCAATTCGGAGGTTTTCGTTTTTATTGGATGTATTTTAGTGAAATTATCGGTTAAAATTAAAAACAAATGTATTTCCGCCGCCTCTGTATGCATTGCGTTGCCACATTCTGTATTGGTTGCGTGTTAAAATATTTCTTAAATCGGCACGTAGTCTTCTTTCGTAAGCTGTTGGACCATAATTATTTACAATCATATAATTTAAAGAAACTTGTAACTTAGCTCTTTGTGCACGAGATAATCTCAAAAAGTCATAACGACTCATTTCTCGATTAACGTAATAATGCGCATCTCTTTGGCGGTCGTATCGTACCACTCTTCTTTGATTGTGGCGATAATAGCGGTCATCATCTCTGTGATGTTTATGTGTATAATGCTTTTTGTGGTGTTTTTTATGTTTGTGGCTCCCTCTGTGGTGTCCCGGTTGCGCACTTGCAATTGTTGTAACGGCTATGAGTGCTAAGGTGAATAATGCTTTCATAATACAATTTGTTTTAAAATTATTGTTTGATATGAATAGCTTTTCAAATGATGTGCCAGAAAATGTTAAACATAAAAAAAGATGCTGTTTTAACAACAACATCTTTAAAATGATAATTTTTTTACTATTTACGCTTGCTTTTTTACATATTTTGTAAGAATAACAATCTGTTGACCATCAATTTTACCTTCAATTTGTTCGGTATTATCATGAACCAAGCGGATATTTCTAACTGCAGTACCAATTTTTGCATTTAAAGTTGACCCTTTAACATCTAAATCTTTAATAAGTGTTACCGTATCGCCACCTACTAAAATATTTCCGTTGCAGTCT
The DNA here is from genome assembly GCF_028473145.1 of Flavobacterium sp. CBA20B-1. Lineage (NCBI taxonomy): Bacteria > Pseudomonadati > Bacteroidota > Flavobacteriia > Flavobacteriales > Flavobacteriaceae > Flavobacterium > Flavobacterium sp. CBA20B-1. Next base: position 639,022 of record NZ_CP092370.1, read on the forward strand.
TTGTGTAAATCAATACTTCCGTCGCCTTCATGATCTCCGGTTTGCTTTGCCCAAATTAAGGTGTCATCGTCTAAATACATCATATCTAGTAAATCGGCAGCCCAGCTTTCGTTTCTAAAGCGGTTCAACATGCGCCAGCTTACAACCTGTACCGGAATATTTTCGTTCCACATAGAAGTGGACAAACATTGCCAATGGTTTGCATTTAATTCTTCTTTCTTTTCGATTTGATTTAAACACGTCTCGCAAACTAAAATTTCGCGGTCTGATAAATTACTTGCTGTTGGCGGAACATCGTAAATGGATAAATTTTCTGTTGCAGAACATAATTCGCATTGATTTCCGCTGCGTGCCGTTAATTTGTCTAATGTTTTCATGGAGTATAAGTTATAAATTTTGCAAATATATCAATTCTGTTTCTTATTTTGCATAAACAGAATTAAATCAATCAATCGGGAAGAATATCCAATTTCGTTATCATACCAACCAACAATTTTTACCATTCGTCCTAAAACAGCTGTTAATTGAGCATCGAACAAACAAGAATGCGTATTTCCTAAAACGTCAACCGACACAATTGGATCTTCGGTATATTCCATAATTCCTTTCAATTGATTTTCGGCTGCTTTTTTAAATGCTTCGTTGATTTCTTCCACCGAAACATCGCGGTTTACATAGCAGGTAATATCGGTTAAAGAACCATCGGGAACAGGAACGCGAATTCCGCCACCGCCGATTTTCCCTTCAAATTCAGGAAAAATTTTGGTTAATGCCTTTGCTGCACCTGTTGTTGTTGGAATGATCGATTGTGCTGCTCCACGCGCTCTGCGTAAATCTTTATGAGGTTGATCGTGCAAACTTTGATCAGTGGTGTAGGAGTGAACCGTGGTGATGAAAGCTTTTTCTAATCCACATAATTCATCAATTACTTTAACCATAGGCGCTGCGTTGTTGGTAGTACAACTTGCGTTTGAAACAATTAATTCTGAACCATTCAAAATAGATTCGTTCACACCCAAAACAACAGTTTTAATTTCGTTGTCATCAGGCGGAACCGAAAGAATGACTCGTTTTGCTCCGTTTCTTATGTGATACTGCAATAAATCTGCGGTTTTGTGTTTCCCGGTAGCTTCAATTACAAAATCAACATTGAAAGGTTTCCAGTTTAATTTTGCAATATCTTTTTCGTGCAAAAACACAATTTGGGTATCATTTACAATTAAATGATCTTCATTATACGATACGTTTTCAGATAATTTTCCATGCACACTGTCGTACTTTAACAAATGCGCCATTGTAGCGGTATCGGCTAAATCGTTAATAGCAACCACTTCTATGAGCGGATGATGAAGCAGCAAACGGAAAAGGTTTCTACCAATTCGACCAAATCCGTTAATAGCGATTTTTATTTTTTGTTCAGGTTTCAAAATTCCTGGATTTTTATGAATTTAAAAAATCATTTGATTTTTTAGCAGTAATCAATTTATATATAAGTAAAACTCCACCGATCATTTCAACCAACATACCTACTGTTAAAACACTATTGCCATTTAAAGGACCAATTTCTAAATGGGTAATCTTTAAAACCGCTCCAATTAAAATTACAAAGAAGCCAATTGCTAAAATAATTAAGGTGTGTTTTGTTTTCATTATTGATAGGTTTAAAATTTATAGTTTAACGTTTCTATCTGTAACTTTAAACCTTAAGCATTAAACTAATTTACAAAATATGTTTTTGTGCTTTATAAGAAGATCGAACCAAAGCACCACTTTCAACATGGCGGAAACCAAGGTTCAATCCAATTTCTTCGTATTTTTTAAACTGATCCGGCGTAATGAATTCTTTCACTGGTAAATGTTTTTTACTAGGCTGTAAATATTGCCCAATTGTTAAAACATCTAAACCAACATTTCGCAAATCGTGCATGGTTTGAATTACTTCATCTTCGGTTTCGCCCAAACCAAGCATAATACCCGATTTGGTTCTTTTAGCTCCGTTTGCTTTTAGGTAACGTAAAACTTCCAAACTACGGTCGTATTTTGCTTGGATACGCACTTCTCGGGTCAATCGGCGAACGGTTTCCATATTGTGCGAAATCACTTCAGGAGCCACTTCCAAAATACGGTCGATATTTCTTTCGATACCTTGAAAATCAGGAATTAATGTTTCCATTGTAGTTCCCGGGCTCATTCTGCGAACCGCCTTAACGGTTTCTGCCCAAATAATGGAACCGCCATCTTTTAAATCGTCGCGGTCAACAGAGGTTAATACGGCATGTTTAATGTTCATTAGTTTAATAGAACGGGCAACTTTTTCAGGTTCGTCCCAATCTACCGTTTCAGGGCGACCGGTTTTTACACCGCAAAATCCGCAAGAACGTGTGCAAATGTTTCCTAAAATCATAAAAGTAGCTGTACCTTCGCCCCAACATTCGCCCATGTTTGGACAACTTCCTGAAGTGCAAATTGTGTTTAGCTTGTATTTATCAACTAAACTTCTTAATTCTGTATATTTTTTTCCGGTTGGTAATTTTACGCGTAACCATTTTGGTTTACCAGTAGCCGGTTTGTTTGTGTCTAAAACCGATTCCATCATTTTGTTCAATTCTAATAAGCAAAGTTAATGAAATTTGATGGTATATAATTGTAAAATGTGCAATTTGTGAAAGCTTGGTTTTGTTAGGATATTTATGTTGCTGAATACTTTGAAAATTAGTAATTTTGCTAGTTAAATTTAAAATTAAATCACTAATGAAGAAATTACTTCTTTTTGCTGCTATAGCAGTTTTTGCATCATGTTCGAGTGATGATAACAATCAAAAAGACCCAATCAATGACTCGCAATCAGAGCCTATCTTAAAAATAGCTAAACAAACTAGTATATATAATGGTGATTTATATTATTATTATGGGGAGAATGGTTATGTAAGCGAAATTAGATCTGTACAGCAAGGAAGCGATATCTTGACTAAATATAACTATAATGGTAATAAAATTATTAATAAGAGATATTATAAGGACGGTCAAGCTAATGGTGGGATGGATTTCTTTTACAATTCTGCAGGTCTAATTAGTGAAACTGTTACGATAGGGATCAATCCTATTGTAAAGGTTAGATACGAATATGATAGTAATAAAGTTTTAATTAAGTCTGAAAATTATTCAAATGATGTATTATCTTTCTCAACACAATATCAGCATATAGGAAACAATTGTACAAGAAAGGATGTAACAATGTCTGATGGAACTATTGTTACTAATATTTATAAATTTGATCTTAATTCTGTACAAACTACTAAATATTCAGAAACACCAGAGATAAAAAAAATATTTACATGGGGCGATAATGTAGTTATTGAAGATACTGGATTGAAATTCGATATTGAATTTAATGCTAAAAAATATCCAGTTAAATTGGCAATTGATGGAGAAGTTATAGGTACTTTCTCATACCATTAATTTTAATAAAACATTATCTCTTAATTGTACAGTTCTAAACAATAATCAGTATACCTAGTAATACAATATTTAAAAGCTAACAAACCGTTAGCTTTTTTTTATCACATCTTATTTTATCTTTGCACAACTTATTTTTATAAAATGATTACAGTAAACGATATTGCCGTAGAATTTGGCGGAACAACACTTTTCAGCGAAGTAACTTTCGCCATTAACGAAACCGATAAAATTGCCCTTATGGGTAAAAATGGTGCGGGAAAATCTACCTTATTGAAAATTGTGGCGGGTGTAAACAAACCTACTCGCGGCAATATTTCGGCACCAAGTGATGCCGTTATTGCCTATTTGCCACAGCATTTATTGACCGAAGATAATTGTACGGTGATGGAAGAAACATCAAAAGCGTTTTCAGGTGTTTTGAATATGAAAAAGGAAATCTACGAAATCAATGAGCAATTGACTGTCCGTACCGATTATGAAAGCGATGAATACATGAAATTGATCGAAAAAGTTTCAGAATTATCTGAAAAATATTATTCGATCGAAGAAGTAAATTACGAAGCAGAAGTAGAAAAAATCTTAAAAGGTTTAGGTTTTGAAAGAGAAGATTTCAATCGCCCTACCAAAGAATTTTCGGGTGGATGGAGAATGCGTATCGAATTGGCTAAAATCTTATTGACAAAACCCGATTTAATTTTGCTTGATGAGCCAACCAACCACTTGGATATGGATAGTATTGAATGGCTGGAAGATTTCTTAATCAATCAGGCAAAAGCCGTAATGGTCATTTCGCACGATAGAGCGTTTGTTGATAACATTACCAACAGAACTATTGAAGTTACCATGGGAAGAATTTACGATTACAAAGCGAAATATTCTCACTATTTGGAATTGCGAAAAGAACGACGCATTCATCAACAAAAAGCTTATGAAGAACAACAAAAGTTTATTGCTGATAACCAAGCGTTTATTGAGCGTTTTCGTGGTACTTTTTCCAAAACAGAACAAGTGCAATCGCGCGTTCGTATGTTAGAAAAAATAGTTCCGATTGAAGTAGATGAAGTAGATAATTCGGCATTGAAGTTGAAATTTCCACCATCGGTTCGTTCAGGTCAATATCCAGTGATTGTGAAAGATTTAGAAAAATCGTATGACGATAAATTGATTTTTAAAGATGCTAATTTAGTGATCGAACGGGGACAAAAAGTAGCTTTCGTAGGTAAAAATGGAGAAGGAAAATCAACCATGATTAAAGCCATTATGAAAGAAATTGAAATCAATGGTGGTTCGGTAGAAATTGGACATAACGCACAAATTGGCTATTTTGCTCAAAACCAAGCCGCATTGTTAGATGAAAACGCGACAATTTTTGAAACGATTGATCGAATAGCCGTTGGTGATGTTCGTACACAAATCAAAAATATTTTGGGTGCATTTATGTTTCAAGGTGATGACATTCAAAAGAAAGTAAAAGTACTTTCGGGTGGCGAAAAAACACGTTTGGCAATGATTAAATTATTGTTGGAACCGGTGAATTTGCTGATTTTAGATGAACCATCGAACCATTTGGATATGAAAACCAAAGACATCATCAAAGATGCGTTGCGCGATTTTGACGGAACGTTGATTTTAGTTTCCCACGACCGTGATTTTCTAGATGGTTTGGCAGAAAAAGTTTTTGAATTTGGAAACAAGCGCGTGAAAGAACATTTTGAAGATATTAAAGGTTTCTTGGCAAACAAAAAAATGGAAAGCTTAAAAGAAATTGAAAGATAACCTAATTGATCCCATCATTATTGGTGGGATTTTTTGTTGCATTTATAGTTGGATTTGCACAACTTCACCTACATTCATTCCTTCCAAAGTCCAATTACCGATACGAATGCGGATTAAACGTAACGTTGGGAAACCAACAGCCGCAGTCATTTTGCGAACCTGACGGAATTTTCCTTGCGTTAATGTAATGGTCAGCCAACTAGTGGGACCGTGACGATCGCTGCGAATGCGGTAACCTTCACCCACATAATCGGGTTTTTTAATAATTGCGGCAAAACATTTTTTGGTGGTTACTCGAACTCCTTTAACTCCAATTTCAACACCTTTTTGCAATTTTTCAATCGCTTCTTCGGTGATAATTCCATCGACCTGAACCACATATTGCTTTTCGTAATGTGCACTGCGAATTTCTTCACTTATTTTGCCATCGGTTGTCAACATTAGCAAACCTTCCGAATTTTCGTCTAACCTGCCAATCGCCATTGTTCCTTCGGGAAAATTGAACAATTCGCCGAGTTTTTTTTTGTTTCGTTTTTTTTCGTAAACAAACTGGGAAATATAACCTGCGGGTTTATAAAGCAAAAAATGTTTATGCATTAATGAGCATATTTTGAAGGAAATATTTTTCCAGGATTCATGATGTTTTTTGGATCGAATATTTTTTTGATTTGATACATTAGATGCAGTTCAACATCAGTAAAAACAATCGACATAAATTCTTTTTGAACCAGACCAATACCGTGTTCGCCCGAAATGGTTCCGTTTAATGATTTTGTTAACTCAAAAATTTCCTTAATTCCTTTTGGAACTTGGTTTTTCCAAGTTTCTTCGGTCATATCTAACTTTACAATGTTTACATGCAAATTTCCATCGCCAGCGTGTCCGTAACAAATACTTTTAAAGCCATATTTCTCACCAATAGCCTTAATTCCCATCAATAATTTTGGCAATTCATAGCGAGGAACCACGGTATCTTCTTCCTTATAAACGGTGTTTTGTTTCACAGCTTCGGCAATGTTTCTGCGCAATTTCCAAAGTGTGTTTTTTTGATCGGTTGTGTCTGCAAAAAGCACTTCGTCCACTTCATACTGTTCAACTACAGCAAGTATTCTTTCCGCTTCATTCATTAATATTTCAGGATAATTACCATCTACTTCAACCAACAGATGTGCTTCGTTTTCGGGTTTTAAGTAAACATCGGGCACTTCAACAAATTTACTGGTCCACAAAATAGCATCGCGCTCCATAAATTCTAACGCACTTGGAACAATTCCTGCCTTAAAAATAGCCGAAACTGCCGCTGCTGCTTGTTCCATCTTAAAAAATGGAATCCATAGCAATACGTTGTGCTGAATAGCTGGTGTCAATTTTAAAACAATTTTTGTAACAATGCCCAAAGTGCCTTCGCTGCCCACCATTAACTGCGTTAAATTGTATCCGGTTGAATTTTTAAGCGTGTTTGCACCCGTCCATATAATTTCTCCATTCGGGAGAACCACTTCTAAATTCAACACATAATCTTTCGTAACGCCGTATTTCACAGCCCGAGCACCACCTGCATTTTCAGCAATATTTCCACCAATAAAACAACTGCCTTTACTGCTTGGATCCACCGGATAAAACAATCCTTTTTCGGCAACGGCTTGTTGCAAAACTTCGGTAATAACAGCAGGTTGTGTAATTACTTGCAGATTTTCTTCATCGATTTTTTCTATTTTATTCAATCGTTCCAACGAAAGTCCGATACCTTTATGAACCGCTAAAATACCGCCACTTAAACCCGTTCTAGCTCCAATTGGAACTACGGGAATAGCGTATTCAAAAGCGATTTTCATTATAGCGCTGATTTCTTCTGTTGAAGCCGGTTTCACCAAAATGGAAGGCGGAAAAACCAAATCTTCGGTATGATCTTTTCCGTATTCGTTCAAGGTTTCCTCATCGGTAAAAACGTATGATGTACCAACAATTTCTATTATTTTATTTTTGATTTCAGTTGTAATCATTATTCAATGTTTTTATAGTTGATTTTCTGCATATTCGGAAGGAAATAAGCAATAACGCCTATTAATGGAAGATACGAACAAATATTGTAAATATGTTCAATAGAAGTTGCATCTGCCCAAAGTCCTAAAACTGCCGATCCTACTCCGCCCATTCCAAATGCAAAACCGTAAAACAAGCCCGAAACCATTCCTAATTTCTTTGGCAATAATTCTTGCGCATAAACCAAAATTGAAGGAAATGCTGATGAAATAATCAAGCCAATGATCACGATTAAAATTCCGGTTAACTGAAAATCTACGTAAGGCAATGCCAAGGTAAACGGAGCTGCACCCAAAACCGAGAACCAAATAACGTATTTCCGACCGAAGCGGTCTCCGAAAATTCCGCCTAACAAGGTGCCAACTGCCACCGAAATCAAGAAATAAAACAAATACACTTGTGCCTGAACTTCGTTCAAACCAAATTTATCCATGGTATAAAACTGAAAATAGCTGGTGATACTGGCCACATAAAAATATTTCGAGAAAATTAATACCAATAAAATAGTAATTGCTGCATTTATTTTAAAAGCAGACAAATCGGGCACTTGAATGACTTTTTTGGTTGATCTTGATGCAATTTTTAATTTGTTTTGATACCACTTGGCAATGTAGCTTAAAATAAATTGAGCCAAAATAGCAAATCCCACAAACCAAAGGATATACAATTGTCCGTTGGGCAATACAATCCATGCAATTAATAACGGAGCCAGAGCTGTTCCGGTGTTTCCGCCGATTTGAAAAACCGATTGTGCAAAACTTCTTCTTCCATTTGATGCCATAAACGCCACGCGTGATGATTCGGGATGAAAAATAGAAGAACCAATACCTACTAAAAATACCGAAACTAAAATCACTTCATAATTCGGCGCAAAAGCAAGCAAAGCAATTCCTGCCATGGTAAAAAACATTCCAAAAATCTGCGAATAGGGTTTAGGATTTTTATCGGTATATGCACCAACAACTGGCTGAAATATCGAAGCTGCCAATTGGTAACATAGTGTAATCATACCCACTTGTGCAAATGACAAATCGTATGCAGCTTCTAACTTTGGGTAAATAGCCGGAATCACTGCTTGCAGTAAATCGTTGAGCAAATGGGCTGCACTTATGGCAAGCAATATGGCATAAACTGGTTTTTGATTTCCAGCTTTGTTTATTACAGACATTTTTTGTGAATTGAAATTACAAATTTACCCAAACACAAACAATCAATAGGCTATTTCAAGAATTTTTTAGAACAATTTTGTAAGTTTGTTAAAACGATTCATCATGCCAAACGAAAAGTTTCCCCAAAAAAAATCTTTACATGAAAAGGATGGAATTGCACAACCCAATCATGTGAATCAAAATTCCATAAAAAACATTCAAAATTTCCGTAAAAAGAAAATAGATGTTGATGTTTTGATTCAAAGATTGATACAAGGCGATATTCCTTCACTAAGTAAGGCAATTACATTGATTGAAAGCACCAATATAGCTCACAAAGAACAAGCAAACCGCATTGTTCAAGCATGTTTGCCCTATGCTAATAATTCCGTTAGAATAGGCATTACTGGTGTTCCAGGAGTTGGCAAAAGTACGTTTATTGAAGCTTTTGGAACCTATTTGACTTCGATAGGAAAAAAAGTTGCGGTATTAGCAGTTGATCCCAGCAGTAGTATTAGTAAAGGCAGTATTTTGGGCGATAAAACCCGAATGGAAGATTTGGTGAAAAATAAAAACGCATTCATTCGCCCATCAGCTTCGGGGGAAAGTTTAGGAGGTGTTTCGAGAAAAACCCGCGAAAGCATTATTTTGTGCGAGGCTGCCGGATTTGATATCATTCTTATAGAAACCGTTGGCGTGGGACAAAGTGAAACAGCCGTACACAGCATGACCGATTTCTTTTTACTTTTAAACCTTGCGGGAGCAGGTGATGAATTACAAGGAATTAAGCGCGGAATCATGGAAATGGCCGATGCCGTAATTATTAATAAAGCCGATGGAGATAACTTAAAACATGCACAAAATGCAAAACTCGATATGAATCGTGCGTTGCATTTATTTCCCTTAAAAGACTCTAAATGGCAACCAAAAGTATTACTCGTTAGCGCCTTTTACAATAAAGGAATTGAAGAGGTTTGGCAACTTTTAGAAGCTTATTTTAAGTTGGTAAAAGCAAATAATTTTTTTGAAGAAAACCGAAATAATCAAAATGCTTATTGGTTAAAAGAAACAATCAATGAGCAATTGCTTTCAAATTTTTATCAAAATACAGAGATTAATCGATATTTAAAAAGCGCAGAGCATGCCGTTCAAAACAATGAAAAATCGCCGTTTACTGCTGCAAATGAACTGTTGGCTTTATACAAAGAACACCGCACATTTAATAAGAACGATTAGTAGCATACTTAAATTTTAATTTTTAGTTAGTGTATAGCTATTTAAAACACTACATTGCTCCGATAGATTTTGCAATCTTTGTGTTATTGAAAATGGCTCAAAGTAGTAGGCTCTTATGTTTGCGCAGCTAGGGTGGCATTTTTTTTATGTGAATGTGGAAAGTCGTAAAGTTAAATCATATTAAGCCCTTACTTTTGAAAATCAAAAAGATTAAAAAACGTTTAAATGGGGCGAAGATTTTGGCTTGTTTACGCAATTGATTCCGGGTGCCATGTTTGGGATTGGTTCGGGCGAAAATTGTCCGGCGCTTCACAATCCCGACTATGATTTTCCAGATGAAATTACCTTAACCGCTTCAAAATGTTTTACAAAATTTTAGAAAATGCACTATAAACCGGAACCGGCTTCCTGGATCGAAATTTCCAAATCAGCTTTAGCACAAAATATAAAATTCATACAAAAATCCATCCCCGAAAAAACCATTTTTTCAGCTGTGGTCAAAGGTGATGCTTATGGTCATGGCATAGAAACCTATGGTCCGCTGGCGTATGAATGCCGCATCCGCCATTTCAGTGTTTACAGTGCGCAAGAAGCCTATCAACTTTTGCAATCGGTGCGTGGTGAATTTGTTTTGATGATCATGGGAACCCTGAACCACCACGAAATGATGTGGGCAATTGAACACAATATTGAATTTTACGTTCCCAATTTCCATTCGTTGGAGAATGTGTTGAATTGTGTAAAAAAATCAAATCTGAATGCAAAAATCCATTTGGAATTTGAAACTGGAATGAATCGAACCGGATTTGCACCGAAAGATTTCAAACCAATTATGTCAAAAATTAACGAAACGTATTTAATCGAAATAAAAGGCGTTTGTACACATTTGGCGGGTTCGGAAAGCATTGCCAATTACAAACGAATCAAAGACCAGATCCAACAATTTCAAAAAATCAAAAAGAAATTTGAGTTGCTGGAAAATCATGCTCCAAAATACCACATTGCTTGTTCGGCAGCCGTTTTGCGTTATCCGAAATATGTTTTTGATATGGTAAGAGTAGGGATTTTACAGTATGGATTTTTCCCAAATAACGAAACCTACGTTCACCATTATTTGCAACATCCCGAAGAACCCAATCCGCTGAAAAGAGTGATTTCATGGAAAAGTAAAGTAATCGAAGTGAAAACAGTAAATGCCGGAGAATTCATCGGTTATGGTACTTCTTTTTATACGAATATTCCGACGAAAATCGCCATCGTTCCGGTTGGATATGCGTATGGATACAGTCGCAAACTGAGCAATCAGGGAAAAGCATTGGTCAATGGATTTCGGGTAGATGTAATCGGAAGTGTGAACATGAATATGCTAACGCTGGACGTGACCAACCTGCCCGATGTGCAAATCGGGGATGAAGTGGTACTGATCGGAAGTCAAGCCGAACAGACAATTTCGTTGGCTTCGTTTAGCGAAAACAGCAACCAGTTGAATTATGAATTATTGGCACGTTTGCCCAAAGACATCAAACGAATCGTGGTGGATTAATTTTCTACATTTTATGATTCATTTTTTCACCGACTTTTTATATTTGCATTTTTAAATTTGTTTCTATGTACCAAAAAATCACTTTATATTTCTTGTGCTTTGCTTTTATTGCCTGCAGCAAATGGAATCCTAACATACAAACGATCGATTTTTCTAAAGATCAAGATTTCAGAATTATCAATGTTTTTAATGAACAGCGATTCAATGAATATTCGGAAAGACTTCCTGACAAGGTATTGCCCATTGCAGAAAGTACGGAACCTTATGCATTTTATTCCTATTTGTCGTTGAAACCAAATAAAGATTTCACGTTTCTTATAGGCAATCATTTCATGCATGGCACTTATAAATTGGTGAATAAAGACGAAATCGTTTTGCAATCCGCTCTTTATGGTGATTTACCTTTAAAAATTTTAAAAGAAGAGGAGGGATGCATTCAAATTCATGGAGATTTTAAAGGTTATAAAAGCGATTTTATGCTTGAATTGGAAGGTAATACCAACTATTACATTAATTTAAGTACCGATTTTGAAAAGCTTGATAAAGAAAATGATATTCGCTCGCTGGCTTTTAACAAATGGCGCTTTCCGGCTATACAAAAAGAAACCAATCAGCAAATAAAAGAACGACTTATTGCCAACTTAAAATACATTGCTGCTTACATGCGTGTGCACATGTATGGTGGCTACGATCTTATTCATACCGATGGTATTCATTCGCCATTTCTCTATGCCCGAAACGGTTTGTTTTTATATGAATGGCAACGCGTGCCTTATTTTTGGAAACATGTTTTTTATGATGAAAAAGATGCTGAAAAAGCATATAAAATGGTACGAAATACATTTAAAGTTGCTGAGGCTCCTGAATTTATCGACAATTGGTTGTTTTATAACGAAAGTTGTTTGCGCGCTGTAATTGCTGAATTAGAAAAACAAGAAGTTAAATAGTATTTTAAAATCAATTATTAAGAAAAAAAGTGAAGCCCAAAAGCTTCACTTTTATTTTGAAATTATTCAGGCACAGCACGCCACTTTTTAATTACAGCAGTGTATAAAAATATAAAAATTAATCCGGCTGCTAACAGTATGTAACTGGTATTCATGTCTAAATCTTCTAACAAAGTAGTACAAGTTCGGGCAGCATAACTATCGTAATAACCAGGCATCTCGCGACAAGCATCGTTTTGGTGCATGCTGATAATGCCTAAAATCAACAACACATACAAAACAAATCCATTAATACTTATATTCATAAAAATAGCAGTAAATAATTTATTTCTGAAGTTTACGAACAGTAATGGAATTAATAAAACGATGGTTGAAATGGCTAACACCAAATATGCTACAAAATATTCTTCATCATTTGAAACGCCCATTGCATACAACAGCGAAATGAGTCCCACCACCAAAGATAACACACCAGCAGTAACTCCTGAAAACAGCACTGCACGCAAATTGGTAACTCTAAAACAAAAAATTAAAGTAGATAAAAAGAAAGCCATCCATATATATACATGAATGCTTCTTGAAACAAAATCTACCGTTTTTACAAGTTCTACGCTTCGCAATAAATAGTTAAGATTACTAATTTCGTAATAATTTTTGCTGAGTTTTTTATAGTAATAATTGCTTAACAAATTTTCATTTTCTGTGGCAACGGCAGCTGAAACAGTAGCTGCTGCATCTTGTGCAACTTCCACTTCTTCATAGGCAGAATTGATTACAACAGCAGCAGAATCAGCAGTGGCAGTGTAATACGTTCTTGGACTTGGTTTTTCTGATGCGATAAAATGTTTCACTTCAAAATCGGTGGGATGATACACCATTTTAAACCAAGTATCTGCTGATAAATCGGTTTTAATTTGATATTTTTTTGAAACTTCTAAAAAATCGTTTAAAATCTTTTTGATTTCCTGTGGATTTTTTCGATTTAAAATACCGGCAAAATCCTTACTAAAATTGTAGTTTTTGTTTGCATTCAGGTTTACTCCGTACATTCCGTTGTAAGTAGGCTCGGGATATTTGTACGAGTTATTGTATCGATCAAAATAATCAACAGTGTTAAAATCAACCGTATAAAATGCTCTCGAAAAATTATAATAGCTGAATTCTGCGCTTTTTACATGAGAAGATACATCAACCACTTCTTTCTTAAAATAATAAAAACAAGTATCTGCCACAATATTTTTGTATGCCAATTCCGTACCTTTTTTATATTCGGCAGCAGGGTATTTAAAATCTCTGTTTACATCGCGTTCAGTAACGGCTACTTCATACAATCGAAAAAATTGATAATTTTTATCTTTTAATGTATAAAAAGGTTCGCTGTAATGAATGTAATTGCTATTGGTTTCGCAATACAAATCCATAAACATTTTTGGATAGGCTTTTTTATCCAACTCAAAATCTTGATACTCGAGCGATAAAAAGGGATAAGCTTTGTTTATTATTGCAACATCTTTTACGAATTCATTATTTGGATAAGCCTGATTAATATATGTTCTGAAACCAAACATATACGAAAAATAAAAGGTAATCGACGCAAAAATAATTACTAGATAGGAAACAAATTGACCGAAAAGTTTCCAATTGCTGGTTGGATAAAAATTCTTGAAACCGTTGTTTTTAAACATATAAACCAACCACCCCACAAGCAAGAGCACCGAAATAATGATGTTTACCAGAATGAATCCGCTGGAAAAAAAGTCATCAATTACACCGCTATTTTGCAAAGAAACGGGATTGTTGTGCGAAACGTATCCAATAAAGAAAAACAGTATGTGTAGCAGCATGCTTAATGCAAGCATCCAAACAATGCGTGTGTTCCAAATAGTTGGATAGCGGTCGATAAGGTATTTATTTATTTTATTGATAAAATTCATAAGAGTGATTTATTAGTTTACAAAAAATCTGCGGGTTGATGCCGATATATCACGGATATATGTAAGTTGAATGTTAGCTGCGCCCAATGCCACGATTGCGTTTGAAAATAGTGTTTCTGCGTTGAAGTATGCAGTATAAACTCCACCGTTAAAAGTAAGTTTTGTTAAAGCAAAATTTTCAAAAATAGATAGTAACTCTTCACGACTGGCCGAAGTGTCAATTTCCATGATTAATGGTTTTTCGGAGTCGTTTTCAGCAGTTGCCAATGGATTGTATTGTCCGTTTTTAAGGAAAATTACTTTATCAGAAATTTTTTCAACCTCGAACAATTGTTGAGAACTTAGAATTAATGCAATGGGGTTATTTACCGAATTACAAATTGCTTTTAGATCTTCCAAAATAATTTGTTGCGCCAACACATCAAGATTTGCCAAAGGTTCGTCTAATAACAAAATTTCGGGTTTTCTCAATAAAGTACGAGCCAATTCAAAACGCATTTTATAGCCCGATGAAAGTTCGCTCCACTTTAAGTGTTTGTAATTCCACAAGCCTAAACGAGCAACCATCAATAAAACCCGGGTTTCAATTTCCTCGGGACGCTCGCCGTAATTAGCCAACACGAAGCGCAAGTTGTCCAGCAAGCTGCCATACCATTTATCGGTTCGTTGTGGAATGTAAATCAATTTAGTCCGCAAGTCGTAATCGCTCTGAATTTTGGTGCTGAATTGATAGCGCAATGTTCCGTTTGTAGGAGCAATTTCTTTCGCCAAAATGCGCAAAAGAGTGGTTTTTCCGTTTCCGTTTTCACCCACTAAGCCAAATACCTGACCTTTTGTAAGGGTTAACGAAACCGGACCCAAAGAAAATTTCTGTGAACCATAGCTTTTCGTAAGGTCATTAGCTTCTAACACCAATTCGTTTGCTGTATGGGGTTCCACATGAATTTGCGCTATTTTTTCTAGTAATTCTTTTGCTTTAGCACTAAAAGCTTCGATTTCCTTTGGGTTTTTCTCTTTCCAATCAGTGAGCGCAATTGCATCTTGATAAATATGCATGTTTTGCGTATCCATCGCACAATCTAACAATTTTCTAAAGCCTAAGAAAGTGTCTTTATTGACAAAAAAGTGTACTGCCTCTTGTACACGTTGTTGGTGACTAGTCATTTATGTATTTTTTTTGTAAATGTATAAATATCTTTTAGATAGCGGTGGAAAAACATATAAATATTTACGCTCCGCATAATGATAAGATTTAGTGTAGGTTCATTTAATTTCGTTCAGCTTATTATAAAAAACGAAATTATCTTTGTAGTTATTGTATTTATTGGTGAACTCATTTAAACTTTTGTGGTAATAGAATACATGAAAAATTCAATAAACTACAGAAACATAACTCTCCTGACTTAATTCATAGACAAAACTTTAGGAACACATAGTTTTTAAGCGTCGCTTAAAAAACTACGTGTACTTATGCACATTCCAAAGTCTATATTTTCTGCGAATCTATGTGGTTAAATAATTAATTATCATTTAATTACACATTATTTATTTGGCAATAAAAAGTTTAAATCACTTCGGTTAGTTGAATCATATAAACAAAAAAAGTCGGTAACAATATACCGACCTTTTCTAATATTTTCACAATAAATTATTTTAAAATTTCTGCGATTTTTGCTTCCAATTCTGCTCCTCTTAAATCTTTTGCTACGATTGTTCCGTTTGCATCTAAGATAAATGTTGCAGGAATTGATTCAACAGCATATTCTTTCGCAATTGGATCTTCCCAAAATTTTAAGTTTGATACATGCATCCAAGCTAATTTATCATCGGCAATTGCTTTCATCCAAGCTTCTTTTTCTTTGTCTAATGAAACACCAATTATTTTTAAACCTTTGTCTTTATATTTGTTGTAAAGTGCTACCACGTTTGGATTTTCTTTACGACAAGGTCCACACCATGAAGCCCAAAAATCAATGATTGTTGCCTTACCTAAATTGGCCATTAACGATTCTGTTTTACCATCAGGTGTTGTTGCAGAAAAGTCTGGTGCTTTTTGCCCAACAGCTACTTTTTGCTGTTTTGCTTGCATTTCTTTTTGGTTTGTTTCCATCTTTTTCAAGTTTTCGGCAAACTCTTTCCCTTTTTTCGTTTCTTTAACCGATGCATCTAAATCGTTGAAATATTTACTGATTTCTTCTGACTTTAATGCATCAGACATTGCCAATTGCGACAACAACAATAATGAAATATAAGAATCTTTATTGGTAGTGATGAATTTTTTGTTTTGATCTACATATTTGTCTTGAATTTTCGTCATTTGATCCATTAAAGACTTCATAGTTGCTTGATCGCCTTTTTGCTGCGCTTCCATGAATTTAGCTTGGTTTTGCTTTTGAAAATCCATTATTTCAGTCTGAATTTTGTAAGCTTCTTCGTTATATGATGCAAGTAAATCGTTATTTTTAGTACCTTTTACTCTTGCATCTTCTGGTTTTGCTTTATCAAAAGTAAATTTAATGTCTCCATTTTCAACTACAAAAGGAAACATAAATTCTTGAGTTTTTCCTAACTCAATAAAATATAAATCGGTTTCGGGTGTTTTTTCGCTTTTATATTCAAAAACACCACCTTTAATTTCGGTTGAATCAATCTTTGTAAATCCGTTTTCGTCTTGTTTATTAATATAAACTTTTGTTCCGTCTTCCAAACCTTTTACTTCACCTTTAATCGTGTATCCGTCTTTATTACAAGAAACTAAAGCTGCTGCAGTAAAAGCAAGTGCAAATAATTTTTTCATTTAAAATAGTTAATTTAATTCTGTGTAAATGTATAAAATTTAATGTTAATAAAAATAAAATTAATTTATAGAGTTTAAAATTAGCAAAACCCAAGCTGTTAGTAGCATTAATCCTCCAATCGGCGTAATGGGTCCAAGTATTTTAACTTTTTTATTCCATGCACTGCTTATGCAAAGTGCATAAATACTAAAACTAAATAAAACAATTCCGAAAGTTAATGAATAGTATAACAAGGTTTGCAATTTTGTGATATAATTAAGGTTGAAACCTACAATTATTAACAAAATAGCATGATACATTTGATATTTCACACCTGTTTCAAAGTTATTTAGTTGCTCCTTGTTAAAAATCTTTTTTAAAGCATGTGCACCAAAGGCTCCGAAAATAATTCCTAAAGCGCCAAAAACAGCACCGGTTGTTATAAATATATTGGTCATTAGTTCAAGGTTAATTCTCCTAAAATTTCTTCACTCATAAAAGGTCCGCCTGGATATTTTGCGGTATAATCTAAATTTAACCACACTTGCCCGCGTTCATCTATATGGTAATGTATCG